>NZ_JBXYJH010000001.1:0-421250 GCF_057396215.1 Psychrobacter sp. CX18 | reverse complement strand
GACATTAGCGTCAGTTTGCGCCTAGTCTGGAACGATTTTAGCTATCAGCAGTGCTAATTTGCGAATGTTCCACACGCCCTAACCTTTATAATTTTTATATTTAGCCCCGTTCTCAAGCGATTAAAATTAACAAGACAGGTGCTTTTAGTCAGCAAATCAAGACCTTTAATCATAAATGCTGGGCTAAAGTCACAGCCTACGCTAAGAGTTGAGAATAGGGTATATTTAATTACATATTTTAGTGCTTATTTAAGTCATAAAATTTTAAATTCATCATCTTTTAAATTCATAACGTTTTTTAGTCAAAGCATTTTTGACTTCAGACTGCTACTTCAAATTCTAATACCGACAATAACACTGCTTACTTATATATACCCTTAAGGACATTACCATGCAAATCGCCTCACAGACCTCAGATCTTTCTGAAAACATTCATCCCAACCTACATCTTGTTGATTTCTCTAAGGTTAATCCACAGGATCTTAAGTCTCAAGTTGGCAATGCCATAACAAAAGGCAACCGCTTTTTGGATGAGATGGAAAAAGAAGCATCTGCGCCGACTCAGGCAAAACAGGCTTTGAATGATATTATTGAGTTTGAGCATATTGGTTTAGATTTGGACCGCAGTTGGGGTGTTTTATCGCATCTAAATAGCGTTATGAGTAATGATGATATACGTGATGTTCATCATGACTTATTACCTCAATTGTCAGCATTTGGTACCCGTATGGGACAAAACAAACCGCTTTATCACCGTTATCAAGCCGTTAAACAGGACAGTGACTTTTTTGAAGCATTAGACAATGCACGCAAACGGGCTATCGAGCTTGCCATTCAACAGTTCGAGCTATCCGGTGTGGCATTGCCTGCTGATAAACAAGCCACTTATGCAGAGATTCAAAGCGAACTGTCAACACTATCGGCAAAATTCTCAGATAATATCTTAGATGCCACTCAAGCCTTTGCGTTGCCTCTATCACAAGAGCAACTCGCTGGCATTACAGACAGTGGGCTTGCCATGCTGAAAGCGGCAGGCGAACAGTATAAAACCAAACAGCAGGCGTCAGGTGAAACCACTGCGTTACCAGAAGATGAGCCTCTATATGTCGCGACTTTAGACATCCCTGTATATTTAGCCGTGATGACCCATGCAGACGATCGCAGTTTACGCGAAACGCTCTATAAAGCTTACGTTACTCGGGCATCAGAGCTTGATACGCACAAAAATGGTAAGGGCGAGTCATTAGACAATAGCGATATCATGGCGAAAATCCTACACCTTCGGGCGCAAAAGTCAGCACTATTGGGCTTCGATAATTATGCTCAAGTGTCATTGTCTCGCAAGATGGCAGACAGCCCTGCTCAGGTGGAGGACTTCCTACGCAATCTAGCCAAAAGAGCCACACCTGCAGCAAAACGCGACTTAAGCCAATTAGAGCAAGAAGCCAAGAAACAAGGTATCGAGGAGATGGCACCTTGGGATACTGCCTACTTAGCTGAAAAAGTTAAGCAGGATAAATTCAAGCTGTCTCAAGAAGAAATTCGCCCTTACTTCCCGCTACCTAAGGTTATTGACGGTCTATTTACCATCGTGAATAAGCTATTTGGCATCCGTGCGGTCGACATGACGGATCAAGTAAGCCTATGGCATGAAGATGTCCGGTTTTACCAGTTATTTGATGATAATAAACAAGGCGATCAAGACAATAATGGCAATAAAGACGATGAAGGCCGTTTAATCGGCGGTTTCTATTTTGATTTATATGCACGTAGTGGCAAACGTGGCGGTGCTTGGATGAGTGGTTTTCAGTCTCGTTATGAGTATGCCGCCACAGCAGATACCGAGGCTTACTCACAGCTACCTGTGTGCTTTATGGTCGGTAACTTTACGCCGCCCACCGAGGGTAAACCAAGCTTATTGACCCATGACGAAGTACTCACCTTATTCCATGAGTTCGGTCATGGCCTACATCATCTTTTGACAGAAGTCACGGTGAGTGAGGTGGCAGGCGTCAATGGTGTGGAGTGGGATGCCGTCGAGTTGCCTAGTCAATTTATGGAAAACTGGGCATGGGATAGTGAGGGCATTAACCTCATTAGCGCCCATATGAATACTGGTGAGCCGTTACCAGCGTCACAACTTGACGCCCTACTTGCTGCCAAAAACTTCCAAAGTGGCATGCAAACTTTACGTCAAATCGAGTTTGCTTTATTTGACTTGCTGATTCACGCAGCCTCGCCCGCCCCTGATTACCAAGGTATCTTATCGACATTGAACCATGTACGACAAGATGTGGCAGTCACCGAAACGCCAGACTACAACCGCTTTGCCAATGGCTTTAGTCATATCTTTGCGGGTGGCTATGCTGCCGGATATTACTCATATAAGTGGGCAGAACTGCTATCAGCGGACGCCTTTAGTCGCTTTGAAGAAGAAGGTGTCTTTAATCCACAAACTGGTAAAGACTTCCGCGAAAGCATCCTAGCCGTCGGTGGTAGTCTGCCAGCTAAGACTAACTTTGAGACCTTTAGAGGCCGCGCAGCCAGCATTGATGCCCTACTACGTCATGGCGGCTTTGTCGATACAGACGAGGTGGCTTGATATGCGTTATCAATCAACCCGCCCTAAGCGTCAGTTTTTAGCGGGTGTCAGCTGTCCAAAGTGTCACACAATGGATGCGGTGGTTCAGGTGCAGATCTTTGAGCCAGAAGAGGATGAATATATCGAGTGCACTCAGTGTGGTCACATCGAGCGTCGTCCTGACCCTGAAGAGATTCAGGAAAAGAATGCGCTTGCCAATGATGCCATGAGTACAGGAACGCAGGGTACGGTTAAGTTTCTGAAGTAATACCTTTTCTATAACATAACCTATCTTTGTCAGACTCGCTAAACCTACTATTTGTAGCGTTTGCACTCGCCTCCTCGCTAGGTTAATTTCTAGATATGGTATAAATTGAATTGTCCGTCGTTTGTCTTTCAAAGGAAGGGTTGGGGATGGATTCTAAAGATTAAAAAACTGGCCTCGATATCTGAATGCTTTAATGAGTTAGAAATATGCGTTCCATGGCTCATTATCCTTTAATGAGTCCGTTCGGTGCTCGTCCCTCGCACAAAAACCTTGTTATTGACACGTTGGTTTTATTTGCAACAAGGTTGGATGAGGGAATGACACCCAACGGTTTTAATTCATAATATGTTGGGTCTCGTTACCTCGACACCAACCTACCAATCGCTTTCCAGTTAAGTATTAATTTTAGGTTGTTTTGGTTGTTCAATGATTGCATTAAAAGAGCGATTAAGCCTCTAAAGGGCATTAAAAATGCAGTTGCAATAACGTGAGTGCTAATCCACAACAAGGGCTTTTAATACGTGGGTTTCACTGCGTTGCACCCACGCTACGCTTGCTTGCCCATCCATTTAATAACCATCAGTATCTTAATAAACGAACATAATAACCTATATCCTAGATAACCGTGATAGTGTCGCTTATTGGGATTTCACGACAAGACGCCAAAAATGAGAGATAAACCAAAAACAGAACTATTAACTGTTGATTTTTATGACGCCGATGTCGGTTGGTTATTCTACAAACTGACCGCAGGACAACAGTCATTTGAGGATAGATTTTCACACGTTTATGATCCACTTCCTGATTTAAAGCATTGGTTAGAAGCAATTTCAATTGGAGTTCAACAAACATCTTTCGAGTACGACAACGAAGGGAACCATATAAAATATGACTTTGAACGTGTTAATTGGGATAGAGAAGTTTTAACGATTTCCGAAGCCTACAAAGACGGAGAAGTTTTCATTAAAGCAAATATAGACAGACAACAACTCGTTAAAGCGTTTTATCTTGGACTGTTGAATTTTGCAAACTCTGACAAATACTGTCCAATAGATTGGGAGGTCGTAAATTTAAAAGAGCGACTTTGCAGCGGCTTAAACCTTGATGAAGAGACACTGGTTGCGTTATTAGTAAACTTCAACAAAAATCAATTAGGGGAAATTCTTTTTAAAGCTGACTCACCATTTTCCATTGCTTATGCTGAAGCAGCCGAAAAAAAGAAAGAGTGGAGTATGTTTTTGCAAAATGCCATTGAGAGGGTCAAACGGGTTTCTAATAAATCTAAAAGTGTTGATACAGCAACTGAATGGTATATCCCAGACGATTATGACTTTTGGACAACCGATAAAAAACGCGAGTTTGTCATTGAGTGTATTAACGAAAAAATTGACGGTTTTGACGGCATGAAACTAACTGACCTTCGTTCTTCAATAATCGAAGAATATCTAGCAAATCCATCTTTTTAAACAGCTTAGGAAAAGTTAAAATATGGTACGTTTTTATGCTATAAATATATAGCACCCATGACTACAAATGATAATAGAAGCTGTCAATATTCTAAATGTTGATGTAAAAGAACTAACAAACTTAAACAAAGAATAATAATAGTATGCCAACACTCAATTGGATAGGAAAAGACAAGGTGGTGAGCCACCACCAAGATGTACAATACCGAGTATTGGAACACAAATACGGATTCACAGCCGACAATGGCGAACAGAATGAACCCACTAACAGCGGAAACAAAATCATACACGGTGATAATCTTGAGGCACTTAAAAGCCTACTGCCCGAATATGAAAACAAAATAAAGTGCATCTACATAGACCCTCCTTACAATACAGGGAATGAAGGCTGGGTTTACAACGATAACGTAAACCACCCCAAAATAAAAAAATGGTTGGGTGAAGTCGTTGGAAAGGACGGAGAAGACTTAAGCCGACACGACAAATGGTTGTGTATGATGTATCCGCGTTTAAAACTCTTGCACAAGCTACTAGCAGATGACGGAGCTATTTTTATTTCAATAGACGAAAACGAAATTTCCAACCTAAAATTAATCATGGATGAAATATTTGGAGCTGGGAACTTTATCGAACAATTAGTTTGGAATAAAAGGGTTCCTAAGAATGACAAGTCTATAGGGAACATTCACGAGTATATTCTTTTATTCGTTAAAAACAAAAAACTAGAACATAGATTCATTCAAAGAAAAGAGGGAATTAAAGATATCAATGAATTATTATCAAATCTAAAACGAAAAAAAACTCCTATACATAAAGCTGAAGAAGAAGTTAAAAAACTTTATAAGAAGAATGCTTATGATAGAGGCATTACACTTTATAATTCACTTGATGAGAACTATAAACTTTGGGGGAAAATAAATGTGAGTTGGCCCAATGGTCAAACTTTCGGTCCTCGTTATGATGTATTGCACCCTAAAACAAAGAAGCCTTGTAAGGTCCCAAATAGAGGTTGGCGTTGGACTAAAGAAACCTTTGACTCATTGTTGGATTATGAAAATGTAAAAGAATTACATAATGGTAGTTTTATTTGTGGTGAAATTTGGTTTGCTAAAGATGAAAACACTCAACCAAGTTCAATTAAATATTTAGAGGATGTTTCAGATTTTCTCTTACGATCAATTATCAGCACAAAAAGTGAAGGTGGTATTTCGTTAAAGGATTTAACCGATAAAAAATTTGATTATCCAAAACCAGTAAACCTTATTGAGACTTTATTAAAATCTGTTGATGCAGATAAAGGTATATTCCTCGACTCTTTCGCTGGTTCAGGCACCACCGCCCACGCTGTATTAAACTTGAATAAACAAGATGGGGGCAATCGTAAATTCATATTGATAGAAATGGAAGACTATGCCAATGATATTACCGCCGAACGTGTAAAACGAGTAACCAAAGGCTATGGAGAGGAAAAAAAAGCCGTTGATGGTACAGGCGGAGCGTTCGATTTTTACGAACTTGGCTTGCCACTCTTTGACGAAAACCAAAATCTAAATGAAGAAGTAGACTTGCAAAAAGTCAGAGAATACATTTGGTTTTCAGAAACCCGCACATCATTTACAGAACCAAATGCGGAAAATTACTTTTTAGGAAAGAAAGAAGAATCAGTATACTATTTCATATACGAGAAAGACCGTTTGACCACCTTAGATTATGATGCCTTAGAACTTATAAAAACCAAAGGCGAGCAATACATCATTTATGCTGACAATTGCTTATTACCAAAGGAATTTATGTTAAAAAAGAACATCATTTTTAAAAAAATCCCACGTGATATAACTAGATTATAAACTATGGAATTAAAAAGCTACCAGCAGAAAGTCATTGAAAATCTTGAAGAATACTTGACTTACGTTCAAAAGCACAAAGATTTAAAAACGGCTTTCGATAAATATTGGGAAGATAAGATCGGTCCTTACAATCCGTTGGATGGTACAGGAATGCAGCCTTACAAAAACAACATCCCTAATGCGGCGCACGTTTGCATCAAAGTACCAACGGCAGGTGGTAAGACCTTTATTGCCGTCAATGCTTTGCATTCCATTTTTCAAGCCTATGATTCCAGCAAACCGAAAGCGGTGATTTGGTTAGTACCTTGGAGCAACCTTTTGCAACAAACTGTTGATGCTCTTTCCAATCCAGAGCATCCGTACCGACAAAAACTCAATACCCTTTTCAATCACCGTGTAGAAGTCTATCAAAAAGAGGGTTTGTTACAGGGCTCAAATTTTAACCCGACCGTGGTTAAAGACCAATTGAGTATTTTTGTAATGAGTTTTGCAAGCCTTCGAGCGAGTAAAAAAGAAGACCGAAAGGTTTATCAAGAAAACGGCCAGTTAGAAGCCTTTGTATCGCAATTCAAAAACGGTGAACATATTTTAAACGGTGTAGATGATACCGCTTTAATCAATGTTTTGCGTTATCTCAATCCAGTTTTAGTAGTAGATGAAAGCCACAATGCAGAAAGCGATTTAAGTGTCGATATGCTCAAAAACTTAAATCCTTCTTTCATTCTCGATTTAACCGCTACACCAAAAAATAATAGTAACATTATAAGTTTTGTCCCTGCCATAGAACTGAAAAAGGAACATATGGTAAAACTTCCGGTAATCGTTTACAACAATCACGATAAAACGGAAGTCATCAATAATGCCTTGCATTTACAACGTAAATTGGAGAACCTTGCTATTAAGCAAGAATCCGAAGGCGGTAAATACATCAGACCCATTGTATTGTTTCAGGCACAACCAAAGACCAATGACGACAATACCACTTTCGAGAAACTGAAAGAACAGTTGTTAAGTTTGGGTATTCCCGAAAATCAAATCAAAATTAAAACCGCCAACATTGACGAATTAAAAGGCATTAATTTACTGAGCAAAGAATGTGAAGTTCGTTACATCATCACCATCAACGCTTTAAAAGAAGGTTGGGATTGTCCATTTGCGTATATCTTGGCATCCTTGGCAGACAAATCTAGTGCGGTAGATGTAGAGCAAATTTTAGGTCGTGTATTGCGACAGCCTTATGTCCAAAAGCATAAATCATTTCAGCTAAACCTTTCTTACGTTTTAACGGCATCTGCCAAATTCAACGAGACTTTGCAAAGCATTGTAAAAGGCTTACAAGAATCAGGTTTTAGTGAAAAAGATTATCGCAAAGTGGATAAGATGACTGAAGAAGAAAAGAAAAAGGTTAAGACTGACCCAGTTGAATCCTTTCTTTTTCCTGAGCTACAAATGGAACAAGAAGAAGATGACAACATAGACACCAATCGAGTTACGTTTGACCCAAATATAGTTAAAGAAGAACCTGAAACAACCAGGGTAATCGATGAAATTGAAGCCATTGCGAAAGAACAAAACCGACAGTTAGAAGAACAAATAAAAGAGCAGGAAAAGCAGCCTGTTGACGAAAATATCTTTCAAGAAATGGGTGATAAAGTGAAACGCTACAAAGTGAAAGAAGCTCACAAGGAGTTTATCAATAATATTGAGTTTCCGCAGTTCTTCATAAAGGTAACCGCAAGCGACATTTTCGGAACTGACGAAGAGTTGTTAAATAGAGAATCCTTACTAAAAGACTTTAAACTTTCAGATGAGGATATAAAAATTGATTTTGATACAGTTTCTTCTGACCTGTATAAAATTGACTTAGAAGAAGCGAAGAAAAATGAATATCGTCCTTCATTCACAAAGATTGAAGACAATTTGGTTAAAGAGCCAATTGTTCAATACATTTTAGCAAAACCAAAAGAAGACCAGATAATAGATATTACACATCAAATGATACCTATTATCGGAAATATGTATCCTATTCCAGACCAAGAAATCAAGGTTTATATCAGTCGCGTTCTAAACAGTATGGATACCGATCAATTGAGAGATGTCTTGGTTCGCAAGTGGAGTTATACGGACAAAATTAAGTCTAAAATTAGGCAGTTATCGGACTCATATGCCGAAAGACAATTTATGGACTTAATTAAATCCAAGCGAATTTACACCAAAGCAAATTGGCACTTAAGTAAAGAGATTGTTCCAGGGAAAACCGGTTCTTCAATTGGGAATTCACTTTACGAAAAAGAAGGATCAATGAACAACTTTGAAGAACGAGTAGCAATGGAACTCGGTACATCTTCGAATATTGAGTTTTGGCATAGAAATTTAGAACGTGGAAAAGGATTTTACATAAACGGATTTAAAGCAAACCATTATCCAGACTTTATTATGCAGACTAAATCAGGTAAAACGATTTTAGTTGAAACAAAAGGCGACCATTTGGATGGTTCAGATAGTGAAGCCAAATGTAGGCTTGGTATCGAATGGGAAAAACAAGCAGGAAATGACTTTGCCTACTTTATGATTTTTGATAAAAAAGAAGTGGACGGAGCATACACCTTAGACAAAGCAAAAGAATTAATTGGTAGTATGTAAATCCATCGTTCAGTTCAAGCACATTGCTATCCTCCTTTCATAAGTTATAAAAAGTCTCGCCGCCAATGCTGACGAACTAAAAACAAATAAAACCAGCAAGTAATACAATGTATAAGTAATAGCAGTTTAGGTCATTGAAAATACAGTTACAGTAACGTTAGCGCTAATATAAGGGCTTTTAATACATGGGTTTCAAAGGGTTGCACCCACGCTACGATTGCTTTGGATAATTTTAAAAAAACTTTTAAGCAAATAAACGGCTTATTTGAATCAATGCCAGCTACTAAATTTTCTACAAGTTCCAGTAGGGTGCGCCCCGCGCACCATTTAGTTTATTCAATGCAATAGGTGCGCATGGCGACACCCTACCAACTTCAGATTATGAATAAGATTTATCAAAAAAATTAGATGCCCTATGCCCTAACAAGGCTTTTTAGCCTCGATTGTAGCGGATATACTTGGTGTAGCACTAGGTTGATGCGATTGCTTTAAACCGTTATCGCGGTAGCAGGAACGGGTTAAAGCTTAGCGCATCACCTAGTGTGAGCCAAGATAGTAGCGAAAAGCGAGACCAGCTCCAATCAACGCTAACTATCATTAGTCTATCAATAGTCAACGGTATATCTAAAATCAACAGTCTATCTAAATTCAACGCTATCTAAACACAAAAAAATGCTCCCAAATGGGAGCATTTTTTGTGTTAATCGATAAGTCAGACAGTTTTGTCAAAATGCTAATGAGCGAGGCAAACTTGTAACAATACTACGTATCGTAGGCTAAGCAAGTTTAACAACGCTGATCATATATTTTGGTAGGACTATGCGTCTTGCTCAACACCTTTCATGGTCAACTTAATACGGCCACGGTTGTCAACGTCTTGTACCAATACGTTGATTTCTTGACCTTCGCTTAGGTAGTCAGAGACATTCTCAACGCGCTCTTCAGCAATTTGTGAGATGTGAACTAAGCCATCAGTACCGGGTAATACCGTGACGAATGCACCGAAGTCAACCACACGGGCGACGGTGCCTTTGTAGACAGTACCCACTTCAACTTCAGCCGTTAACGCTTCGATTTGACGGATGGCTTCTTTGGTCGCCGCTTTGTTTTCACCGAAGATACGAATCGTGCCATTGTCATCGATGTCAATGACCGCACCGGTGTCTTCTGTCAATTGACGGATAGTTGCGCCGCCTTTACCGATCACATCACGAATCTTGTCCGAATTAATTTCCATCACTGCATAGTTTGGCGCATGGGCATTAATCTCAGTGCGGCTACTTGGTAATACTTTGTTCATCGCATTTAAGATATGGATACGACCGGCATGGGCTTGCTCTAGCGCTTTTTCCATGATATCTGGCGTGATGCCTTCAATTTTGATATCCATCTGTAAAGCAGTGATACCGTCTTTAGAACCCGCAACTTTAAAGTCCATATCGCCTAAGTGATCTTCATCACCTAAGATATCTGATAAGACCGCAAAACGATCGCCTTCTTTCACCAGACCCATCGCAATACCAGCAACAGGCGCTTTCATTGGTACACCAGCGTCCATCAAGGCTAAACTGGCACCACACACTGAAGCCATTGATGATGAGCCGTTTGATTCCGTAATTTCTGATACCACACGGATGACATATGGGAAGCGGTCACTATCTGGTAGCATGGCTTGTACACCACGGCGAGCCAGACGGCCATGACCGATTTCACGGCGTTTTGGCACACCTTCACGGCCGGTTTCACCAACTGAGAAGTGTGGGAAGTTATAATGCAGCATGAAATGATCTTGGATGGTGCCTGCGAGTGAATCAATAAGGTTGACATCACGCGTATTACCCAGCGTAGTCGTTACTAATGCCTGAGTTTCACCACGAGTGAAGAGCGCTGAGCCATGAGTATACGGTAAGACGCCGACTTGGATATCAAGGGCACGTACGGTATCTAGGTCACGACCATCGATACGAGGTTTGCCTGACAAAATAGCGTCACGAACGGTACGATACTTAAGATCGTTATAGATGTCTTTAATTTGAGCTTCTTTTTCGCTAAATTCTTCTGACTCAGGATCGCCTGCTAATGCTTCGATGGCAGCCGCTTTAATCTCGTCCAGTTTCTCGTAACGCTCTTGCTTATCACCAATTGCGTAAGCTTCAGCGACTTGATCGCCAAATTGTGACGTCACTTTTTCTTTTAAGTCTGCGTCTAATTGTGGCGCTTCAAATGCTTGCTTTTCGGTACCGACTGCTTTGGCAAGCTCCATAATGTTGTCGATGACAATTTGTTGTTGCTCATGGCCGTATAGCACCGCACCAAGCATCTGATCTTCTGACAATTCTGCTGCTTCTGACTCAACCATTAATACCGCTGACTTCGTACCTGCAACAATAAGATCTAGATCACTCTTTTCTAGCTCTTCAATGGAAGGGTTAAGTACGTATTCACCATCGATAAAGCCAACACGGGCGCCGCCAATAGGGCCATTAAACGGGGCACTTGAGATAGACAAGGCGGCTGAAGCACCAATCATAGCGGCGATATCAGCATAATGCTTTTTGTCACTGGATACGACCGTCGCTGTAATTTGGATTTCGTTGACATAACCTTCAGGAAATAACGGACGGATTGGACGGTCAATAAGGCGTGAGGTTAAGGTTTCAAATTCTGTAGGGCGACCTTCGCGCTTGCCATAGGCACCAGGGATTTTACCCGCGGCGTACATTTTTTCTTGATAGTTAACCGTTAGTGGGAAGAAGTTTTGACCTTCTTTGGCCTCACTTTTCACAACGGCAGCAACCAGTACAGAGACGCCGCCCATATGGACGAGGACAGAGTTTGCTTGACGAGCGATACGACCTGTTTCTATAACAACTTGTTCATTGCCATATTGGAATTCTCGAGAAATGGTATTAAACATTGACATTAATTTTTCCTATTTTTTATAAGTGTGTACAAATGAATGAGCACGTCTATTGAGACTTGATGTTAGCCTCTAACGTTTAACTGCTTAACTGTTTAACTTGATTTGATGCTGGCATTTTGTCACTACCAGTAAACGTCTTAAACGTTAGAAGCTTATCGTCTTCAATAAGACGGTGTCTTATTTTACAGGGATTTGGCAGACTTGACCAATTAAAGTCATGGATTGCCAAATTTATTCTAAACAATTTATGGGGTCATACTACCGTACACGTCTCTTATAGTGTAGGAACATAGAGTATGAACGGTCTCTTCTAAACGTTATGAATTCAAAATACTAAACCACCAGATACAAAAAACGGCGTGAAATATTCACACCGTTTTTTTTGAGTAAGGCATGAGCTCTTAAATTATAATATCGAATTGCCATATTACTTATAACATTTAAGCAAAATGACAATATAATCGAAATTATAAATTAACGACGCAGACCTAATTCACTGATAAGTGAAACGTAACGCTCTGAATCCTTACCTTTTAAGTAATCTAATAGCTTACGACGTTGGTTTACCATACGGATTAGACCACGGCGGCTATGATGATCCCCTTTATGCTCTTTAAAGTGACCTTGTAAGTCATTGATACGCGCAGTCAATAACGCGATTTGAACTTCAGGTGAACCAGTATCGCCAGGGGCGCGCTGATATTGAGCAATAATTTGTTGACGATCAGTGTTAGTTAACATAACTTTCTCCTGCAATGCATTGATAATAAAAAAGTCAGTTTTATTGGGGACATCCCTGCATTACTAGAGATGACCTAAAAAAACGACTTAAACAAGCCTGCTATTATAACAAAAAAACCACTCAATAGTGAGTAGTTTTTTTAATAAACTATTGTCTGAAAAGCGGTCTTAAATAAGCGCCCAATAAATCCAAAATCTAATTACACTCTATTTAATAACGATCTATCGTACTGCACTTATTTATTCACTGGCTTTTTTAGCTGCACCGCTAGCGTGTCCACCTAAGGCATCCTCACTTAATTCAGCGGTTGTCGCTTCAGCAAGTGTTTCTGGCTCCTCAGTGCGTTCAATGGATTCCTCAATTTCTTCGCCAAGTGGCGTGCTTTTAGGATCATTACTCATCATATCCCCCCAAATAGTATGTATTTTGCTTAATATTAATTATGTCTAAAAATTAATTAAGTTTAGAAAGTCATTGAAATAAGTCATGTTCTTTATACATGATCTTTAAATATGCTCTTTAAGTAAGGTAAGGACGCTAACGTCCCCACCCTTATTTATAGATTAAATTTACAGCTTATTTAAATATAAGACGTTACTTATTATGTGATTCTTCTAAGTTATCTGCAATACCTTCAGCGGCTTTATTGTCATCTTTGTCTTTTTGATTACCTAAGTTATCTTCAACTTGATTTTTAAGACCTGCAATTTCTGCATCTGATTGCTGTTGTTCAAATGTATTACCATTAGACTGTGTCATGATATTTTCCTTATTAATTGTAAGATGATATGTATAAAATAATTAAAATTTAATTTCTTAGTAATTACTCATAGACGTACGATATTAGAACGATTTAGACGTACGCCAGTAAAACGATAAAAAACTTCTAAAAAGCACTTCATTCAAAGAAATAACTTCTTAAAAGAACAAAGTTTTTAGGATAAAGATTTATCGATAGCACCCACGAAGGCTTCTATATCATCAGGATTACGTGAGGTTATGATATTGCCATCTTGTTGAACTTCTTTATCAACAAAGATGCCGCCTGCATTTTCAATGTCAGTTTGCAATGAAGGATAAGCGGTCAAGGTCTTATCTTTTGCAAGACCGGTGTTGACTAACAGCCAAGGCGCATGACAAATGGCAGCGACTGTCTTGCCTGCGTCATAAAACTGTTTAACAAAAGATTGAGCGTCTTTATTACCACGTATAGTATCCGCATTGACAGTGCCGCCGGGTAACACGACCGCTTGGTAATCGTCCGCATTTGCTTCATTTAAGAATAAATCAGCGGTATAAGTTTGCGACTTATCAACGTCGTGGTTCATGGCTTGCACTTGCTTATCATCGTTAGTAGTGATTAAAGTCGTTGTATACCCTTTATCCTTTAACAAACTGTTCACTTTTGCATATTCTGCTTCTTCAAAATTTGAGTGTAATAAAAATGCTATATTCTTAGCCATTTTTTAGCCTCCACTTATTTTCAAGTTTTTTAAGTCATTTGTTTTAGAATTATTATGTTTATTAGCCTACAAGTTCAAAGCCATAGGTAAAAGGAGGAAGTTGCAAGAAAATGTGTGAAAATGTGATTAGTGTTTGCCGTAAGTAACCAGTATTTTGTCTAATCGATTACTATAAAAGCCCTTTTGACAGGATAAAAAAGATAGAAAGAAAGGCATAAAGAAAAGGCATAAAGATAGAAGATTAGAAGGATAAAAAAGAAAAGTAAAAGAAGATAGACAGCCAAAAAGGATTAAACTTGAGAATATTACGATCAACAAGTTAGTGGTCAACACAAGTTATTGATCAACCATAGTTAAACCTCAAGTGTTGAAACCTTCCAATTAGAGCGCCTTTAACGTTGAATCATTTTTTTGGGTTGTAAGCGTCCATTAGACTCAAGCTGCCCCAGACCCATAAACTGACCGTCTGAATCAACGAGCTTAATATCTATGTTAATGAGCTTATGGCAGGTGTTGTCATCGTTAGTGGTGTTATCGCTGCCGTTAGTAGTCAATGACTGAAATGCGGTAGTTATAATCTCATCAAACTGTGACATGACATTCAGGCGTTGTCCCATATGTAAGCGTGTGCTTTGACTTTCAGAAATCACTAAAGTAGGCAGGTCAGTGATACAAGCATCAATCGGCAATAAGCTTGCCAAACGTTGTTCATGTAACAGGGATTCAAGGGTGTCGATCGTAATAGCAGAGGTAATATCAAAATGACCCACTTGTGTACGACGTAACATCGTTAAATGTCCTAGAGTCCCTAGCGCTTTTGCAATATCCTCACCAAGTACCCGTACATAAGTACCTTTAGTACATCTGACATCTAAAACCACCTCATCAGAATGCTGCCCTGGACGCAATGATAAAGATTTGATAGTAATTGGTCTTGGCTCACGCTCTACCTCAATACCTGCTCTGGCATATTCATACAGCTTTTTTCCGTCTTTTTTTAAGGCAGAGTACATGGGAGGTATTTGCTCAATAGGCCCTAAGAACTGGTCTGTTACGCTATCAAGTAAGGACTGTGTCAATTGCGGCACGGCTGTTTCAGCGATTATCTGACCTTCGGCATCTCCAGTATCAGTCTGTTGACCTAGTTTAATCACAGCATGATACGACTTATCTGCATCCAACTGATAATGACTAAACTTCGTTGCTTCGCCCAAACACACTGGAAGTAGACCCGTCGCCATGGGATCTAAGGTACCGGTATGACCCGCTTTCTTACTGTCATGAACTGGGGACTTGAGAAGGTATTTAACCTTTGAGACGACTTGCTGCGACGTTAATCCTTTTGGCTTATCAATGAGAATAACGCCAGACACCCGCGTTTTTTGCGTTTTATTCGATGCATGTGATGATGCAGTGTTGCCTGTCTTGCTATCAGTCGCAGTAACTTTAGTCATGGATGTCTGTTTACTCTCAGTTGGCCGTAGGCTTATTTAGATTGATCAGTATCTATATTTAACTCATTATCTGATTCAGTATCTGTATCTGTATTGACCGCCGTTTGCTCGGTTTTGGTAACGGCTTTGTTGATAAGATCCATCATATAGTTACCACGTGCGGTAACTTCGTCATAGTGGAATCTCAAACGCGGAGTGGTACGGGTTTTAAGACTGTGGCTTAGCTCAGTACGTAAAAATCCTGCTGCGTTATTTAAGACTTGTATGCTGGCTTCATGGCTGTGCTTACTCATCGCATCATTAAGCTCAGGCTCCATAATCGTCACATATACATCTGCATAGCCCAAGTCCGAGCTTACTTTAACACTTGAGATAGTGACAAAGCCAGTGAGACGTGGGTCATTCACTTCGTCACGGATGAGTACTGCAAGTTCACGTTGAATTTGATCGCCCAAGCGTTGTAGACGTTGGTTCATGATATTTTTCCTTAATAATTATTAGCTACAAGTCGTTATCTTATATAGTCAAAGAAGTCTAAAATGGTTACAAGGCAACCGAGTGCAAGTAGCGAGTAATTCGGGAGTAGGCTTAACAAGGTTAACGCCATAACCGTTTAGTAGTTCGCTGACTATAATGCACAATACGAGTTTATGTAGTAATAATCCATAATAAAATTGATAAAAAAAAGACCTAACAGGATGACCTGATAGGTCTTTTACTACATATTTAATCGATTAGATAGTACGCTGAATCTCTTGGATTTCAAAGACTTCAATCTTATCACCCACTTCTACATCATAGCCGCGAACCGCAAGACCACATTCCATACCAGATCTTACTTCATTAACATCATCTTTATAGCGACGTAATGACTGTAATTGACCGGTAAAGACCACTTTGTCTTCACGCAGTACACGGATAGATTTATTGCGGTAAATAGTGCCTTCGACCACCATACAACCAGCGGCAGCACCAAATTTACTTGAGCGGAATACTTCACGAACCTCAGCGATACCCAAGATTTTCTCACGATGTTCAGGAGACAACATACCACTCATTGCCGCTTTCACATCATCAATCAAGCCATAAATGACACTGTAGTAGCGAATGTCGATACCCGCTTCATCTGCTTTTCGCTTAGCAGCATTATCGGCGCGAACGTTAAAGCCTAATAATACCGCTTCACTAGACTCAGCAAGTGTCACGTCCGACTCGGCAATAGGTCCGACACCTGAGCTGATGACTTTGACCTTCACTTCGTCAGTGGATAACTCTTCAAGAGCGGACAATAAGGCCTCTAATGTACCACGGACATCGGTCTTCAAGATGATATTTAAGAATGACATATCTTCTTGACCCATCTGCTCAAACATACTCTCTAAGCGCATCTTGTTCTGACGCTCAAGTAGTTGCTCACGTTGACGGGTGGCACGGAATTCGGCAACTTCACGCGCTTTCTTCTCATCAGAAACGACTAAAAACTCGCTTCCTGAGGCAGGAGTATCAGGCAGACCTAATATCTCAACAGGAATAGAAGGACCGGCTGACTGAATACGTTGACCCGTTTCATCGATCATGGCGCGTACTTTACCGTAGAATTCGCCCGCTAATACTAGGTCACCTTGATTTAGAGTACCTTTCTTAACCAGTATACTAGCAACGGCACCACGTCCTTTTTCTAGACGCGATTCAATCACTACGCCTTGAGCCGCACCATCAGTTGGCGCTTCAAGCTCCATAAGTTCGGCTTGAAGGTTAATAAGCTCTAATAGCTCATCAATACCCTCACCTGTCTTAGCGGAAATCTTGGCCACTGGCGTGTCTCCACCCCAAGCCTCAGTAACCACTTCTTTGGTGGTCAATTCGTTTAGTACACGATCGGGATCAGCCGTGCTCTTGTCCATTTTGTTGATAGCAACAATAATAGGTGTACCTGAAGCGCGGGCATGATCAATAGCCTCTTCAGTTTGCGGCATCATACCGTCATCAGCAGCAACCACTAAGATTACGATATCAGTCGCTTGCGCCCCACGAGAGCGCATTGCCGTAAAGGCGGCGTGACCTGGAGTATCTAAGAAAGTAATCACACCACGATCTGTGTTCACATGGTAGGCACCAATATGCTGAGTAATACCGCCGGCTTCACCAGTCGCTACTTTTGTTTCACGAATCTTATCTAGCAGTGAGGTCTTACCATGATCGACGTGACCCATGATAGTAACGACTGGAGGACGAGTCTGAACATTACTACGGCGCTCTTCTACAGCTTCATGGAGATCATCTTCAACTTTGGTATCGCTAACAAGAACTGGGTTGTGGCCCATTTCTTCAACGATTAAACTTGCTGTGGTTTGGTCAATCTCTTCATCTGCGCCAGCAATTTCACCCATTTTCATGAGTAGTTTGGTCACTTCACGGGCTTTAACTGCCATACGCTGAGCAAGGTCAGATACGACAATGTGCTCACCGATCTCTACATCATGCACAATCTTCTCAACCGGCTTCTCAAATTTATGCTGAGAGGCTTGAGTAGATTTAAGACCATGTTTACGGTTGCGGATTTCACGCTCTTCTTGACCTTTGCGGCGACGACCACGAGTGGCAGTGCTTGAAGAACCTCGTTTAATCTCACGACGTTCTTTTTCAAACGACTCCTCTAAAGCTTCTCCGACTAGTCCTTCTGCTAAAGGCTCATCTTTGCGAACCTCAGCAACAGGCTCTTTATCACTGTATTTCCCAGCCATTTTACGCATTTGCTCAAGGGTTTTCTTCTGAGCCTCTTCTGCTTGCTTGCGGCGGGTTTCAGCTTCAATTTGACGTAGACGTTCTTCTTCAGCTTCACGGGCTTCACGAGCCTTACGCTCCGCTTCGGTTTCCACTTTAGGTTTAGTAGGCGCTACTTTCTTCTTCGGTGTTTCTTTTTTCGCTGACTCTTTGTTTGGTGCGTCTTTGCTTGATCCTTTACTCGGTAATTCTTTAGCAGCGGCAGCAGCTTTGCTGCCCTTTTTCACGACAACTGTAGATACTTCATCTGTTTTGTCACTAGAAGAAGAACCTCCCCCTAAATTGGCACGCATCGCTGCTAGAGTAGCTGCTTGACGCTGTTCAGCCTCTTTCTTAGCTTCTTCACGTTTTTTAGCTTGTTCTTCAGCCTGTTTTTTTGCTTCCGCAGCTGCTTTTTCACGGGCTGCAATTTCTTCAGCCAACTTGTTTGGATCCGGCTTTTCAAATACTTTTTTCTTACGAACTTCGACATTCACGCTTTTTGACTTACCCGAAGAGCCAGTCACACGTGCCGTGCTAGTCGTTTTAGATTTAAGACTAATACGACGCTTCTCTTTTTGACCATGCGAGTGTTTCAAGTATGTTACCAATTGCTCTTGCTCAAGCTCGGTGACCATGTCATCCTCGCCACGAGCAGGCAACCCAGCATCAACCAGTTGCTTTTGCAGCGCACTGACTGTTTTGCTTACCATGTCTGCTAATTCTTTGACGGTCTTATCTGCCATTTATAGTCACCTATTTATTATTCTTCATTAAACCAAGATTCACGTGCTTTCATGATGAGTTCACCAGCTGTTTTCTCATCAAGACCTTCGATGCCCTCGATGTCAAATACCGCTTGTTCTGCTAAATCATCTACCGTGATGATGTCACGTTGAGCCAGCTTGTACGCCCAGTCGGTCGTCATGCCTTCCATTGTGAGCAATTCTTCGCTTGGCTCTTTCATATTTTGCTGTTTGACCAGTTCATCTGCAATGACGACTTCTTTAGCACGCTCTTGAATCATCTCAATTGCATCATCATCTAGCCCTTCAATATCATAAAAGGTCTCGACAGGCACATAAGCCACTTCTTCAATACTGGTAAAGCCGACATCAACCAATGCTTGAGCTAAATCTTCATCGACTTCTAAACGATTGTAAAACAGCTCTAAATACGCTTTTGTTTCGTTTTGTTGACGCTCAAGATATTCCTCTTCAAGCATCATATTAAGCTTGTAGCCCGTTAACTCAGAGGCCAACCGTACATTTTGACCTTGAGCACCAATTGCACGTGCCAATTGATCGTTTGCTGTAAAGATGATATCCGCTGTTTTTGCATCTTCATCTAAAATAATACTATTTACATCTGCAGGCTCTAAAGCACTAATAATGTACTGCGCTGGATCATCCGACCAAACGATTACATCAATACGCTCACCATCAAGCTCAGACTGTACCGCTTGGATACGTGTACCACGCATACCGATACAAGCACCAACAGGGTCGATACGATGATCATTTGTTTTCACTGAAATTTTAGCACGAACACCTGGCTGACGGGCAACATCGCGAATTTCAATAATCTGCTCATTAATTTCTGGCACTTCTTTATTCATCAATGCCACTAACATATCTGGACTAGTCCGTGATAATAATAGCTGTGCACCACGGTTATCACGATTGACATGGTATAAGATCGCGTTAATACGTGATTTAACCCGCAACTGTTCACGTGGTAGCATTTGATCACGCGATAAATAGCCTTCTGCATTGTCCCCTAGATCGACAATATAACCATCACGTGTCTGCTTTTTGACTTCGCCATACATCATCTCGCCAATTCTAGGCTCAAAGGCATCAGCAGTTAACGCGCGTTCTGCTTCACGAATCTTTTGGATAATAACTTGCTTGGCCTGTGTAGCCGCAATACGTCCGAAGCTTATAGACTCAATTTGCTCTTCTTTTACATCACCGATAGACCATTCATTTTCATCAAGGTCACTGATCGCAAGCTGACATGCTGGCATCTCGTGATCTTCATCAGCAACGACCGTCCAATAGCGATAGGTATCGTAATCACCCGTATTGCGATCAATTTCTACGCGTACCGCTACTTCTGGTTGGTCAGTATAGACCTTTTTCTTAGTAGAAACGACCAAGGCCTCTTCAATGGCTTCAAAGATATCTTCAGGATTTAGGCCCTTTTCATTACTGACTGTTTCTACTACCGTTAAAATTTCTCGACTCATTACACACCTGTCCTCGCCTACTTATTATTAAAAGTAGCAAAAAATTATTAAAATTTATTTGTTATCTTAGGCCTAAAAGCTGTGATGTTTAAGTTCATTTAAAAACGCTGCCTACAACATCATCCTTATTATTAATCTATTATATTCGCACATTATGAAGAATAAAGGTAATAACAGTGATGAAGTGCAATTAACGGTGTCAAATCAAGTTAAATATAAATAGTAAACTTTTGATCAACTTATTATGCTAAGACTATTGTTCTTGATAGATCAAGTTCGCTTTATCAATATTATCAAGCGCAATATCATATTGCTCGCCATCAGATGTCACTATAGACAATTGCTTGTCCCCCAATTGCTCAAGCTTTCCTGTTACTTTACGGCGCTTAGAGCTACCTGAACCTACGGCTTGAATTAAGCGCAGGTTAATAGTATGACCTATGTAGTCTGTCATCTGCTCAGTGGCAAAGAAAGGACGATCAAGACCGGGAGAGGATACTTCAAGTACATATTCCCCTGCGATAGGGTCATGTACTTCAAGTACACCACTAACTTGGTGATTCACAGCAGCACAGTCTTCGATCGTGACTTGTTTATCAGCTGCTTTATCTTCTGGTAAGGCCTCAATATATATACGTAATAGAGAACGTCCACCTTGTGGCAGAAACTCGATTCCCCATAGTTCAACATCACACGCAGCGACAGCTGGTGCAATAATATCGGTTAACTGACTAACTTTGTTGGATAACTTCATGAATTATTAATGTAGTCCATTCGTTGACGAAACTATTAAGATAGTAGCTATTATAAATGCATATTATGACCAAAAGGCGATATGAAAAATAACAGATACAAAAAAACCCACAAACAATATGGTGGGTTAAATATAAATTAGATTGAAAAATAAATGGTAGCGGGGGCTGGATTTGAACCAACGACCTTCGGGTTATGAGCCCGACGAGCTACCAGACTGCTCCACCCCGCATCAATCTAGGCTGACTATTATATGGATTTGCCAATAGGTTGTCAAGGATTAAAGTAATTTAAATTCAAAACATTAACCAACAACTTTATGAGCACTTAACCCAATAACGTTACCAAAACTTCTATACATTCGATGAACACTTAAAGAGACGACACACTATCATAACTAAAGGTGTTTAGAGCAAACATTACAGAATACCACGCTGTTTACCTGACCTAAGTGTTTATCATAACTGTATGGTGCGATTGGAGGGACTTGAACCCTCACGGCTTGCGCCACCACCCCCTCAAGATGGCGTGTCTACCAATTCCACCACAATCGCGCTTTTAAATAACCCTTCAAACAAGGTATTACGTCCTCACTAGCCTCTTACAAAAGTTCAATTAATCGCTAAGCGAATTAAGGGAAAAGAACCTATAAAATCTAAGACTATAGCCACAATACTGGTGCTACTGTTTATGGTTAGTTATTTAAAGTAGGTTGCACATTCTACTCGTCTTTATTGCTAGGTGCAACCCATTTAACTAAGAGTCTAATAACTAAGAGTCTAAAAATTTAACCGATAGCCTAAAAATAAGAGCGAAATAAAAGTTTAATTCGAGCTTATAGCCTTTTGAGCCATTCTATCTTTTAAGCCATTCTATACAGACAGCCTGCTTTGAATAAACTGCTCAGATTTGAATAGTACTAACTGCTAAATTCATCTTACATTTTGCTTATTCTGCAGGGGCTTGAGCAGGTGCTTGTACAGGAGGTTGTTCAGGCGCTGAAACGGGTGCTTGAGAACTTGCGGGAACATCTAAGCGTAGCTGACTTTCAGCTTGCTTTCGGGCATGAACAGCAAGCGTTAAGCTGGTCGTAAAGAAAACGACGGCCAAAACCGCCGTGGTACGTGTCAAAAAGTTTGCGCTACCCGCTGCACCAAACACAGTACCTGACGCACCGGCCCCAAAGGAGGCTCCAGCATCTGCACCCTTGCCGTGCTGAATCAGAATCAATCCAATCATCGCAATAGCAACAATAATATGGATGGCTAGAATAAAATTAAACATGCTTTGCCTTACTTAATCTTAAGGGTTAAATGACGAGAATTATGTATGACCCTATAAAGGGGTTGTCTATATCTATATCGACGTGTCTGTATCTATAGGTCTATAAGTTTTGTGAAAACTATAAATTAAGTGATAACTATAAATTATTTAATAACTAAAATATCATGATAACTACAAGGACGTAAACGCATCGGCTATATCCATAAAGCTATCTGCTTTAAGAGCCGCACCACCAACTAGGACACCGTTAATTTGTTCAGAAGCAGCGAACTGTTTTGCATTGTCAGGTTTGACACTACCACCATAAATTATCGGTATAGGACTCAAAGACTCATCAAACGCTTGAAGACGCTGTCTAATAAAGGCATGTACTTGCGTAACCTCATTGACACTAGGTACTTTACCTGTACCAATAGCCCAAACAGGCTCATAAGCCACGATTAATTTTTGCGTCAGCTTATTGGCTACATTATTCGTAGAGACATTATCTTCACCAGACTTAGATTGTTGCAATAAGCCCTCTATAACCGCCAATTGATCAGCGAGGACTTGCTGCGTATTACCCGCATCAAAATCAGCTTCCGTCTCTCCAATACACAAAATTATACCGAGGTCATGAGTGGCACAGTGTTGCAACTTCTTGAGTAGTACCTCATTGTCCTCTTGGTAATACTGACGGCGCTCAGAGTGTCCTATAATAGCCCACTGCACACCCATATCTTTAAGCTGCCGAGCTGATACGTCACCGGTAAAAGCCCCAGATGAATCCGTCAACGCTGACACATCTTGACACGCCAGCTTCATTGAACTGTCTTTACTCTGTAGGGACTGTTGCACGGTTGATAAATGCAAAAAGCTTGGAGCGACCATTAGCTGGCAATTTTCAGCCTGACCTTCTTGAGACTTTATGCCGCTGACTAAGTTATCCACTAACGACTGTACGTCCTCAACTGAGGCAGGATTTAGCTTCCAATTTCCGATAACCCAAGACTTCATAACATATTCTCAACTAAATAAATTCAAGTAGCGACGTCCAATTTAACGGTCTAAATATATAATAGCCCTAAATTATATCATAATCTTATGCGACAAATTTAGCCTTTGTAATTCACTAGACACAATTATTATGCCGTTTCTCGCTTATCAATGACTGTCACCCTAGGTAACCCTCATTAAAACTTAGATTAAAACTTTAGTTAAGACTTGTTTAATATCTTATTTTAAGCTTTACTAAGGTATATTTTTATTTCTATATACTATTGTAGCGGATGCCCTTATCTTAATGCCCTTGCCGTAAAGGGCTCCAAAACCTAAGCCTATACCAAAATTATCCCGTACTAAAATTATCCCGTACTACAATCATAAGGGCATGTCATGTCAGGGTCAGGAACTAAATCGTCGTTGTATACGACTGCACAACGTCATGCTCGATCAGCTGAAACATATAGCACCCAAGCTAAAGATTCCCACCACAGCATCGCTAACTCTCTCCATCCGAGTGAATCCAATCCCTCTCCTACAGCAACTGCGACTTATGCGGGCGCTATCAATAATAATGCAGATTACCATGTTACTTTGGATAACGATCCGGTGGTTAAACTTGTTAACAATCTGCTCATTGAAGCTATCCAAAGGGGCGCCTCGGACTTACATTTTGAACCTTATGAAACCTATTATCGGGTTCGCTTTCGCATTGACGGATTGATGCAACTCATTGCCACCCCGCCATTCACTATGCTGGCGAAAATCTCAGCACGTCTCAAAATCATGTCTCAGATGGACATCTCAGAACGTCGTCTGCCTCAAGATGGCCGCTTCACACTTAAGCTTGCAAATGACAGGAGCGTTGACTTTCGGGCCAACTCTCTACCGACTCTATTTGGAGAAAAAATCGTATTGCGTGTGATAGATCCTATGTCGTCTATGGTGGGTATTGACAACTTAGGCTATGAGCCCGATCAAAAACAGTTATTTCTAGACGCTCTACATCAACCCCAAGGCATTATACTGATAACAGGACCGACAGGATCTGGTAAAACCGTCTCTTTATATACCGGACTTAATATTCTCAATACCATCGAAGCGAATATCTCAACGGTTGAAGATCCTGTCGAAATAAACCTTAGTGGTATTAATCAAGTCAATGTGAATAACAAAGTCGGTCTGAGCTTTGCGGCTGCCTTAAAATCCTTTTTGCGCCAAGACCCTGATATCCTTATGGTGGGAGAGATTCGTGACCTTGAAACAGCAGACACTGTGATTAAGGCTTCCCAAACGGGCCATTTAGTCCTCTCAACCCTCCATACTAATTCTGCCTCTGACACCCTGACCCGCTTGCACCATATGGGTGTCCCTTATTTTAATATTGCGACTGCAATTACTTTAGTCGTGGCACAGCGCCTCGCTCGACGTCTATGTGACTACTGTAAAATACCCACATCAGCGCACCGCAACAGTATGATTGAAATGGGCTTTACCGTCGCTGAATTAGATCACCCCAAATATGTCATATTCGAGCCTGTGGGATGTCACCACTGTCATCAAGGTTATAAAGGTCGTATTGGGATTTTTGAGATGATGAAAATTGACGAGACAATGGCACAGATCATTATGCAAGGGGGCAATGCGATTGATATTAAAGAGGCCGCTGTCGAACAGGGGTTTTATGACTTACATCGAGCCGCTATTTTAAAAGTGTTGCAAGGCATCATTAGCGTGCAAGAGATGTCCCGCATTACGGTTGATTAAGGTTTGTAGATTTTACAACTAAACTCGAATACATTTCATTATCTCAACTCACTATTTCAACACCCTCTTGACCCTCATTTCAATACCTTCTTGCTCAACAAGGAGGCTCTATAAGGACTGGCTAGTGACGACTGGGAATACCGACAAGAGGCTCGACTTTATCTATGAGGGCACTAACGCACAGGGCCAAAAAGTTAATGGCACTTTAAACAGCCAAAGCATGCAGATGGCCAAAGCCCAATTGCGCAAACAAGGCATTAAACCTCATAGGCTTAGGCGAAAACCAAAGCCCTTATTGGTGGGAAATCAGAAAATTAAGCCATTAGATATTGCAGTATTTGTTCGTCAATTGGCAACCATGATCAAAGCAGGGGTACCTTTGGTTCATTCGTTTGCTATCGTCGCTGAGTCGTTGGAAAAACCTCTTATGAAAGCATTGGTTTTACAAGTAAAAGAAGACGTAGAGTCAGGTATTACGCTTGCAGAAGCCTTAGGCCGACACCCTCAGTATTTTGATACGCTATTTTGTGCCTTAGTATATTCTGGTGAGCAGTCAGGCTCTTTGGAGACCATGTTAGAGCGGGTGGCGACTTATAAAGAGAAAAGTGAACAACTTAAAGCTAAAGTACAAAAGGCTCTAAAATACCCACTAGCGGTTGTGATGGTCGCTATAGTCGTCAGCTTTATTTTATTGATTAAAGTCGTGCCTGTTTTTGAGGACTTATACGCCTCATTCGGTTCAGAATTACCTGCCTTTACTCAGTTTGTGGTCACGCTATCTAGCTGGGTCAGTCGGTTTTGGTTTATCTTATTAGGTGTCGTGGCGATCAGTGCTCTTGGATTTATAAGCGCCAAAAAACATAATCAAAGATTTGGTATTATTTTAGATAAGTTGGTTTTAAAGTTGCCTATTTTTGGTCGTATTACGTATGAGGCTATTATCGCCCGATTTTGTCGCACGCTTGCCACCACTTACGCTGCAGGTGTGCCAATGATTGATGCCCTAAACTCTACGGCGGCCGCCACAGATAATTATGTTTTTTTTAATGCAACGCAGCACATTAAGCAGGCTGTAGCAACAGGCCAGTCATTAACCGATGCCATGCGGCATAGTGAGCTATTTCCTGCATTGGCAATTCAGATGGTTAGTATCGGTGAGGAAGCTGGTAGCTTAGATGAAATGCTGGATAAAGTCGCCGACTATTATGAAAACCAAGTAGATAATGCAGTCGATGGACTGACAAGCCTTTTAGAACCAATTATCATGGTAGTACTGGGTATACTGATTGGCAGTTTAGTCATTGCAATGTATCTTCCCATTTTTCAAATGGGCTCAGTCATTGGTTAACCGTCATTTAAATGAATAAGATTTATACAAACCCTAGTATGGTCTACCCTATCTTTAAAAGGCTATTAAAGCCCACTATTTTTTATGCACTCTATATTTTTTATTCACTCTATATAAGGCATGTCTATGCAAATTTGGCAATTATTACAGCAAAATCATACCGCAATGCTGGTGTTATTTGCCGTAGTTGGTCTCATAGTAGGCAGCTTTTTAAACGTCGTCATTTATCGCTCACCCCTGATTATGTTTCAGCAGTGGCGAGTGGGATCGGTTCAGCTTTTGCAGTCACAATCTGATATTGAGTCCTCGTTAGTCAGTCCTATTGCCAGTATTGTCAGTAAAGATACCCCGTTATCATTGTCGACACCTGCGTCGCATTGTCCTAGTTGCGCTCATCCTATAAAGTGGTATGAAAACATCCCTTTACTTAGCTGGCTTATTCTCAAAGGCAAATGCTCACACTGTCAACAAGCGATTAGTTGGCGCTACCCTGTCGTTGAGCTGACAACCGCACTATTAACCGTTTTGGTCGTTTACACCATGGGAGTTCAATTACCTACTCTATTTGCCCTACTATTTGTATGGACGCTAATTGCCTTAGCAGGTATTGACTTTGATACTCAGTATCTACCGGATAAACTAACCTTTCCATTAGCAGGCTTAGGACTTGCGGTTAATACGCAAAGCTGGTTTGTATCACCGACACAATCTATATGGGGCTTAATCCTTGGTTATTTGAGCCTATGGATTGTGGTACAGATTTTTTATCTTATCACCAAAAAGCAGGGTATGGGTCAGGGAGATTTTAAGCTATTGGCGGCACTTGGTGCGTGGCTTGGCCCTTGGATGCTTCCTTTTATCATCTTGCTATCTTCCCTGCTCGGCTCTATTATTGGACTCATACTCATGTATAAAGCGAATAAAAGTCAGCCTTTTGCGTTCGGGCCTTATCTTGCGATCGCCGGTATAGTCGCCCTTTTGTATGGCCCTGCTATTACGCAGTGGTATCTGTATTAATGAATCGCTAAATTGCCCACACAAGTATTAACGCTATGATTTGTTACTAAATCTAGAAATTAATCTATCTAAGAAGACATCTCCAAAGGCAACCAATCAAACGCAACCAATCAAACACAATAAGCCAAACGCCACAAATAGTAGGGTCAATGGGCTTGACCGCATCTAGCAATGATAGGTTGTTTTATAAATGATAGGTTGTTTTATAAAAAAGTATGACAGCGTCGCTGATTGAAAAGTATGACTCTATACTTTTATCTTGCAGAACCACCGTTTTAAGGTATTAATATGACACAATCCAATTCTATCCATTCAAATACTTATTCCAAACATCAAACCGTCTCAAAAGATCAGAGCGTACAGAGTGACCGAGACGCCCCTCAAAAATTTCAGCAATTTTATGTTGAAAAACCGATAATAGGATTAACGGGAGGCATCGGTAGTGGCAAAACGGCGGTATCAGATTGGTTCGCGCAAAAAGGCATCGATGTGGTGGATGCGGATGTGGTTGCCCATCAGATTATGCAAAAGGGTAGCCCAACTTTACAAAAGTTAGTGGCGGCACTGGGCGATTGGGTCGTAGATGGCAATGGCGAAATGGACCGTCGCGCCGTACGTGAGCATGTTTTTGCGAACAATAAGGCATTATTAACGCTAGAATCCATCACCCACCCTGACATACGAGCAGAAATCAAAAACCAATTAAGCGAAGCCACTTCCCCTTACGTTATACTTTCTGCGCCCTTATTATTAGAAAGCTATGAGGCAGGGCTGGTGTCATTATGTGACAGAGTATTGGTAGTCGATGTGGATGAAGACACTCAACTTAAGCGTGCCAGTAACCGCGATACCCAGTCGATAGAAAAAATAAAAGCCATTATGGCCAATCAACTGTCACGGGAAGCCCGTCTTAAAGAGGCAGATGATGTGGTTCGTAATGATGGTGATTTAGATCATCTTTATCAACAACTTGAACCATTACACCAAAATTATTTAATCCTTAAAAAATACAAGTCTTAATAAAGGGTCTATTCAACCTTTAAATAAAACAGATCTAAATATTTAACGAATTTCGTATAAATAGCACTGTCGAACTAATAGCGCTGACGGCTCACCTCGTATAACACCATGCCAGTTGCGACACTGACATTTAGGCTTTGGAGTGAGCCATGCTTATTGCCCGTCATCGGTATATAAATTAATTCATCACAGCGCTCAGTGGTTAAGCGGCGCATACCCTCGCCTTCTGAGCCCATGATAATAGCTACTTTACCTGTCAAATCAATATCTGGTAGGGCTTTAGCAGTTTCATCAAGCGCCGTACCATAGACAAACACACCTGCTTGCTTTAGGGCTTCAATACAGCGGGCTAAATTAGTGACCGCCACAACAGGCATGATCTCCATCGCTCCAACGGATACCTTTGCCACAGTCGGGGTTAAGTTGGCAGAATGATGCTTGGGACATATCACGGCATCCACCCCCATAGCGGCAGCGGTACGTAAGCAAGCTCCTAGGTTATGGGCATCGGTAATTTGATCTAAGATTAAAAATAGGGCATTGTCTGATTTGGCCAACGTCGGCAACTCTCCTTCATCAGCCATTGCCAATGGGCGCGCATGTAGCACGACCCCTTGATGTTGCGGACTACCACATAGAGCCGTTAATTTATCTCGGCTGGTCTCTTGAATACTGACGCCCATTTGCTCAGCCAACTTTAATATTTCTTGCAGATTAGAATCGACCTCACCGTCACCTGCCTCATTACGGCGACCCTGCTGTATAAATAATGCCATCGCATCCGTTGGGCGATAATTTAATAATGCATGGATAGCATGGATGCCATAGAAATAAACTGGCTTAGCCATAAAACACCTTTTTTGATTGATATAGTCAGCGAACTACTAAACGGTTACATCGTTAACCTCGTTAAGACTTAACTAGCAGTCCCAACATTTGAATGTTCAGCAGACCCTAATATAAATTATAATTTTGATTTAAACCAATAACAAACAAAGGCACTCGTAGCTAAAACTAGGAGCGCCTATAAAACAGATTACTGGCTTAATAACAGTATATTAATAATCCATAAATAA
The DNA here is from genome assembly GCF_057396215.1 of Psychrobacter sp. CX18. Lineage (NCBI taxonomy): Bacteria > Pseudomonadati > Pseudomonadota > Gammaproteobacteria > Moraxellales > Moraxellaceae > Psychrobacter > Psychrobacter sp. CX18. The sequence continues at coordinate 391,603 of NZ_JBXYJH010000001.1, read as the reverse complement.
CATTAATATCCCGCAAAACCATTATCCTTCAAGATGGCAAACATACTGTACAATTTGATCCGTACGTAGTGAGAAGCTACTATCGCCAGCTACCACAAAAGCTTGTCCAGCACGGTAATAGGTGTATTCTTTTTCACCCGTAATCTTCACTTCACATTCGCCACTAATGATCTCCATGCGCTCAGAGGTGTGGGTTTCAAACTCATATTCACGCACTTTTTCATCACATGGCAGGATAATGCCAAGCATTTTTTTGCTACCACCTTCAAACAATACGGTGTGACTACTGCAACGCCCATCGTAGGAGATAGTGGCTTTTTTTACGACAGAAACCTGATCATAAGTCGTCGTTGGCATGATGACTTCCTCAATTTTAGTCTACTTTATGATATCTATGGGCTAAAATCAGACGATACTAACCGACAGCCCCACCTATTTTTATAGATGCAATATGGATGCAATTTTATGTTATTCAATCCTACCACAATATTGCTACTATAATTGTGACAAGTCATATACTTTTTTAAATTTAACAGTCATTAAATTCAATTAAAGCCTCGATTGAGACGATTTTAGTCATTAGCAATCGAAATTTGACTGTTAAACTCTCTCCTTTCTCTTAAATAAACATGGATAAAATTTATCAATTTTCTTACACTATTATTTTTGAAATAAAGCCATAATAATACGATAAAAGCGATACAGTTATTGAATCCTTTATATAAATTGAACCCTTAAGCCAAATCATTACTGTTAAGGCACTTGATGTTAAATGTAGTTGCTGTTAAATAAAGGGTCGTTTGCTTTTATACGGTCATAGCGATACGATAGTCCTATCTTTATAATCTAGTTTTTAGTGTTGTTAATAATAAACCATTTTGAGAGTGCTGATGCTAACTTCGCTTACACTACAAAACTTCGCCTTGATTAATCATCATGAGCTTTCTTTTTTTGATGGTTTTAATGTGATAACCGGAGAAACCGGTGCTGGTAAATCGTTACTGTTAGATGCCTTATCCCTATGTATTGGCGGTCGTGCTGATAGCAGCATGGTACGCCACGGCAAAGACAGTGCGGACATTTACGCTCAATTTGATTTTGAGACTGCTGCCGGCCAAAGCACTCCTTATAACAATGACAACAACGATGACAATAATGACGACAATACCGCCTCTATTCTTGATTGGTTTATCCGACATGAGCGTGACTTCGATGGCGAGATCCTAATACGTCGTCAGCTCAGTAGCAATGGACGCTCTAAAGCATGGCTTAATGGCGCACCCGTCAGTATTACCGAGCTAAAAGAGCTTGGCGCTATGTTGGTCAATATTCATAGCCAACATGCCCAACAAGCGCTTTTAAAACCTTTGTTTGTGGTCGAGTGGCTTGATAGTATCGCTGGCTTAAAACCATTAGCTAAGCAGACAGAACAGGCCTTTAAGACCTATCAAAAGCTCAAACGCCAGGCGGATGATATTGCGACTAAAGAGGCACATCGAAATGATCGAATCGAGCTACTAAAAAGCCAATTAGCAGATATTGCCCCTTTATTAGAAGTGGATTATGAGCAAGTCGAAGCGGAGCATGATGAGTTATCAAACTTAGAAGCATTGATGCTAGAGGCAAGTCAAGCGGTACAATTATTGGACAACGACAGTGATGATCCAGATGCCATGGAGCTACTAGGGCGAGCCATTCGACTCTGTGAAAATCAATCAGACGTCAGCCCGACTTTTAGTCAGGTCAGTGAGTCTTTGTATCTAGCTCAGCAGCATATTAGTGAAGCAACCGCCTCATTGACTGATTATGCAGAACAGCAGTTGCCTGATCCTGAGCGTCTAGAAGAGTTAAACGCTTTGATTAGCTTAGGTCATCGTTTATCTCGAAAACATGGCTTACCTGCTTCAAATCTTGTTGAAGAGGCTAAAGAGTGGCAACAAGAGCTCGACTCTCTCATGAGCCAACCAAGCTCAGAATTGCTAGAGGCTCAGATTAAAGACGCTTGGCAGACTTATAGATCTATTGCTAATAAACTTGGAGATGCCCGTCAGAAAGTAGCGCCTAGCATCAGTCAAAAGCTAGTTACCCAGTTACAGCCTTTAGCCCTACCCAATGCTCGCTGTGAGTTTGTCTTTACAGAAAAAGAGGAGGCTAACTATAACGGTCAAGGGAAACATGATATTGAGCTGATGTTTAGTGCTAACGTGGGCATGCCCATGCAGCCTTTATACAAGATAGCATCTGGCGGTGAATTGTCCCGAATGGCGTTGGTCATGCAAGTGTTGTTAGCAACTCAAGACCCGCAAGCGCCCGATAAAAATACTAAAACGGATGATATAAAAGCCCCCAAACCTATGCTGGTATTTGATGAGGTCGATGTCGGCATTAGTGGCGGTACGGCGCAGATTGTGGGTGAGCTGCTTCGTCAATTAGGCGCCCATCGCCAGTTACTTGCGATCACTCATCAAGCGCAAGTCGCGGCACAAGCGCATCAACATATACTAGTACAAAAGCATCATAATACTGATGAGGGGCAAACCAACAGTCAAATTGATATTATCAGTGGCGATGCCCAAGTTGATGAGTTGGCGCGTATGTCAGGTGGGGTGAATATCACAGAAGTAACCCGTGAACATGCTCGTAGCTTACTGGCAGATGTGTCTCAATAGGGTGTATCTGATTGAGTTTTGAGGGCAGCGTCCTCGACCTGCTTTGAAAAACTTGCTTATCACTCATTTAACCCCATCATAGTAGGGTGTACCCTCACTTCGACAATGAGTCGTCCCTTAGTTTAACCTGTTGCACACTACCCTTTTAAATTGAGCTTATACTGTCTATGACCCTTGATAATTTAACCCACCACTTCTTAATTGCTGCGCCGAGTATGCCAGATGAGCGTTTTGCGCAGACATTAATTTATATCTGTCGTCATGACAAACATGGGGTGTTAGGATTGGTGATTAATAATCCTATCTTAGATGCCACCGTTGGTAAATTATTAGAGAACTTAGAGATTGAGATCAATGATAAGTCGGTCATGCATGACTTAGCGCTTGATGGCGGGCCGGTATTTCCTGAGGTTGGCTTTGTGCTCCATACTGGGCAGCCAAATTGGGCCTCATCTTTTGCCATCTCCGAAAATGTTTGTATTACCACCAGTAAAGACATCTTGCAAAGAATCGCGGCGGGTGAAGGCGTCGGTCATTATCACCTGTGTCTCGGTCATGCCAGCTGGTTTAAAGGACAACTGGAAAAAGAGATTAACCAAGGCGATTGGCTCGTGTGTCCTGGAGATTTGTCTTTATTGTTCGAAATTCCCTTTGAAGAGCGTTGGCATCATGCTGCTGAAAAAATCGGCGTTCATCTAGACTTTTTAAGTGATGATATTGGGCATGCTTAATCTTTTAAAAGACGCAATATATGAATGACACTTTAAAAGACACTGTGGATACTACCCTATCTCAGCCAGAACCAATGCTAGCCCCTGAATTACAGACGGTCAAAGACGAGAGTGTCTTATTGGGTCTCGATTATGGGGTTAAAAAAATGGGTATGGCATTGGGCAATACGGTCACACAAGATGCTCGCCCCTTTGATATCTTAGCTATGAACAATGGCCAGCCCGCGGACTGGGATAATTTACTAGGCATTATCGCCACTTGGAAAATTGGTACCGTGGTGGTGGGGTTGCCTCTAAATATGGATGGCAGCAGCTCAATGTTAGCGAAGCGTGCGCATAAGTTTGCCCGACGCTTGGCGCATCGCCTTATGGAGCAGCGCATCGTTGTACCGGTTCAATTATTTGATGAGCGCCTCACCTCAGTTGCAGCGCGAGAAATGGCGTGGGAGTTGGGCTTAATAAAAAATGAGCGTGATCCCATTGATGATATTTCAGCATGTTTGCTATTGCAGACTTATTTTGCGGCTCCAGATCACGCCAAAGACATCCTGACCTATAAACCTGATGCTTAAAGGTTGGCTCTTAATGACTGATGCTTAAAAACTGGCGCTTAAAGACTAAACGTGCTAAACAGTCCTAAAAATCAGTCTTTGTCATTGCCGTTACCATGTTTCGATAGTCCATAGTCTTTAATATTCCGTTATTTAAACCCTTTTAATGAAAGCAGCTTGCCATGAGCCCAGATACTAAACCAGATACTAAAGACAAACGCACTACCCAACACCCAGCGCTTGCAAAAGACACTATCGTTGAAGATGCAGCTAGCCATACAACAGCTGCTCCACATAGTATAGCTGGGTTTCCCCGCTTAGCTATCGAGGCGTTACGGGGTGCTCAAAAGTTAAATAAAGTGTCAGTTTTACTGATCGTATTGGCTATCTTTGCGTTTGTGGTATTTGGAACTCTCGCCAGTTTGAAGATGTTTCATGGCAGTCGTAATATGTATTTATTGTTCCACTACCTACCTTATATCTTGGTTGGGCTAACCATTCCCTTGACCTTATATCAGGCTTTTTTGGTACATCGCTACCGGTTAAGTCAGCCATCCATACTACTAATCAGTGTCGGTGGTGCCAGTTTATTACTGGTGATTTGTTTACTTTTTTCGTTATCTGATTGGTTATGGCTAGCGATGGCGGCTTGGATTGGCGTTGCTTATTGGTTTCAGGCAACCTTCAAACGTTTCTTTAACTTTATTGACACCAAACAGCAGTGAAGTCAAATTTAGATTAAGTTTAAACTGAACAACTTTGAAAGACTAAACGGTAAATATCATTCTTTTAATAAAACCGATGACATTAATAAAACCGATGGCACTCTTATGACAAACTCTAACACCTCATTCGAATCTGAAACGGCTACTCATGATAGCGACGATATCCAGCATCATTTGGACACTCAAGGACTGATTTGCCCCGAACCGGTTATGTTGCTGCATCGCACCATTCGTAAAGCGGAAGCTGGTGATTATATTGAAATTTTGGCTACTGACCCTGCGACAACTCGAGATATCCCAAACTTCTGTCGCCATCTGGGACATAATTTAGTCAAGAAGTCTGAAAGTAATAATCCAACTGGTAGTCCTGATAATCACACCGATACCCTTTATCGATATGTAGTACAAAAGAAAAGAAGCTAATTAAACGTTCAGTTGTTTTTTCTTATGGCTACTATTAATAGTATGCAACCGCTGTCTTTATTTAGTCTATTGTTCTGCTTTAGAGCCGATTTGTATCAACTTTGCTTACTACCACCTATTATCTGTATCGCTAATCTGATAAATACATTATCAAACAGGGGCTTTAACATCGTTAAAGCCCCCTAACACGCTTGTTTAGAAATTAAGATTTTATTAATAAACCCATCTAATAAGTTACTTATTATAAACAATTGTTCATTGTCAATAAACAGTATTGAGTTCATTTTATGATACGATTTAATGACTTAGTTGCTAAGCTCTGTGCTAGGCTTTAAAAATATAAGTTTTGATTTTAAACTCTGATTGTGACCTATCATATTAAATATATAATCTAATAAGGATAAATAAGATGAGTAATAATAACAATACAACTCCCTATAGTGATTTTGATTTACAGTTTATCGGCGGCGAATGGGTAAAAGGTAAAGATGACAGTGTCAATAAAGATACCAACCCATACAATGACGATACTCTTGTTGAAATTCCTCAAGCTACCAAAGAGCAACTGGATGAGGCGTTCAAAGCCGCAAGTAAGGCTCAAACTGAATGGGCCAAAAAGCTACCTGGTGAGCGTACAGCTGTTATGCATAAAGTCATACAGCTTATGGATCAGCGTCATGATGAAATCGTTGACTGGCTTATTAAAGAATCAGGCAGCACCCGTATGAAAGCGGAAGTGGAATTAAAAATTGCCCGTGCAGTGACAGTAGAAGCCTCCTCCTATCCCAACCGTATGCATGGCGAGATTCGCCCTTGCAATACACCAGGCAAACAAAACTATGTGTTCCGTGATCCCGTTGGCGTTATTGCCTTAATCAGTCCTTGGAACTTTCCACTGCATTTAACTCAGCGCTCACTTGCGCCCGCTATTGCTTTAGGTAATGCAGTCGTCTTAAAACCTGCCAGTGATACCCCAGTGACGGGCGCCTTATTATTAGCCAAACTGTTTGAAGAAGCAGGCCTACCAAAAGGGGTTCTCAACGTGGTTGTCGGCGCAGGTAGTGAAATCGGCGACGCTATCGTGACCCATGATACGCCAAGCCTTGTGTCATTTACAGGCTCTACACCTGTCGGCAAACACATTGGTGAGCTTGCCTTTAGCGGCGACTATATCAAGGACGTGGCATTAGAGCTAGGTGGTAATAACCCATTTGTGGTACTAAAAGATGCGGATATAGAACAAGCGGTTAAAGCGGCGGTCTTTGGTAAATTCTTGCACCAAGGTCAGATCTGTATGGCCATCAACCGTATTATTGTCGAAGAAGATATTTATGATACATTTGTCGAGAAATTTAAATCTATGGTTGAGACCATAAAAGTGGGTGATCCAAATGATGAAGATACTTTTGTGGGTCCTATCGTCAACAAAAATCAGGTAGAATCATTACAAGAAAAAATCGCCACCGCTAAAAAAGAAGGCGCTAACATGATTCTTGAGGGCAAAATTGACGGTCAGCTAGTACATCCTTACATCTTCACGGATGTCACCCCTGAGATGGACTTATTCCGCAATGAGATATTTGGTCCCTTAGTTGGTATTGTTAAGGCCAAAGATGAAGAAGACGCGTTAAGACTGGCCAATGATACTCAATATGGCCTATCTAGTGCGGTATTTACCAGCGATATGCAACGTGGTATGAACTTTGCTAAACGTATGGAAGCCGGTATGACCCATATCAATGATATGCCAGTGAACGATGAAAGCATGGTTCCGTTTGGTGGAGTGAAAAACTCAGGTATCGGTCGTTTTAACAGCGACAAAGTGTTAGAAGAGTTCACTAAAACTCACTGGGTATCTTTCCAAAATGAACCCCGCGATTATGGACTATAAAAAATTATTGACTTTAAAATATAAAGTATAAATATAAACATAGGTAAATTTTATAGGCTACACTTGCTCATATGAGTTTTGAGCAAGCCAATCAAAAAGCAAATTAATAAGCCAATTAAAGCAATCATATAAAAAAAAGAGGCAACGTTATGTTGCCTCTTTTTTTGTCGCCTTTATTTGTGGCCTTTGATTTTAATGCTATGCTATATCCATTCTCTATCCAAAATAAAATGTATTAAGTGAGCATCTTCAATGAGTCGTGACAGAGCCGTTCAGCCAAGACAGCCCAAAGCCTTAGCCGTGGATGACGAACCTGCCTATATCACCGAATTTCGTCAGGCGATGCTGTCCCGTGGTCTGTCCACACGCACTCGAAATGCCTATGTTCGTGACTTAAAACTCTGCGAAACCACTAGTCCAAAAGCCATAACCGTTTGGACAGATTTGGATGTGATGCAGTGTCTGACCACACTTAACAAACAAGGCAAAACGCCGCGTACTCAAGCCCGTATGTTATCCAGCCTACGCCAATTTTATCTATGGATGGTGGGTAATGAGCGCCGTGAAGACAATCCGTGCGAGCGTGTTAAAACCCCTAAAATCGGACGCTCACTGCCCAAAGACTTGTCAGAGAGTGATGTAGAAAACCTATTATCAGCGCCCGATACAAGTACCGCAATGGGACTACGTGATAAGGCGATGCTTGAGGTGCTATATGCGTGTGGTCTTCGAGTGAGTGAGCTGATGAACTTGTCGCTTGAGCAGGTCAATCTTAATGCCGGCTGGTTACAAATCACAGGTAAGGGTAATAAAACCCGCCTTGTACCACTCGGTGACTATGCCAGTGAGGCATTAGACGATTATCTGCAACATGCTCGCGGAGAACTGGTGGCGCATCTTAAGTCAGGCAACTGTCAGGCGGTATTTTTGACCACTCAGGGCGGCTATATGACGCGGCAAAACTTCTGGTATATGCTCAAGAAATACGCTAAGCAAGCAGGGATAAATAGCGACCTCTCACCCCATACCCTACGCCATGCCTTTGCCACCCATTTACTCAATCACGGAGCGGACTTACGTAGTGTACAGTTACTCCTTGGCCACAGTGACTTGTCCACCACGCAGATTTATACTCATGTGGCGACGGCAAGATTGCAACAGCTGCATGAAGCACATCATCCTAGAGGGTAAATTATGCCAGAGATATTTAAGCACGGTATTTGGTTCTATTGGAATGACAGTAAATTCGAATTGGTGTAGATAATAGGCAAGTTAATTTTGAGGAAGTCATATCAGTATTTGATGACCCAATGCATGTAACCAACATGGACTCTCGTTTTGACCATGAAGAGTTACGATTTTTGACGATTGGTATAAGCAATAAAGGTAGACTATTAGCAGTCGCTTGGTTTGAGTCAAGTGATGATAGCTTAACAATTATTACTGCCTTTAAACCAAGCAAGAAACAAATAAAAGGATATAATCATGGTTGATACTAATTTAGATTATGAAGACATGGATATTTCTAGAGCAAATCACGTTATGCCAAACGTTATCAAAACCTATCAAACAAACAAAAGCCAATTACAAAATAATGCATCACCTATTGACGATGACGTGATGGATTGGTTAGTGAAACAAGATGATGCCACTAAACACCATATTAATGAAGTGATTAGGCATTTTATGGCGATTAAGCATGTATAGTAATCTACCTAGTCTGCGTAGATCGGGTTAGCGAAGCATAACCTTCAAACCATTAAAACGTTGGTTTCACTTTAATTTAGTTTTATTTGCTGGGCTAAAAGCCCAGCCTATTCCCTGAAGTTTTAATAAATATAACCCATCCTATTCTCGCTAAGGGTTTGTTTAATAAAAGGTCATGTAGGGTGCGTCCCACGCACCTTTAAAATAGAGTATTACTCATGGTGCGCAGGGCGCACCCTACTACTGCCTATCATAAAATATATGAAATTCAATAAGTTATCTTAGTCTGTATAGGGGGATGGTAGCGATGCGTATAACCTACCCACTGTATAAAATAAACCTCATTTTTAGTATTAACCTTTACCTAAAGGTGGATTACGTCTTTCCTACACCTCTTCGAAGTTTGAAAAATCTAACCACACCCTAGAATCGCTAAATACGACCTTAATGATGAAAGTACTCTCTAAGGCTCTTGGCGTTATCCTTTCAATAATAGATTTATTAGTTACTTGAAACCACCTATAAAAGGATTGGTTTTAGAGTTGGTAACAACTACATCAAATTTAGTCAGCAGACTGATGTGTAAGGTGACATATCAAACATGACCGTCAAAAATATAATAATCAGGCGAAAGCTTTCTAAAGAATTAATTTAAAAAAAATTTAGTTTAGTTGCAAAAAGGTCTAATTATCCGTTATATTAAATTTTGAATTAAATCAAGGATTGATTATGAAAAAATTATTAATTTTACTAAGTTTTATATTCTCATTCGCTTATGCTGCTCCTGCGAACTCAGATTGGAATATTTTAGTCGAAAGTTCTGATAAGGGTAGTATCTATTACACCTCACCTACTCTAGATAATGAGCTTGATGTGATGACAGGATGGTTAAGGGTTGAGGAAAATGACCCATATGCAGAAGAAAGTGCATTAGAGGTTTTTATTATCGTGGATTGTGGACTTCAAGAGATTGGTGCTAGCAAAGTAGTATCTTATGATAGAAACAATAATGTAATCGAAAAACTTGAGATTGCTACTGAATTGGCTCCATTAGAACCATTAAATAGAAGTGATGATTTTGAATTAATGGTATATAAGTTATTTTGTAAATAAAACGGCTGTTAATATTTTTTCCAAAATGGCATTTAGGTTTATTTAAGTTTATAGGTTCGGTGCATCAACCAATTCTACCCTTTACTTAAAAGGGGCGACTTGTGATGCGGTTTAGCCCCGATTGTAGCGGATATACTGTTTAGATAGACGAGTTGCAGTCGCTTGCTGTGGCGGGGCGCACGAAGTAAGCGACACGCCACAGCTTAGCCACTGCCTCGGGTAGATAAGCAGATAGTAGTGCAAAGCGGGAAATAGCTCCAAATATGCCTACTTCTTAACCAGTTCATACACCACAAATTTGGCCTTTGTATCAAAGTCTTGCGTCTTGCCTTGGGTTAACAAAGCCTCACGTTTTTCCGCTTTAGCACGATACGAATAGGGAGTCATGGTCAATAAATCAGCGAGTGCTTCAGCATTAAGCGATAAGTCACACTGCACTTGATGAGTCATTGTCAGCTCAAAATACGGCGCAAGCTCCTCCAAAAACTTATCCGAATCATGCGGACGAACGTCATCAAACAAAGCATCACGCATACGTTGTAAATGCCCAGCGTCTGGCTTGGCAATCACCAATCGTCCTGCTGACTTTAATACCCGAGCAAACTCTTTGGGCAGTATCGGGCTAAAAATAGTGCTGATGGCGTCAATACTAATATCCGCTAATGGCAGATGGGCGGCACTAGCAACCATGGGATAAATGGCGACTGGACGTTCAGTCAGGCCATTGGTTATCACCTCCTTATTTATAGACGTCGTATTTATAGCAGTAGGAGCTTGGTCATCATTTGACTTAATCTGATACCACAGTTGATTCTTTTGTTTGGCGGATTTTGCCTGCTGAATGACCGCAGGTTTGCTGATATCTACGGCTATCAGATTATTCATCGGTTGACCTAAGCGATGGGTCAATGCTGTCGCTATCGCGTCAGTGTAATACCCTTCTCCACTGCCAATATCAAGCCAAGTCAGGCTTTCTGCAGTGTCTTCATTGTCATTAATCTTAGTTGCAATACTAGCGATCAGTTGCTGTAAGGGTTGATAAAAGCCTTGATTCAAAAACCGATGTCTTGCTTCTATCGATTCTTGAGAGTCACCTGGGTCTTTAGATTTTTTGTGTTGCACGGGCAATAAATTGACATAACCTTGACGGGCAACATCGAAGGGATGCGGGGTATGTTTGTCATTTAAGCTGCCGTCACATCGCCATGTTTTGCCATCAATAATCAAAGGTGATTGACAATAAGGGCAGGTAAAATTGGGATGTGTGACATCTAACGTTGCAACAGGGGTAGTCATGATAAATAGCTCGTTTGTGCAAATGAATATCAAATAAAGGTAATAATATCAAAACTAAAAACGGTGCTGATACTGCGTGAGCATCACCACCGTTACTGTTTGACATTGCTAAGCCTTATTGAGCTTTGGTAGATAGGGATGTGATAAGTGTATCAACTGGCGTTAACGAAGCTTCAATGTCATCAAACCAAGTACCACTAGCAAAATTGCGATAATCCAAAATCGAGTGACCACTTGCGTCTCTTTCCAGCCAAGCTCCTCGAAGTGGTGATGTAGGGGCGCCATTAGGAAGATACGTTTTTTGCGCAGTTTATAAGAGCCAACTTGCAATATAACCGACACCGCTTCGGCGACAAATAGACCACCCATAATAGCAAACGCAATCTCTTGACGGGTCATCACCGCAATCGTACCAAGCATAGCGCCTAGTGCTAATGCGCCTACATCTCCCATAAACACTTGCGCCGGATGCGCGTTGTACCACAAAAAGCCTAAACCTGAACCAATCATTGCCGCGCAAACAATGGTGACCTCAGAATTATAGGCGATATAAGGCACATGTAAGTACTCTGCAAATCGCACGTCGCCAGAGACATAACTGAAAGCACCGAGACCCGCCGCCACAAAGACCACTGGCAAAATAGCCAAGCCGTCTAGTCCGTCTGTTAGGTTTACCGCATTGGATGAGCCATTAATGACAAAGTAGGTGAAGATAATAAAGGCAAGACCAAAAGGCGCGGCTGAAAAAGGAACATACCAATCTTTAAATACGGGCAGTAGTAAGTCCTGCATGGCGCGAGTGGACTCAATGTCTGGTTGCTGTGACGCTATATAATATAATGATCCACCGACAAATAACGCACCCAGCGACAACCAAAAATATTTTTTCCGGGCGATCAAGCCTTTAGGGTTTTTATATTTAATTTTGAGCCAATCGTCCGTCCAGCCCACGCCGCCAAAGATCACCATGACCACCATCAAAATCCAGACATAAGGATTGGTGAGATCTGCCCAACATAAGGTGGCAAAGCCAATGGAGGTCAATATTAATACGCCCCCCATCGTCGGCGTGCCTGTTTTTGCAAGGTGAGATTTAGGCCCATCATCTCGGACTGCTTGTCCGTATTTGACGCTTCGTAAATAAGCAATGGTACGCGGACCGAGCATAATACTAAAAGTAAGCGAGGTAATAACGGCCAACAAGGCGCGTAAGGTTAATGACGAAACCGCTGAAAACGGTGAGTATAGTTGACTCAGTACACTGTCAAATAACCAATATAACACCGCTTACTCCTCATGAATGACTAAAAAATTTTATTATGAATTAAACCACACTATGTATGACAAGTTTAATGAAGACCAGATAAGGCTAAGACCATGTGTGGCGATACACGTCCGTCTAATAAACGATGCCACGCAAACTACCACAAAAATCAACAACTAAAAAAGTCCTGTGTTTGATTTTCATAAAAAAACCACATTACCCTGTGATTTTCTAGAAAGACTCGCTGTCATCAGTCTTTGTCACTAAATCTTCGATCAGCGTTTCTATAGTTGCACTCCGTGATCCTTTGAATAGCATCGTGCATACCTGATTCTGGCTTGTTTGTTGTTGCAAGATGGCCTCAAGTTTTTGTAACAACGCTGACTTGGATGGGAAAGCATACGCTTGCGTCATACCTTGTTCAAGTGCACCAGCCACCGTATCCGTCGCGAACTGACCTACACATAACAGGGTATCTATGCTTTTGTCAGCAATGGCGTGGCCAAGCTTAGTGTGTTCCTCTTTGGCAGCATCTCCTAACTCCCCAATATCACCCAAGACAAGGATTTTGAAGCCTTGTTGGGCTGCTAGGACATCTGCCGCTGCCCGCACTGAGTTTGGGTTGGCATTATAAGTGTCATCGATAATGTGATGCTGACCTAAACGTTGCCTGCCCAGTCGACCTTTGCTCGATTGGGCATGACTGAGTCCTGCTGCAATGACATTTGGTTCAATACCAACAGCATACGCACAAGCGGCTGCGGCTAGCGCATTGCTGACATTATGCTTGCCTGCCATAGACAAGGTGACTGCCACTATGGACTCACGGGTATCGTTGGCCTGTGGGAAATGGATATTAAATGTGCTTTGCAGTGCGGTGGTGGTGACCTCAGTGGCATAAATCTTAGCGAGCTTTGCTTCACTGTCGTTAAGCTGCTGCCATCCAAACTGTATGAGGTTATTGGTATATTTTTGAGCGACTGAGGTTAGCTGCTTAGTATAATCATCATCAAACGGTACTACTGCTGTGCCTTTGCAATTAAGGGCTTGATAAATCTCCGACTTGGTAATGGCAATATTGTCTCGACCGCCAAACTCGCCTAAGTGCGCTGTGCCTATATTCAAGATACACGCCACATCAGGTTTAACAATATTGGCGGTATAGCCAATTTCGCCCACATGATTAGCGCCTAACTCGAGCACCGCATAACGATGATTTGCTTCTAATTCGAGTAGCATCATGGGCACACCAAAATCATTGTTTAAATTACCTCGGGTGACTAATGTTGAAAATGGCTGTGTTGATAATGGCTGTTCTGATAATGGCTGTTTAGCATTGGACGTTTGAAGATCTGGGTATTTGAGAGGCGTATGGAGATTGGACGATTTTTGATCAGATAATTCTAGGTTGGCGTGACTGGTTTCGGACTGTATAAAAATGCGACGTAGCATTTCTTTAACGGTTGTTTTTCCACTTGAGCCAGTAATGGCAATCACTTTTAAATTATTGTGTTGCTGACGGCGGTAAGCAGCGATATGACCAAAGGCAAGGCGGGTGTCTTCAACCACTAACTGCGGGATAGTCGTATTCTCAATGAGATGGCTGACAATAACCGCTACTACCCCTTTATCGATAGCGGTCTGCACAAAATCATGTCCATCAAACTTGTCACCGACTATGGCCAAAAATATATCGCCAGACTGCACTTTACGCGTATCAGTGATAATTCGAGTAGCGGTTAACGACGGTTTAATCGAGCCATCTATCGCATTTAACGGATGCCATTGACCATTTACCGCGCCCGTCGCTACTTGTAAATGCTCAGTATTCCAGATAAATAGCCCGTTACTGGTGTCCGCCTCGCTGTCTGTTTGGTTCATGTGTTCAGTATCTCAATGGGTCAGTGTCGAAAAAAGATTATCAGCGTTTTGAATAAAACTTTCTAGTGTAACAAAAAAGATTTGTCTGTTGCACCTTGTTAATGCAAAAAAGCTTAATGCAAAAAAATAAACGCTAGCGTTGATTGCTATTGGTCGTTGTTTAAAGTGGTATTAAATCCTTTTAAATGCGTGTACGTCAATTATTGACGTTGTATTAAAGCCTGCTGTAACACGTCTCTATCGTCAAAATCATAACGCACGCCGTATATTTCTTGATACGTCTCATGTCCTTTTCCCGCGATGACCACAATATCTTTAGGCCCAGAATGAGCCACCGCATAGCCAATAGCATCACGTCGATCTGCTATCACCACTGTCTTAGCGTGTTGCTCGTCACTCATACCTTGTTGCATATCCTCTAAAATGACAATCGGATCTTCATTGCGGGGATTGTCTGAGGTTAATACGACCTTATCAGCCACTGCCAGCCCTGCTTGTGCCATTAATGGGCGTTTGCCGGTATCTCGATTACCCCCAGAGCCAAATACGGCCCAAAGATTGCCTTCACAATGCGGTTTTAAACTGGTCAATACTTGGCTTAACGCATCGGGCGTATGGGCATAATCAACAATAAAACAGCCCTTGCCAGTATCAGCACTAATACGCTGCATACGTCCGCTAGCGCCCTGTAGCTGACTAACAAGAGGTGCAATATCAGCGAGAGTAACGGCAAAGTCTGCACTTAACGCCATAAATCCAGCAACCGCTGCCAGCAAATTTGCCACATTAAATCTACCTAGCAGCGGACTGTCTAACCAAACCGTCCCAAATTCAGAGACCAGCTCAATCTTCACACCATCAAGACTTGGTTTAATTTGCTGTGCGACAAAAGTAGCCTTGCTGTCTGCTTGAAGGCTATAAGTCCACACCGTCAATCCTGATTTAGTGGCCGTTTCAATCATGAGTGGCGCAAAGTCATCATCAAGATTAATCACTGCATGGGTCAAGGTTGGAAAATAAGCCGTATCAAACAGGCGAGATTTTGCCCGTGCATAATCTTCCATATCAGGATGATAATCCATATGATCTCGGCTTAAATTGCTATATATCGCAACGCTAACAGGGACAGCTTGCAACCGCTGTTGATCTAATCCATGCGAGCTTGCCTCTAAGGCGATGAGATCAACTCCGTCATCCTTCATTCGTCGTAAAAAGCTCTGTACCGTTTGGGCATCGCCTGTGGTATGTGTCGCTTGGACGAGACTGTCTAAACGTCCGTTCCCTGCCGTTCCCATGACCGCGCTATTTTTTAGATTTTGCAGCTTAGAGAACTGACAAAGCTGGGCGACCAATTGGCTAATGGTAGTCTTACCATTCGTGCCAGTGATCGCAATAACTTTCGGTAAATAGTGAGACAATTCATCGGTACTTGTGAGTGAGTGTCGTACCTGCGATGGCAGCAGGCTTAACTGAATTAAGCTGCCTAAAATATCACGGATACAAGGCACATAAACGACAGGACAGCCAAACTCAATTGATGGATCATCAGGTTGAAGAACGTCAACCTCTGAAAGGATAAAAGCGGCTTTTTTTGAAGCTTCTTTGGCGTATTGTTGGCTTTTTTCGAGGGGTTGTGTCTGACTTTTTAAGAGCACAAAACCATCTTTAGCCGTTTGTTGGTGCTTAGTATCTATTGACTGGTCGTCGGTTGATGACATTAATTGGCGACTATCTAAGACAAAGCGACCAAACACAATATCGACAACCTCAGTGTGTGCCAATAACACACTCAAAGCCTCTGCCTGACTTGGCAGTAGTATTATCAGCTTTTTAATTAATTGACGTAAGGTTTTTTCATTACCCTGTTGCCTGCTATCTGATGGTATTGTCGATACAGTATCAGTCATCTTATTAGCCTTATTACTTTTAGCCTTATCACTTTGGTTGCTTTATGCGGCTTATTTTTTTCTTGTGGTTAGGTATTCTTCGTGGTTAAGGGCTCTGTGTGATTAGGTTATACCCTCACAGCGCGAAGATCTATAGAGCATGATATCTATTGCGCCTTTAAAGGCTTGTCCAAAGGCACATTATATAAGCGTAGTGCCTCTTGCATCACATTATGGAATACTGGCGCTGCAACCACACCGGCATAGTGTGCTTTTCTTGGATCTTCAACCAGTATGACAGCAACGAGTCGAGGATTTGACGCCGGCGCTATCCCTGCAAATACGGTACGATATTGGTCAGTATAGTAGCCCCCATTTGGGTTCGTACGGCGTGATGTCCCCGTTTTACCTGCAATACGATAGCCATCAATAGCCGCTGCTACCGCTGTACCCCCTGGCTGAGTGACACTCTCCATCATCTTAACCACGGCCATTGCATTATCTTCGGCGATGACTCGTTTTCCAGGCACTTTTTGATCTTGTTTTAACAAGGTTAACGGATGCATCACCCCGCCCGAGCCAAGTGCGGCATATGCTTGGGCAATTTGCGCCAACGTGACTTGTAGACCATAGCCATAGCTTACGGTGGCGCGCCGTGAGGTTTCATTTTCTTTTGGCGTCGGAATAATACCCGCCTGCTCTCCTGGTAACTTTAAGGAGGTCTTAGATCCAAAGCCAAAGTCTTTTTGAATGTTGGTAATACCATCAGGCGGTAGTGACAATGCTATCTTGGTGGACGCCACGTTACTCGATTTTTGAATTAAAGTGGCCATATTAATGACCCCAAGATTGTTATGATCTCTAATGGTATAGCCTTTAACTCGAATAGACCCTGGATTGGTATCGATTAAAGAGCGCTCCGTATATTTCCCTGAGTCTAAAGCAGCGGCTACCGTAAACGGTTTCATAACAGAGCCTGGCTCAAATACATCAAGCACAGCTCGATTTCGCTGGTTATTACCGGTCATCTCATTTAAGTTATTATTATTAAACGAGGGCCAAGTCGACAAGGCCAACACTTCACCAGTATGGACATCGACCACCATGCCAGTTGACCAGCGGGCTTCCTGCATACGTCCTACATGCTCAAGCTCTTTATAAAGCAAGTACTGTAATCGAGAGTCTATCGACAAGGCGATATCTTCACCAGGTACCACAGGTTTAACCTGTTCTAGCTCTTCTATACTGTTTTGATAGCGGTCTTTTAGCACGCGAACCTTTCCATCCTCGCCCGCTAGCCTCGCCTCATATTGGCGCTCGATACCGGCACGGCCCTCATAACCACTGTTTGGATCATTGGCATTGTAGCCCATAAATCCAAGTAATTGAGCGTTAGGCTGCGGCTGGGGGTAGTAGCGACGGAACTCTTGCTTTTCATAGACACCAGGGAAATGAAGTGCCATCACCGCATCTGCAATTTCAGGGGTTACTTTATTTAATAACGGAACATAGTGTGACCCTGGACCCTTTGGTAGTGCATTTTTCACTGCCTCTTCGTCCATCACATCTACTGAATTATCAATACCGACGGCCTGCTGTAACCGCTCAAGAGAGATACCTGAAACACTGGCCAAATGCGCCAAATCCATTTCGTCTCGTTTTGCTAAAAGCCGTGCTTGGGCCTCTTCATCGTCGGCATTTTTCAAGATACGCTTTTGAAGCTCATAATAGGTCTGTGCATAATCGTAAGGACTAAATGTCACGCTAGACAAAGGCGCACTAATCGCTAATGGCTGATTATTACGATCTGTGATCATGCCACGGTAAGAGCGCTGGGTGCGCTCACTGGTAATGATCTCATTGCCTTTTTGGATCAGAGTCTGTGCGTTTATCACTTGTAAATAAAAGGCGCGTCCGAGCAATATCGTTAAGATAACTAACGCGATACCCCAAATAATCTTAAAACGAATCAGATCGCTTTCAGCGCTCCCTCTACTTGAAGCACCGACGGTTGCTGGTTTAAAGAACTTACCGCCACGGTGTTTTACACTGGTATAAACGCTTTCGTTTTCCTGCTTTTTCCAAAACATGAGTTTACTGAGAGCACTACTATTTCCAGTATTTTTACCAGATGCTCGTTTAGACGAAGACTGTCCTTTAGAGGCCGTACTTTTTGAGTGGCTTTTTGACTGACTTTTTGAAGACTGGGATTTCTTAGGTTGTACTAAAGGTTCAGTGACTTTGCCATGCATAGGCTTATTAGCCCCTGACTTTTTGGCAGACGTTTTATTGGTCTTTGAGGAGGAAGAAGGCTTTTTAGTCATCATTGCCCCCTTGATTGGTTGTCACAGTGGTTGAGGTTGGCGCTACTAAAGCTGGCACTGAAGCTGTTGCTTGATCAGAGGGCGTTTGTGGATCTTCATTTAGTCTATCACCCGGTTTAGCGCTCATAGGCTGAAGGATAAGCTTGTCTTTAGTGGACGGCGAATACATACCTAACTGAGTCACTGCGCGACTGGCAATTTGTGGCGTGGCGCTAAAGGTTTGTTGTTCGATGACTAAGCGTTGATTCTCAATCTGTAAATTACGGTAGTCCACTTTCATTTTTTGCAGTGTCATATAATCTTTATGATACTGTTGTACCTGTTCAGCAGTCAGTATGGCCGTCCAAATAATACCAATGGCTATCAAAAACATGACAGCACCATATACACTAACGCCGCCATAGCGTTTAGTAAGTATTTCACTAATTTCCAATGACTCTTTATCAATTTGGCTGTCAAGATTCTGCTCAAACTGGTTGTCAATTTGGGAGGAGTGTTTAGATTTATTATTTGCCATATAGTGACTGATAGTAAGACCGACAGGGTCGTGTTTTAGGTAAAGGTTCATTAAGGCTAAAGGGTTATTAGCGGTACAGTATCTTAGGGCCTGCCACATATTCAAAAAGTTACTGGGCAAGCAACGTATAAACAGAGCTTGAAGGTAAGGTGCAGCAGATTCAGACCTTAATCATACCACTCAACGCATCATGAAAACCTAATAATTATCTCAAACTTCTAAGGGTTAACTGTGTTGCGGACTAGGCTCGGTATTATAGGGGGAATCGGTGCGGGTTACCACTCTTAACCATGCACTTCTTGAGCGATTATTGCCCTGAACTTCTTGCTGACTTGGGGCAATGCGTTTGGGCTTACTAAAGTAGCGCGGTCGCACTGGCGGCATCGGCAGATTTTGATCTTCTGGATACTGACCACGACTGTGACGCTGCATAAACTGCTTAATACGGCGGTCTTCCAACGAGTGAAAGCTTATCACAGCTAATTGTCCGTTTGGCGCTAACAAGGTCAAGCTTTGCTCTAAGAAACTATCGATATCGCCAAGCTCATTGTTAATAAAAATACGCATCGCTTGAAAGCTTTGGGTGGCAGGATGTTTACCCTTTTGCCACTTGGGATGAGCAGCTTTTATGGTTTCAGCCAGTTCGAGCGTTGAGGTATAGCGCTCCATTTGTTTAATAGCACGCGCAATACGGCGACTGTGACGTTCCTCCCCAAAGTCATACAGCACATTGGCCAGCGTTTCCTCATCGACAGTCTCAAGCCACTCGCCAACTGACTGCCCGCGACTGGTATCCATGCGCATATCAATAGCACCATCACGCATGAAGCTAAAACCGCGGCTACCATCATCAAGCTGAGGTGAAGACACTCCTAGATCTGCCATAATACCGTCGACTTGAGTAACCCCTTGCGCTTGTAGACAGTCCGTTATATTGGCAAAGCTATCATGCACGACAGTGACACGTTTGTCATTTTTTGCTATTTCATTGGCAACGGCAATCGCTTCTGGGTCTTTATCAAAGACAAAAAGCTTCGCTTCATCACTCAAATAATCTAGAAGTAGCTTACTATGCCCACCTCGGCCAAAAGTGGCATCCACGTAGATGCCTGAATGCTGTTTATTCGCCTGACTCAATGACTTTTCACCTAATACCGCTGCCACTGTTTCAAAAAGTAGTACTGTCTCGTGGCTGAACTTTTCTTTGCTATGATCATTAGACAGTACTTTGTTCTGATTTTTAGGTTGTGATTCTGACTTTGACTCTAACGAATTGACATCGGTCACAATAAATTGGCTCCTAGATAACACCACATTAAATAGCGATAACGAATGGGTCTACTTTTACAGGTTCTATATAGCACTGATATATTTCCTACCTTTTTTACGGGTAATTATCCAATGCCATCTTTGACCGGGTAATGAAATATCATAGTTTATTACCTCATTATTAGAACGATGATTTAATCAGTGAATATTACTGCATCAATAAGCCTATGGCCTTCATTATCGCAAGCCACACCCGCATGTCAAGTAAGCAAGATAATAAATCTGAATATCCAGATGACTTGACCGTTTGTTATGACAAATTATGCCATATCTAAACGTTTCGAGAACCTGCTTAGGATTTACAAAACCGTCTGGATTTTAACGATATGTAAGTCCTATAACCTCATTCTAAACTCTTAACGTAGGCTGTGGCTTTAGCCCAGCGTTTTTGATTACAGGTCTTGATTTGCTGGGCTAAAAGCGCCAGCCCTGTACAGTAAATTTTAATAAGTTGAGAACGGGGCAAATATTTCTAATCATTAATTTTCTAGCACTTAATTTTCTAATAAGGAGCTGTCTAGTACTTAAAGTGCCAAAACAACCCCCTACAACTTATGAACACTGTGATTTATCAGCACTGAGGTTTATAAGCACTGAGCCAAACCTGTTATAATACAATGTAATAGCCTAATTTATATCGACACACCGATTTTGCGGTGTGTATTTTTCGCATTCTAAACAGACTACCTATAGAAACTATCAGAGAATTTTCATGACACAAACCAATTCAAACCGTCCTGTTCGCACCCGTATTGCCCCTTCACCTACTGGCTTCCCACATGTTGGTACCGCTTATATTGCGCTATTTAATTTAGCGTTTGCTAAAGCCCATGGTGGGGAGTTTATCCTTCGTATTGAAGACACTGACCAGAGCCGTTCTACCGAGCAGTCTGAGCAAATGATTTTAGACGCCCTACGCTGGGTAGGATTAGATTGGGCAGAGGGTCCAGATATTGGCGGACCACACGCGCCGTATCGTCAAAGCGAGCGTAGTGACATTTATAAAAAGTACGCTCAAGAGCTTTTGGATAAAGGTCATGCATTTCGCTGTTTCTGTACGCCCGAAGAGCTAGATGAGATGCGAAAAGAACAAATCGCTCGTGGTGAAAACCCTCATTATGACGGCCGTTATGCTGACTTTCCCAAGGAGGAGTCAGACAAATTAGCAAGCGAGGGTAAGCCTTTCGTCATTCGCATGCGCGTTCCTAAAGAAGGGGTTTGTAAAGTACAAGATATGCTACGTGGTGAGGTCGACATCCCATGGGAACAGGTCGATATGCAAGTCTTGCTAAAAACCGATGGACTACCCACCTATCATCTTGCCAACGTGGTGGATGACCATCTGATGCAAATCACCCATGTCATTCGTGGTGAAGAGTGGCTGAACTCTGCGCCAAAGCATCAATTATTGTATGACTACTTTGGTTGGGAAATGCCGGTTCTTTGCCACATGCCACTACTGCGTAACCCTGACAAATCCAAGCTATCTAAGCGCAAAAACCCAACGTCTATCACCTATTACCGTGATGCGGGCGTATTGCCTGAAGCGTTGCTCAACTATTTGGGGCGTATGGGCTACTCCATGCCCAATGAGGAAGAACAGTTCACTCTTGAGGACATGATTACAAGCTTTGACATCACCCGTGTATCTTTGGGCGGTCCGATATTTGATATTGAAAAGCTGCACTGGTTGAACGCGGAGTATCTACGTCAGCTAACCCCTGAACAGCTAAAAGACAAAATATTAGCGTGGGCCAATGATTCAGACAAGCTAACTGCTATTGCAGCAGCTATTCAACCCCGTATTCATTTATTATCCGATGCGGTCAATTGGGGTGGATTCTACTTCCAAAACTTACCTGACATTAAGCTTGAAGATTTTGAGCACAAGACACTGACCCAAGATCAAATCATTGAGATATTACAATTTGCGACGTGGAAACTTGAGACGCTACCAGAGTGGACAGAAGACAATATCTTTAAGACGCTTAAAGGCTTAAGCGCAGCACTTGATATTAAGCTGCGTGACATGATGGCGCCATTCTTTATCGCTATTGCGGGTAGCACTTCCTCAACACCTGTGATGAACTCAATGTACATTATCGGTGCGGATATGACTATGGCTCGCCTGCGTCATGCTATTGAGGTATTGGGCGGACTGGGCAAGAAAAAGCTGAAAAAACTTGAGAAAACGGCGGCTGAGTTGCCAGACTTTTTGGTGGAAGCAGAAGGTTAAGTAGTTATTTATTTAATTAATTGACCCAACAAAAACGCAGGTTTTACGCAGGTAGAACTTGCGTTTTTTATTGTCTGTCATTTGATTGAGTGACTGTAGCTAGTCCTGCCAACTGATTTTTTACACTAACAAGGAAGTTTAGCCTCGATTGTAGCGGATATACTGCCCTACTAGGTGAATTGTTGTGGCATGCTGTCCTTGTGGCTACGCGAAGCAAGAGACACAAAGCAGCTTAGCCACTACTTCACCTAGCAGGGCAGATAGTAGCGAAAGCGAGATGAGCTACTAATAAACTATCTAATTCGCTTCTCTAATTCGACCATCTAATCTGCCTCCCCCAACTCCCGCCATAATAGCCAAAGTCTCGTATCGAGCTCAACTTGATGATAGTCAGGCTGCATATGACAGCACAACTGATAAAAGGCTTTGTTATGGTCGCTCACTTTATAGTGCGCCAACTCATGCACCACGATCATCTGCAAAAACTCTAATGGCGCTTCTTTAAAGATACTCGCCACCGTGATGCTGTTATGCGCTTTAAGCTTACTGCCCTGCACTCTCGATTGATGCGTATGAATACCAAGCGCATTTTTGAGTACCGATAACTTGCTGTTGTAGCTTACTTTGGTCAAAGTTCCAACTTTGCCTAGATGGCTGTTTTTAAGATCGTTTACGTACGCATACAGAGCTTTATCACTTTGTATGGGGTGAGGATGATTAAAGGTATCGGGATATTGCTGCTGTAAATAGGCGCTTAACCGCCCCTCTTTAATAAGCTGCTGAGCTTGGTGTTGTATTTGCGCAGGATAATGGCTGATGTATTTCAATGAATCCAATGAAGATATCCTTTTTATAGATCGAAGAACGTTTTATAGTGTCGAAGAGCTGTAAAATGGTGACAAGTCAACCGAGTGCAAGTACTACTAAAATTAGCTTGGCGAGGTTTACACCCTAACCGTTTCGTAGTTCGCTGACTATAGGTCGACTTTTAATCAAATGATAACTAGCTTATCACGATAAAACTATTAAAAAGAGCGATTGCAAAAACGAATGCTATTGATAAGTAATTCTAAATATAACAATACTCATTATTATTATATCTTTACAATAAAATAAACTTATCATAGACCAACAACACTCTAAACTCTTGATTTTTAAGCAATGAGTACTTAAATACAAGGTATAAACGAGGCTAATAAGCTAATAATAATGCCGAGTTCAGACTAATATGGAGATCATTATGACAACCTCTATTGCAAATAATGTCAGTGACAGTGTTTTTGTCAATGGTAATGTTAGTATCAATCGCCCACGTTCTGTAGAGTATTTATATGAAGGGATAGACACTCAAGATGGTGCAGGTGTCAAACTAACCCGTGTTTTGACTCAGAACTTACAACAGCGTCTTGACCCCTATTTAATGTTGGATAACTTCAAAAGCGACAATCCTGATGATTATATTGCAGGTTTCCCAAGTCACCCTCACCGTGGCTTTGAGACCATTACCTATATGATTGAAGGCCGTATGCGACACAAAGACAGCGCAGGTCATGAGGGTCTTCTTGAGAATGGCGGCGTACAATGGATGACGGCGGCCAGCGGTGTGATTCATTCTGAAATACCTGAACAAGAAGACGGCGAAATGGAAGGGTTTCAGTTATGGTTAAATCTGCCTGCCAAGGATAAAATGAATGACCCTTGGTACAAAGATTTCCAAGATGCCGATTTGCCTAAATTTGAAACTGAAAATGGTACCAAAGTTACTGTGATAGCCGGTGAATCAAACGGTGTTGAAGGTGCGGTAACCCGTCCCGACACTGAGCCGACATACTTAGATATTCATGTGCCAGCAGGCGCAAGCTTTAGCCATAACATCCCCGCCAACCATAATGCTTTTGTGTTTGTATATCGTGGTGGTGCTAGCATTGACAGTCAACAAGTGCCTATCAAAACCATGGCTATCTTGAGCAACGACGATGACTCTGATGGCGTAACAATAACCGCTGGCGAGGAAGCAACTCGCGTTATCTTAGTCACTGGCCGTCCACTCAATGAGCCTATTGCTCAGTATGGACCCTTTGTGATGAATACGAAGCAAGAGATTATCCAAGCGGTGACTGACTTTCAAGAGGGTCGATTTGGTGAAGGTGCTTAGTATTTAGGATGAGTACATACCTCGTTTTATCATTAATAGCGCATCAAACAGTTGACTTGATGCGCTATTTTTATCGTTCAAAGTATATCTTTATACAATAGCCTATCCTTTTAAACTCGGTCAGGCTGACTGAATCTACTATTTTGAATCTGCTATTTTGAACCTTGTATTTTTAATTGAGCGTCAGACTTACTATAGTAGGTTTTGCGCTAAGGCTTTACCAAACATATCCCAAAACAATTAAATGAATAATTAGCTTAATACCGTTATTTTAACCGCTAATATGGTGTTTTTTGGATGAAACAACGACTTTTTTTATTGAATAAGTCAATTATCGTCAATTAATCTAAAATAGGTATTGACAACCTGCTCTTACTTGCATAAAATACGCCCACTCTTAGCGAGGGGCTATAGCTCAGTTGGTAGAGCACTTGCATGGCATGCAAGGGGTCAACGGTTCGACTCCGTTTAGCTCCACCAATAGCTAGGATTAGTTGATTTTTGTACTATTCAATCGTTTATGACGGTTTGATAGTAATAATATCAGCGGCACCAACGTAAGCACCTAGGCAACGCTCATTTAATAAATAAGCACCTTACGTTGTAAAACTATCTCATGTTCGCATGATTTTGTGTCCCGTTCGTCTAGAGGCCTAGGACCCCGCCCTTTCACGGCGGTAACAGGGGTTCGAATCCCCTACGGGATACCACCTATTCGAGCTTATAGTTAGACTATTTTAAAGTCATTATACTTAATTGACGCTAAGCTATAAGCAACTAAACCTCCAATCGAAGTGATTGGAGGTTTTTTTATAACCTGCTATTTAGTTATTACAGCTTGCATCTCCTTGCAGTCTATTAACTGTCTCTAAACTACTCTCCTGTTCTTACCCTCTTTATTTAAGTTTTACACCATGAGTTAACAATAAGAGGTCTTAAAAGCCCTTTAATAAAAATGGTTAAGGCAAACGTAGCTCCTATAATATATTTCACATAACCGCTAATTTCTTTATTTAACGTTACACAATTAGACACACTACAAACATTTATCCGTACTAGTATACATTTCGTGTCAAAACCTTACCAAACATAATCATTTTAAATTTTGGCTGTGATAGTATTCGAAAATCAAGACTAAATACAAATTTAAGTCAAATGTTAAGTCATAGAGTAAAAAAATAAATACCCTTTATTTTCAATGCTGAGCACCTGACAATTTGGCTTTAAACGAATACTTTCTATGAGGATCTTAATATGATGCCATCTTATACACCACAACGACGCCCATCTTGGCGCGGCGTAATAGCAGGACTTTTGATGGGTTTGATCGTGGTTATGGCCATGATTGCACTAGCTCTAGTCTTAAGCTCTTTCCTACCTTTTAGTCTGCAAGGCACTAGCATAGCCGCTGGTATTTATGCCGCCGTTACCGCCTTAGTCAGTGCTTATGTGGCAGGCTATTTTGCTGTTAAATATTCAGCACCTGAGACCCTTTTTGGTGATGGAACTGAAATTGATCCTAAAGATGCCACTTTAACAGGTCTATTAACAGCAGCAGCGATGGTTGCATTAACCACGTTGATGGCTGTTAATGGCGCTACAAGTATTTTATCATCAGCAACTAATGCTGTCGGTAGTACAGTTAGCACCGTAGCGAGCACTGCGGCATCAGCTGCTGGCGGTGTTGCCACGGCTACTTCTGGTGCAGTTGGCACAGCGGTAGAGCAATC
The DNA here is from genome assembly GCF_057396215.1 of Psychrobacter sp. CX18. NCBI lineage: Bacteria > Pseudomonadati > Pseudomonadota > Gammaproteobacteria > Moraxellales > Moraxellaceae > Psychrobacter > Psychrobacter sp. CX18. The sequence continues at coordinate 365,175 of NZ_JBXYJH010000001.1, read as the reverse complement.
AGACGTTAATGTGCAACAAGAAGCTAAAGATATCTATAACAAAGTAACCGGTGACATCAGCCGTAGTGATATCGAAAGCTGGGTTGCTAAAAACACGCAAGGCCTAGACCAAGAACAGATCAGTGCGACCACTGATGTGGTTGAAGAGATGGTCAATGAGCAAAAATCAGAAGTAAAAGATCTTGACTTCACTAGCCTTGATACTTGGAAAAACATTGATGAAGTTGCTAAAAACCGTTTAGCTGATATCGAGCAAACGTTGACCAGTGATGAAATTATCACTCGTCTACAAGCTGAAGGTCTTAGCGAAAGTGAAGCTCAAGAAGTTCGTAACGAAGTTGTTGCCTCTTACAATGAGTACAAAACTGAAACTGAGCAAATGGTTGCTACTGCTCAACAGAAAGCGGATCAAGGTATGCAAAAAGTTGATCAAGCCTTAGATACTGCTGAAGACGTAGCACGTAAAACTGCGTTATATTCAGGTCTATTCTGGTTAATTAGCGCCTTATTAACTTTCCTTGCCAGTACTATGGGTGCGAAAAGTGCCGCTGCTAACTACCGTTTAGACAAACCAATCGTTAGAATGGGTGACAATGTACGTTAATCAAGTCATACGTTGATTGAATCGTTTCTTTTAAAACAATGTTATTAAAATAATGTTATCGTTTTAAAGAGAGTCGCTCATTTAATATTGATTTCCCCTTTATTGAAAAAGCACCTTTAATTGAAAAAGCACCCTGATAGTCAGGGTGCTTTTTTTACGGTTATGTTTAAGGATGAAAAAGGTAAGTTAAAAAAAGGCGATAAGTTAAAATAATTTTAAGAAGTTAAGTTAACTGAGTCTCAGACCAATAATTGCCGGAATACCTTGTCGAATAACTTCAATCGTCACCACCCCCTCTGTTGGAAGTTGACTTAACGCCTTTTGGAAGTCTTCAATACTGCTAATCGGTCGTTGATGTAAGTTGGTAATGACATCTCCTGGACGAAGACCTGCACGGGCAGCCAGTCCTGTCGGATCTATTTCAGTAATTAACACGCCTGCGCCTCCAAACTGGGCTTGGTTTGATTTCGGAATACCTTGAATACGAATGCCTAAACGCAGCTGGTTCTCATTGGCTTTAGTATTGGTATCAGAAACCGTATTCCCTGGCATTACTGCCACCTTACCGGTAATGGTCATCTGCTTGCCTTGACGCAATATTTGAGCATTAAAACTATCGCCGGGCTTACTGCGACTCACTAAGTTGACGAGATCGGCAGCCTCTAAAATAAGCTTACCATTGTAATAAGTAATGATATCCCCGGATTTTAAGCCAGCCGCTTCTGCAGGCGAGTCTGGTGACACCTTAATCAGTAAGGCACCTTGTGGTTTACTTAACCCATAGGCTTCGGCTAAATTGCGATCTATATCTTGTGGGAACACCCCCAGATAAGCACGTGATACGACACCATTATCTTTTAATTGCTGATAGATATCTATTGCGGCATTGATCGGTATTGAAAAGGAAAGCCCCATATAACCGCCGGTACCACTGAATATACGCGAGTTAATACCAATAACCTCCCCATTACGATTAAATAGAGGCCCACCTGAGTTACCTGGGTTTAAAGCCACATCGGTCTGGATAAAGGGCACACTAGTATCCCGAGAGAAGTTTCTTGAAGTGGCACTGACGATGCCTGCAGATGCCGAATAATCAAATCCAAATGGTGAGCCGATAGCCAGTACTGGCTCACCTACCCGCACTTTACTAGAGTCGCCCATAGGCAGGGCTGGATAAGGCTTTCCAGGCATAGGTTTCACTTTTAGTACCGCGACATCTGAACGCTCATCACTGCCTACCAAGGTGGCATCAAGTTCAGTGCGATCTTTTAAAGTTATGGTGATTTTATCGGCACCGGCAATCACATGATGGTTGGTCAGTAAATAACCATCCGATGTGACAAAAAAACCAGTTCCGTAGCTGTATTCAATAGCTGGTGTCTGGGCCCCTGGAATTCGCACCCGATCGCCAAAAAATTGACGTAATAACTCCGCTGTTTGGGCTTGAGCCAACTCTTCTTCGCTCACTTGTTTCACCACATTCACGCGTGCCACCCCAGGGGTCACCTGCTCTACTAGGTCCGAAAAGTCGGACGCCACCACCGCTGCCTGAGTAGTGACTGGGGCAGTAGCAAATAAAGCACCGGCTGTCACAGCACTCATTCCGATACCGCTCATCCCTATACCACTAAGCCCTAAGCCACTTAAGCCCAAACTACTTAGCGCAATAAGTGACCCTGCCCCCACTGACTTAACCGTCTGCTGACTCTTGTTTATTCCCTTTGCCAATAAGCGCTTCAGTGCGGCTTGTTGCAATGGCGTTTGTTCCAATGGATCACTTTGTATAGGCAGAGGTTGTGAATCAAATCTTAGCGTGTCAGGGCTATCTAATTGACTATCGCTCAAGATGCCCTTTGTCCTCTCTTCCGTATTTTTCATTATTCAATATCCTCCAGGATAAATAGCTGGTCAACATAGAGGCTGATCAGTCATAGACAATCAATTTAATAAGCTTGCAGGCAAAATACTACCCACTGTAGGCTAAGCGCGTTTGACGAACTTAGGTTCTTTTATTACTGGCAACATTCAAAACTGGTAATATTCAAAAAGGCTAAACTCTGAAATACTCTCATGATAAGTGCTTTTGTGTCTATAAGCTAGACTGTTATAGCACAGCATTCACACACCTCAATTACAGTTACTTTTGAATTTAGTAAACATACTATGACATCTATCCACTGAGCTTGTTATACACCAATCTTTATAAAGTGATGTGGCTTTAGGCATTAATAATAGGTATTTTTAATTGGGGTCTGCTAGGCGAGGCCATTATTTGAATGTCATGTGCTATTTCGTGATATCATAACCTTCGAATGTTTGCTGATTTTTAACAGGATTTCAATTGACTGTCATGTTACTCTCTTAATATAAAAGAGTGTTAATTGCGTTAGAGACCATTCGTTTTAAATAGGGGCTGAATAATTAATGGTTTTTCATCGGCTTTTTTTATTGATGCTTCTTAGTTAAGAATTGCTTTGTTCACCTTATTTTAAACAAAAACCTTGAGTCAGCACTTTGATATTTCATGATACGTCTAATGACAGATGTGAAAACCTAGTGCTAATACTCAGATATTAAAAGCTGGGTATTAAAAACTGGGTATTACCCCTCATTATTAAACGATAAACGTTAAAACCCATCTGTTAGACGAAATCTGTTAAAAACCTTTGTTTAAAGAACAGACGTTAAATAATAAAAGCCGAATAATGAACGCCGCTACTCCGCAAAGCCTAGAAATTTTAACTAGGCTTTTTTTTACAATGATGATTAGCCTCTGTTGAACATTATGAACTTTAGTTATTGCAGTTAAACCATACTGTAACCGTTTAAACGACATCTCTTCTCTTTTGATAAACTGTGCAACAGAATTGATGACAGATCGAGGTCTCAGCTGACACAAAATGGCATCGTAATGATGTCTTGCATCTACAAGGAATTATTCATGGATACCGCGTTATTATTATCTGGCGTGCTTGGGCTTGGCATTGCTGCCCAATGGCTCGCTTGGTATTTAAAACAGCCCTCTATATTGTTTTTATTACTCATCGGCATTTTTGTTGGTCCAGTAATGAATTACTTCGATCCTGATGCTGTCCTTGGCGAGTTACTTTTCCCGTTTATATCCTTAGGGGTTGCCATTATCTTATTTGAAGGGTCCTTAACATTAGAATTTGATGAAATTAAGCAACACGGTAAAGTAGTACAGATGCTGGTCTCAGTCGGTGTGGTCATTACCATCGCCATTGTTGCCCTATCGACTTACTTGCTCTTTGATGTTGATCCGCTGATTGCCTTGTTATTTGGCTCATTAGTCTGTGTCACTGGTCCGACTGTGATCATGCCTTTGCTCCGAAGTGTACGCCCCAATAAGACCATCTCTAATATTCTTAAGTGGGAAGGTATTATTATCGACCCTGTGGGGGCAATTGCTGTCGTTTTGGTCTATGAATACATCATCTCAGGCGGTGAGGCAAATAGCATCTTCTTATTTGCTGAGATTGTTATTATCGCTAGTATCATCGGTATGTTTGGTGCCTTTGTTTTAGCAAATCTTATCAAACGCCATATGATTCCTGAGTTTTTGCACAATGTCTTTACCTTAGCATTTGTGTTGTTACTGTTCTCAATCTCTAATCACTTAGAGCACGAATCTGGTCTATTAGCCGTCACCGTCATGGGGGTAGCATTAGCTAACTGGAAAGGTTTTCCACGCGATCAAATTTTAGAATTTAATGAGTCATTAACCGTCTTATTGATCTCTGTATTGTTTATCGTTTTAGCAGCTCGCGTTGAGCTCGACAGCTTGTTAAGTGTCGGCATCCAAGGGCTAGTGCTATTGGCTATTGTGATGTTTATTGCCCGTCCGCTATCCGTTTGGGTCTCATCGATGGGCTCCAATTTGAAAACATCAGAAAAAATGATGATTAGTTGGATTGGTCCGCGCGGTATTGTCGCAGCCGCTATCTCATCTTTGTTTGCTATTCGCCTGCAAGAATATGATATCCAAGGTGTCGAACTACTGGTGCCTCTGGTATTCATGGTCATTATCGGTACAGTACTGATTCAGGGCTTAGGCGCTAAAATGGTGGGGAATCTATTGGGGGTTCGTGAGCCTGCCAGCAATGGGGTACTTATCGTGGGTTCAAACCCTGTCGCTATCAAAGTAGCCGAAGCTCTGCAAGATCAAGGATTTGATGTATTGGTGGCGCATAATAACTACACCAATATCGCTAAGGCACGTATGTCTGGACTGCGAACCTACTTTGGTAATCCCATCTCTGATCATGCCGATCGCCATTTAGACTTAATTGGTATTGGTCATCTGTTTGCGATGAGTATCGATAAAGAGATGAACACCCTATCAGAGTTACATTATCGCCATGAGTTTGGTGATCAAAAGATCTACCGCCTTAAGTTTGCTGATGATAAAACCAAGACTGAACGCGAGTCTAAACGTTCAGGGTTCACCTCACACTGGTTATTTGGTAAAGATGTCACCTACACCAAGATGGCGAGTATGCTGTCTAAAAAAGCACGGGTAAAGATTACCAATATCACTGATAGCTATACCTATAGCCAATATCAAGCTGACAACAAACAATTTGTGCCGTTATTTACCATTGATAAAGAAGGCCATTTGCATGTCATTACTGACGGCTCAGAAAACGAAATTACCCGTGATCAAAAATTAGTCGCGTTAGTGATTGAAGATAACGTACAACCGAAAAATGTTGACGTTACTGACAAACAAAACCAAGCCCGCGCCTTAGCAGACTCTCAGTTTAAAGCGTCGTCCAAAGCACCTGAGAAGCGCAAAGAAAAAGCCTTATCTGATGATGTTCGTGATCCCTCTTATGAGAGTGATTCTGATGTCACAAAAGCATCAAATAGCCCCTCAAAACCGACGCAGTCATCGACAACACCCGATAACACTACAAAAGCGGAAGTAGACACTCAGTCGGCACCCACCGTGCTACCTGCCAAGACGTTAGAGGAAGAGCTTGCCTCCAAGCTTGAAAAGACATTACAGGAACACGCTGGCAGCTCTGAGGTAGCACCAAAGATGGCTAAACAACAAACGTCAATAAAATCATTACAGTCAAAAGATAATGGTAACTCTCAAGCCCCAAGACAGGCCGATGGCAGCTTAGATCCTGAGCGCTTACCAGACACAGCGGCTCGTAAAGGCAGTGAAGCTACCAAGAGTGAGACTACTAAGAAAGATGACAAATAGTTTCATATTAAGCCTACTCGCCATAATGGTAGACAAAAAAAGAGCACTCAATTGAGTGCTCTTTTTATGCCTAGCTTATTTTGATTGTTTCATTTTGCCTAGCTTATTTTTAGTGAGTCATTATGACTGACTGATACTGCAAGTGACACTAGCTTGCTTTGATAGCAAGATCATTCGCAATATTGACTAACTACTTGCCAAATCCGCTTCGTTACAACCTCAATCTCACCACTAGCATTTATACGCTTAATGCGCTGCGGATAAGCTTGGTACTGCTCATGAAAGCCTTGATATACCCGCTCAAAAAAGGCTAGCTTCTCTTGCTCAAAGCGATCTGCAGCACTGCGCTTACCAGCACGTGCTACCCCTTCTGCAACGGGTAAATCCAACCATAGCGTCATGTCAGGCAATCGGTGTACAAACTGGCTAATCAAGCTGTCAATTTTTCTTAAGACGCTTGGATCAGCGTTCCCTCTTCCATAGCCCTGATAAGCAACCGTAGAGTCTATAAAGCGATCACATACTACCCATTTACCTGCATTTAAGGCCGGCAATATCACCTTGTGCAAATGGTCACTACGGGCAGCAAACATTAATAATAGCTCTGTGTTATCGTGAATATCGGTCTGTGGATCGAGCAACAACGCTCGCAGCTGCTCAGCAAATGGACTGCCTCCCGGCTCACGGGTGCGGACATAATCGATACCTTCAGCATCTAACTGAGCACATAAGCCATTAATGGCAGTGGTTTTACCCACACCCTCCGTGCCCTCAAAGCTTATAAACTTACCCTGACTGGTCGTCGTTGGCACAATCGCTTTCATAGATGCTGTCATAAAGGATCACCCACTTATTGATTGCTCTTTTGTTGACGCATGACGTTGAGATACTCTCTTACCGCTTGATTATGCTCAGCGAGCGTCTTCGTAAACTTATGACCCCCTGTACCGGTTGCAACAAAGTACAGTGCATCACTGTCAGCTGGGTGCATCGCTGCCTCGATAGAGGCAATTGACGGTAGCGATATGGGCGTCGGTGGCAAGCCATCGATTTGATAAGTGTTATAAGCGGTTTTCTCATCGATATCCTGACGGCGAATGTTGCCATCATAGCGCTTACCCATCCCATAAATAATAGTAGGGTCTGTTTGCAAGCGCATACCTTGTTTTAAGCGGTTAACAAACACGGCTGATACCACTTCACGTTCGCTCGGTACGCTGGTCTCTTTCTCAATAATAGAGGCCATAATAAGCGCATCATAAGGCGACTTATACGGCAAACCTTCTGCTCGATTTTCCCACGCTGTATCAAGTGCTTGTTGCTGGCTTTGATAGAGGTCAGTCAATACCTGCTTGTCGGTTACCCCTTGATTATAGTAATAGGTATCTGGGGTGAACCATCCCTCCAAGTTATCAGCAAACTCTCCATCAGGTGTATAGGCATCAATACCCAATAGCTGCTTAAAGTTGTCTTTTGGCGTTCCGTCAGCTTCTAAAACCTCTAATGTAATGTTGTCATTACTCGCCAAAACTTTGTAAAGATCCTCTGCGCGCTTTCCTTCAATGATTTGGACGGTCGCCATTTCAACCTTAGGCCCTTGCTTAAATATGTCCATCAACTGCATTAAGCTTGCATTCTCAGGTACTTCATACTTCCCTGCCTGCAGTGGCGTATCAACAGTAGACTTAATATATAACTTAGCTAAATTCGCTGAAAACATCGGCACATCGCGCTGAAACTGTGGCAAAAAGCCATAATAACTCTGCCCTTCTTCTACCATCATGTCGCCCGCAGGTTGTGAAGAATGACCAAATAAAGTTTGATAGCCCATCGCTAGTACAAAGGCAAACATCAGTCCCAAAACCAATAACAATTGGTAGCTTCGCTTTGAGGTAGTTCCTGATGCAGGCTCTTTTTTAGTCGTGTGTTCATCACATACCAAAGACACATCGGTCTGAGGGGATGCCGATTTGTTCTCACTTTTTAGGGCGCTTGCCTTTGTTTTGTCTTGAACTGGCGGGGTTTTTGAAGGAAGATCGGTGTTATCTTCTGGCAAATTTGGGTTTGAATCGCTCATACATACTCACGAGATAAAAGTTTTGTAGAATTTAGCACTGTATGCAAGTATATTCAATGATGATTACACAGATAAGTCTGCTATTTTTAACGATCATACAAGATGCGGGACTCAAATATGAACTTACAGTTTGATAAACAGTTAGCAAAAGGCTATAAATCGCCCAGTCAAATAGCCAGAGTCCTGAGTGAAGATTGGGTAAGTAAACAAGGTTACTGTCCCAATTGTGGCAATACCCCTTTACAAAACTTTGCCAATAATCGTCCTGTCGCTGATTTCTTTTGTCAAAGCTGTCAAGAGCAGTATGAACTTAAAAGTAAAAGAGCGACACTAAGCAACGTCATTAATGATGGGGCTTATAACACCATGATAGAGCGCATCAGCAGCGATACCAATCCCAATTTTTTCTTTTTAACTTACTCTAATGAGCTGACAGTTAATAACTTTCTAATTATTCCTAAGCACTTTTTTACACCTGATATTATTATAAAGCGGCCTCCCTTGCCTGAAACAGCGAAGCGTGCAGGATGGGTCGGTTGCAATATAAACCTGAGTAAAGTGCCTGACCTTGGTAAAGTATTTTTGGTAAAAAACCAAACCGTAATTCCGCCAAATCTTGTCACTACTCAGTTTCATAAAACAACTTTTTTACGTACTCAAAATGCAAAAAACAGAGGCTGGACGTTAGAGGTCATGCAATGCGTGGATAAATTGCCCATTGCCTTTAATCTTAAAGATGTTTATCGTTTTAGCGACTACCTTAAATCTCGTTATCCCGACAATAATAATATTGAAGCCAAAATTCGTCAGCAATTGCAGATATTGCGTGGCAAAGGCATTATCGAATTCTTAGGTAACGGACAATATAGAAAGCGTTCATAAAATAGATAAAACACCCTGCATCGTTACAAACGACGATCAGAATTAAAGCATTAGGCCTCTATAATTATAAAAAACCCTCTCAAAATTAAAAACATTAATATCTTTGGATCATTAAAGATAAATAAGGTAATAGCAATGAGTAAACAGACTTTCTCGATTGAAATTATCGAAACCTTGTCATCGGTAGTTGAGGTAGTGGCGGACCATAAATTAGAGGCAGTAGAAAAGATTAAAACACAGTATAAAAACGAAGATATTGTTTTAAACAGTGAACATCACATAAGCACTGAATTTCATGTAAAGGGTTGTAATGACAACACCAAGCGCTGATCATTGGCCAGCAGCTCACGCACGGGCATAACACCCCGCACCGCATTGCAAAAAAACATCGAATGAATTTTTTTGAAATCGTTACTAGTCAGTTCTCGAAGCGTGACGGGTTGATTGGCGCACTCAAGTCTATCCATAATGGCTTGACGCAAAGTGCCTGCGACCCCAGAGGCCTTAATAGGCGGCGTTAACCACTTATTTTTAGTGCATTGAGTCTGTGAGTCAATCGGTTTTAATTGATAAAATACATTACTAGATACCCCCTCAACCCAGTGACCTGCCATATCACTAACCAAACCTTCTGCGACTTCAGGGTGCGTCATCTTAACGCGTTGGAGCTCGCCTGCGATCAAGACACTGTCTAGTCGATTTAAGGTTTTTAGACCCGCAAGAGGCTTAGGTAAGCTTGCCAGTTGTGAGGTGAGACAGGTAGCAACGATTGGCGGTTGCTGAAGAATAAGGTCGCCATTTACCTTGCGGTCAAGATTTTCAGGTGAATTTTCAAGAGGAGAGCATTGACGGTCTTCATTAGGATTGGATGACATTATTGGGGTATCAACATGAGCAATAACATCAGAAAGAAAGGTGGCTGTTTTATCTGATAATGGATTACTTTGCAGCACCCCAATCCAGACCAAAGCGGAATTATCCTCTAAAGTCGCGGCATGCGCATAGCCCCTCAAGTCTTGTTCAACACGTGAGATAATAACTTTGATAATACCGTGTTGTATATTGTTAGCTAAGTCTATAATCGCTTGCCATAGCAGCTTTTGACGCTCTAAATGAAAATAGAGATAAAGCGCCTGACAGTGACTGTGCACTCTCGCTTGATGGTAGGGCAGCCCTAAAGGATCGCCCTTATGGACACCTATGGTGGTAAAAAAGCCATCACCATAGGCCATCGCGCGCGAACTGGGTATATCAGAGGGATCTAGGTATGAGGATTGTATAAGTGAAGGGCTGGCGACAAAAGCGGTATCGTCAAATTTAGCCATACCTGCATCGGTCAGTTGATACCAAGTCATGGCCTTAGACATATTTTATTCCTTTCCTAAAATGGCGTCACCTGCTATGACTCTGATTAGAACATGACGCTGATTAGAAAGAGTTATAACACTAAACCATCATAAGATGATATCAGCATCTAAAAATACACAATGAACATCGCAGTTAAGAAGCGATAGCGCGTTGCATAATCACCTTAATTACCTTTGTTTAAAATCAGCATACAACTATAAAATTCACATTTTGCCAGTTCAACTTGCTTGCCACCGACTTCGCTATCTTTGGTTATTTGACGCCCTAACATGCTGGCAACTAGTTGACCCCCTTCATCGCCCATAAGGGCAGTGGCCACCTGATAGGCTTTTTTAGCATGATCAACACTTATCTGTTTTTCTTTATCTGAGTCATTGGGGTTTGCATAATACCAGCCAAACTCTAAATAGCTGGGCGAGTCGATAATATCTAAATAAGGTTGATCCCCTTCCATAAATCGGTATTTTACGGCGCTATTACTGGCGTAATCCAAACTATTTTTATCCGTGGCGGTCACTTTACCAAACATTTTCTTCATTTGGTCAATGTCTTCTACACCAATGTTGGTATTGCTGTTTGCTTTCCAATTTTGCACATCATAGCTAACAGGCTTTCCTTCTGGCTCCGCGTTTACGGCATTACTATCCTTAATATCTTGTTGATGCGCTTGCAACGCATCGTTGGTCGCTTTTGTTTCAGCAGATAGAGCTTCTGATGAGCTTTTTTCTACAGCACCTGCGCTACTTTCTTGATCCGTTTGCCCACAACCCGTGACTACCAAACAGGTTGCCAATCCAATCGCTGCTATACGAGGCAACATTGAGTATAAAAGCTTAGGGCTATTAATAGACTTAGTACTGGAAAACTTGGTACTAGAAAGCTTGGCACTAGAAAACTTAGTCAAAATCATGCTGAAATTCATTCACGCACACCTTTTATTTATACATATTTCATCTTTTAGGGCGAAAACGTTATCCGGATTTGAAAACGTTATTAGAGTTAGTAATTTGTTAATATACCTTAACCTTGGTACTTCAGCCTAACCTTTTTATGCAACCGAAACTTTTTATTAATCCTAACCATTATGTTTAACAAGTGTCTATTCAATAAGTTTCTTTTCAATTAGTTTCTTTTCAATTAGTTTCTATATCATAGGTAGCTAGTGTATCCAAATCGCCGCCCATTGCATAGTGGAAAAAACATGAACCACTGCTAAAATCTTGCTAGGGCCTCTCCCTAAGATAGAGTGTTTGTTATCTTAACTTAGGGGATGTATAAAATCGACTAAGTAGGAAGACTGATAGCCTAAAAGCACGAGACTGTTTTGGTAGATTTTTTATCCTTTAACAACCATGAGACAATAGAGATCACATAATAACTATCAAGCCTTTTTATAGACTCTACCTTATTTATAGAGTCTTATAGACTCTAATACTACCAAATCGAGAAATAAACGTATCGAGCAAGGCCAGTCCAAACGCAACCAATCAAACTAATAAATCAAATGCTACCAATAGTAAGTTTAAACAACCTGACCGAGTCTAACAAACATTGGTTATTTTATAGAGCAGGTATGACTTATAATAATGCTTAATAAATGTACGACCTATCTCTTACTAACGAGTGACTTATGACAAACCCTGCAACTCACAATTCAGCTGCTAAGCAACACTCAGCTGTCAAGCAACACTTCATTGTTATTGGCAATCCGATTGCCCACAGTAAATCTCCTGACATCCACCAGCAGTTTGCAAAACAAGCTGGACTGTCCATCGAGTACAATCGTCAGTATTGTCCAGATGATGCGGCAGGCTTTGAGGCCGTGGTTGAGGCTTTTTTTAATGGCGGCGGTATTGGCGCGAATGTCACCGTGCCTTTTAAACAGGTGGCTTATAAACTGTGTGCGCAGCGCGGCGGATTATCCGACCATGCCAAAGTCGCGGGCGCCGTCAATACGTTGATGTTAAAAGATTCTAAGATATATGGCGATAATACAGACGGCCAAGGCCTCGTCAACCATCTTAAAACACTCGGTTGGCCATTAAAAGCAGCTAACGTTGCTATATTAGGGGCAGGCGGCGCTTCTCGTGGGGTTATATTGCCGCTGATTGAAGCAGGGGTCAGTCAATTGACGATTGCGAATCGCACCGTGAGTAAAGCCGACGCATTGGTTCAACACCTGTGTGATGCCAGTCCTGATATTAAAGAGATTCACCCTAAAAGCGTAGCACTGACTGACTTAACGGGACCATTTGATATTATCATTAATGCCACCTCCATTGGCCTATCTGGGGACATGCTGCCACTTGATGAGAGTCTTAGCTGCCACTATGCCTACGATATGATGTATGGTCGTGAACTTCCTTTTTTACGCCATTTCCAAGCACAAGGCGCTCATACTTCAGAAGGCTATGGTATGTTAATCGGACAGGCTGCCTTAAGCTTCGAGCACTGGACAGGGGTCAAAGTCGACCCCACCGCTGTTGCCACAACCGCTTAGCTTTTGTGCTTAACTTGTATGCCTATAGTTTGTGCTTAGACTTTTTGGTTAACCTTGTGCTTAATCATTTTGGCCTCAAGTGTCATCAGAGGCCGTCTAAGCCAAGTAGAGTGCATCACCACACCGCCTACTAACGCTATGGAGCATCCTAATACCGTATCCCAAAATCGTGCCTGAATGATGGCATTATGAGCAATAGTACCCGCCCCTTCTAGCGCGGCATGACCTCTTCCGTATTCGGCAATAAAAATAGTCATGGGGGTAATCATCACAACGGCTAACGCATAATGTCGCACAATGATGCCCTCAATCCAAAGAAACATCATAAAAATAACCAGCACGACCCCCATATTGCTCAGCGGCAGTGCCAGTAATAACCACGCCACCCCAACGCCGATACCCGTCCCCAATATACGATGTAACTGCTTAATCCATATTGTTCGCAGATGTATGCCTTGCAAAATAATATAACAGCTAACCGGTACCCAATAAGGATAAGGCATATGTAGCCACATTGCGGTCTCTAGCGCCAGTACCACAAAGGCAGTCACAATAACCGTCTCAGTCAGGAGTCCTTTCTCATAACGTCCTCTTTTAGGCGCACGCTCGTCTGACGGCTTGACAATAAAAAGGTTATACAACAGGCCAGCGAGCCAAGCAAATGCCGAACCACTTGCCACCACCGCTATTTTTGCAGACATCTCTGACCACCCTACTGGACTAAACATCGCAATAGTAGATGCCATCATAATAAACATGCCAGCAGGCGGGGGTAAATGTAGGTAACGACCGATAAAGACTAACACCAAGGCCACCATACTGAATAGGGGCATCCGCAAGTGGGGTAGATTATAGGCGATCAACCCCAAACTATAGCTGCTAACCATCACGAGTGCCATAAACAACAGCAGCCCCTGACGTTGGCGCAAATTGCCTGTGGACGGCTGATTTAGAATAATCATAGCGCCAAGCGATGCCAAGATACCCGTCGCCATTTGATGATATAAAACCCCAATTAAGATAGTCGCTGTGATCGTCGCTGCAGCTGTAACGACGAAATGCCAAGGTCTCGTGGTCGTCTTTAAGGTAAACAAATGACTGGCTTCACGCCTCGCAAGCTCTTTTATGCGCTGTTTGTACATAGGTCAGCTAATCTTTTAAACAGTTGGATGAGAGGATTATGATCGTACAGAGATCGAATAGGATAGAGGTTGATGGTTAATGCGTCTTTGAGCAGTCGTCAACAAATATAAACTCAAAGTGACATATGAACAACATCAATATAATGCGCCTAATTTTTAAACGCTATACTATATTGAGGGGTTCCTAATACTAAATACTAAATACTAAATACTAAATACTAAATACTAAATAAAAGTATTGAGCATCAGTATGAACCAACCATAGTCATAAATTAAATTATTATAATAATGTCAGTTCAGATGTTCCTAGATATTGAACCATAAATATAATTATATCAAAATCTTACATTAACTCTAATAAAGTGTAGCTATACTCATAAAATCATAAAATATCTGTATTTTTGAGGGTTAACGCAACTAATTATTATAATATAGATGTTCACTAATGAATAATAGTTATAGATCATAGGTTTTTATATTAATTACCGTTATACTAAATTCAATGTCGTGATGCCATTATCGAATGCACTATGGCTGACTACTATACACCCAATTTCAAAGAGACCAATTATGTTAAGTTATAAAGCCCCCCTCCGCGATATGAAGTTCTTACTAAATGATGTTTTTGACTTTCAAACTCATTTTAAAGACTTAAGCAATGGTGAAAATGCGGATCCAGAAACCGTCGATATGATCCTTCAGGGCATTGCCGACTTCTCTGAAAACGTCATTGCTCCCCTGTATCAGCCTGCAGATGCAGAAGGCTGTCATTTTGAAAATGGTGAAGTGACAACCCCTAAAGGCTTTAAAGAAGCTTACGATATGTTCGTAGAAGGGGGTTGGCAAGGCATTTCATACCCTGAAGAGTACGGCGGTATGAACTTGCCCATGTCCATCAACCTTATTAAGTCTGAAATGATCGGAACCGCTAACTGGCCGTGGACTATGTATGCTGGTCTAACTACTGGTTGTATCAATACCTTACTTCAGTATGGTACTGATGAGCAAAAAGACACCTACTTGCCAAAGCTTGTCGAAGGTACGTGGTCAGGCACTATGTGTTTGACTGAACCACAATGCGGTACTGACTTGGGTCAAGTAAAAACCAAAGCAGTACCTCAAGAAGACGGTACTTATAAACTTAACGGTACTAAAATCTTCATCTCAAGCGGTGAGCATGACCTAACGGATAATATTATCCATATCGTTCTTGCCCGTCTTCCAGATGCGCCTGAAGGGACTCGTGGTATTTCACTATTTATTGTGCCTAAGTTTGATATCAATGAAGAAGGTGAAGCTGGCGAACGCAACGGTGTTTCATGTGGTTCAATCGAACATAAGATGGGTATCTCCTCTTCAGCTACCTGTGTCTTGAACTTTGATGACGCCAAAGGTTACTTAATCGGTGAGCCTAACCGTGGTCTTAAAGCCATGTTTACCTTTATGAATACAGCGCGTATTGGTACAGGTATTCAAGGTCTTGCCCATTGTGAGCTTGCGTTCCAAAACGCCCTACCTTATGCCAAAGAGCGTCGTTCAATGCGTACCCTATCTGGCACCAAAGAGCCGGATAAAGTAGCTGATGCCATCATTCATCATGCAGATGTACGTCGTATGCTATTGACCATGAAGGCATTCGCTGAAGGCGGCCGCTCAATGATTTATCATGCTGCCCGCTATGCGGATAAAATGTCACAAGGCGTCGCTGAAGGCAACAACGAAGAGTTTGAGAAGTGGGATGATAAATTAGGCTTCTATACGCCTATTATTAAAGGCTTCTTAACTGAGCTTGGTATTGAAGCGGCGAAAGAAGGTCAGCAAGTATATGGCGGACACGGCTATATTAAAGAGTGGGGCATGGAGCTTATCGCTCGTGATGCTCGAATTGCTACCCTATACGAAGGTACCACTGGCGTACAGGCGCTTGACCTATTAGGTCGTAAGGTGATCTTACAGTCTAAAGGTAAGGCTATCCGCGACTATACTTCAAGCATTATGAAGTGGTGTGGTGAATATGCCTTAGACAAAAACATGCGTAAATATGTTTGGGCACTTACCAAGCTATGTGCTGAGTGGAACACCTTAACCGTTCGTCTAATGCTAAGCGCGCGTAAAGATCGTGAGATTATATCTGCCGCTTCAGTCGATTACTTAATGTATTCAGGCTATGTGATGATGGCCTATCATTGGGCACGTATGGCAGCAGTAGCACAAGAAAAGCTTGAGAATGGTGGTACTGAAGCGCCTGAGTTCTATACCGCTAAAATCCAAACGGCAAACTTCTATTTTGATAAGATTTTGCCACGTACCTCAGGTCATGCCGAAAGCATGGTAGCACCAAGCTCGTCAATGACGGATATGGACATCGAGAACTTTGCGTTCTTAGACTAAGTCTTACTATTTATAAAGTTTAACCTCCACAAAAAAACGCCCTAATTTATTAGGGCGTTTTTTTGTGGATATTGATTTGTGACATTCTTTTGAATATTGATATCTTTGCTACACTCTTTATTTTATAAAACCAATCAGTAGCTAATCCTGCCAACCGCTTGTATCTACTAAGTTAGGCGGTGCGAGCTCTAAGGCTATCGGCATTCCTGTTATCTCGATACTACCGCTAGCCAAGTACTCGCAACCGCCTAACTCAGTAGGATACCGCTCATGTCAGGGCTAAACCGCTCCTTCTTTTGACAGTCATTTCAGGGATAGAGTCGTTAACTGAGTGATTACTCACTCATAGACAGGGACTTATAATTGCCGTATTACACGCCGTTTAATGGCGACAAACAGCTCAAAAAGCTGGCTATCGTGCAGAAGCGGTGGTACTACCTAAAAGCGTCAGTAAATACTTATGTGACTCATAGACAAGTATAACTATTGCCCCATTCTCAACTCTTAACGTAGGCAGTGGCTTTAGCCCAGCATTTTTGATTAAAGGTTTTAATTTGCTGGGCTAAAAGCAGCAGCCTACAATGAGTTTTAATAAGCTGAGAATGAGGTAACTATTGCTTAAATGCACCAGTTCTACAGGTATCACTTAAGTCAACTTTTCATTAAACTAAAATATAGTCAGCGAACTACTAAACGGTTACGGCGTTAACCTCGTTAAGCCAACTCCAGTAGTACTTGCACTGGGTTGCCTTGTAACCATTTTAGACTTCTTTGACTCTACTTGAGTGTCTCAGAGACTCTTGTGGTTAAGCGACTATACTTGTGTGGTTTACACGGTTTGAGTGACTTGCCTGTCATAAAATGCTAAAAAGCTAAAAGGCTAAATCCTACTCTTTTTATACGCGGCGCTTAACTCCACCACTTCTACACAGTATTGTACTTTAACCCTGCCCGACTGCTGGCTTTGAAGCGTGTCTTGCAAACACTGATGTAGTTTATCCGCCAAATCATCTCGGATTTGCTGACTGCGTCCGGGCATCAGTCGCAACTGGATATAGACAAACCCTTCAGCCTGTTGGTCATCCTCTGTGCCGACTAAGAAGGTTTCTAGATCCATCATTCTGGCTTTTATTGCGTGCGGAGAGCCAAAATGACCGGTTTCCCATAAGGTAGTATTCAACTGCTTTAATAAATGTTCAGGGTTTTTGATAGTGACGTTGGGTGTGGCTTGTACGATGACATGTGGCATAGTGTACCTCTTTAAAGAATTGTGAATAAGCTCTAGTCAACAATATCGGCAAAGTTAGCAGACAAGGCGTTGCTCAGCTGCTGTGGCGGCAGCTCAATCTCAAGCCCGCGCTTTCCACCGCTGACGTACATACTCGTCAGTGACGCAGCTGACTGATGAATAACCGTCGTTAGACGCTTCTTTTGACCTAAGGGACTTACCCCTCCGAGCACGTAGCCTGTCGTGCGCTCAACCACTTTTGTATCCGCCATTTGTACCTTTTTAACTCCCAATGCCTTAGCCATCTTTTTGAAGTTTAGCGTGTCACTTACGGGCAAGATAGCCACGGCTAATTTATCGGCATCGGTTGTCACTACCAAGGTTTTAAAAACGTGCTCTGGTGCGACGCCCAATTTGTCAGCAGCCTCTAAGCCATAAGATTCTGCGCTCGGGTCATGTTCGTATTCATGGATTCGATAATCAAGTTTTAGTTTTTTGGCTACATTAACAGCGGGTGTCATGGCGTTTGTTTCCTACCTTCTTTTGTTCCTATCTCTTAATAAATTAAGGTTAATTATTAATCGTTATCCCTATCTTATAGCAAATCTAGAAATTAAACTATTAGGGCGTGTGGAACATTCGCAAATTAGCACTGCTGATAGCTAAAATCGTTCCAGTGAGCCTGACCGAATTTAACAAGCATAGGTTGTTTTGTAAAAAAGGTGTGAAAAGAAAGAGCGGTTTAGCCTTGATTGTAGCGGATATACTGTACGGTTGAGTGAGTCTTTCAGAAAATCGCAGATTTTCTCTTGCGTCGGGGCAAAGCAGTGCTTTGCTTTATCCCTCCTCAGGCATGGTTTGGGGTGGCGACGCGAAGCAAGCGACGACCCAAACGGTAGCCACTGCCTCGCTCATAGCAGTAGATAGTAGCGAAAGCAAGATTAGCTCCCACATGCTATCTGAGTCATGCGGCGAGTGCTAAGGTTTAATAGCCACCAAGATTCGAATGCTATCTGGCACCAATGATAGATTGCCCAGCGCTTGCTCCCCTTGCGCTTTAAGGGACTGTAATCGCTCAATCTCTTCGTCACGCACGTTGGGGTTCACTTGTTGTAGGTGCTGAAGACGGCTAATTTCACGCTGCCAAATCTGGCTAAAGCGTGCTAACGCTTGCGTACTAATATCATCAAGTTTGCTTTGGGCAATGGCTTCGGCATCCTGATAACGCGACTCAATCACCTCACTGCGCACTTTGACCACTTGACGGGCACGGTTTTTGTCCAAGCGTTCGATATGCGGCACAATCATGTCAGCGGTGATGCGATCTGATAAATCTCCGCCCTGCTCGCCCAAAAATACGCGTAATACTTGCGTCGGTAAATTGGCAGATAAGTTGAGCACTTTTGGCGCGATGGTGGTTATTCTAAAGTTGACCTCCAACAGCAACATACCCTCTGGCACAGTGTTGCTTTTGAGCATCGCCACCGTAGTATTGCCAAACGTGCCCGAGTTTGCCATGTCATAAATGGCTAGCATCAGCGGATGCTCATGGGTGATAAAGTCCATGTCCTCACGCATCAAGGCTTGGCTACGCTTGAAGGTTAGGGTCATGCCATCTTCGGATATTGGTAGATTTTCGACATCGGGATGCTGACTGTTTTCCGCTTCTGGCGGATGCACCACCCACGAGCCATCACGCTGGACACTGTGATCTAAATTCACCGATGCGAAGAAACGATCTAGGAACGATGGCAATAGATTGTTGGCGTCAAAGTCGCTCATCGCATCGGCAATACGCGCAGCAACACGGGGACGACAGGAGTTGTATTCAAGTAGACGATCTCGACCAGACTGTAGCTCTGCTTCTAACTGCTGACGCAACGTACGGGCATCATCAATCAGTTCTGCCAAGGCTTGACGGTTTTTATCATTACTCTCACCCTCAAGCAGCGGCTTTAAGTCGATAATGAACTGTTCTTGGACGACTTGAGCGGTTGGCGAGATATGATTAAAGATATCGAGCGCCCCGTCATACCACTGGTACATACGCTCTTGGGCGGTACCTTGAACATAGGGTACATGTAGGGTTATCTTTTGGTTTTGACCGATACGATCAAGGCGCCCAATACGCTGCTCTAAAGTGTCTGGATTAGCCGGTAAATCCCACAATACGAGATGACTGGCGAACTGGAAGTTGCGACCTTCGGAGCCAATCTCAGAACACAGCAATATCTGTGCGCCAAGCTCATCGGCAAAAAAGGCAGCCGCTTGGTCACGCTCAAGCAAGGTCATTTGTTCGGTAAAGATGGCGGTTTTGATACCGGCATGCAGACGCAGCACCGCATCTAAGCTTTCAACGGTTGCGCCACTACGGGCAATGAGTAGCACCTTTTCGTGCTTAAGATCCTCTTTTAGTAACTCAACCAACCAAGGGACGCGGGGATCATCTTCTAGCCAGCCACCATCGGGTTGGTTTTCCTCTCCCCACAGCTGCTCACGCAACTTGCCACAGGTTTGATAGTTGCCTATCCAAGCGTCAGGGCAAGGCAGAGGGTGCGGGCGACTGGCTCGACCATGAAACCCCTGAACACTGTCACGCGTATTGCGGAACAGCACCCGACCTGTACCATGACGGTCTAATAATTGATTGAGTGCGTAAGTGCGAAGCTTATCGTCTTCATTGATATTGGCAAGCTCATCCGCATCTTGCAAACCAAGCAGATGAGTCAGCGCACTGATTTGGCTCTCGGTCAGCGGCTTTTCATCCATCAGTATCTCTGCAACGGCGGCCGTATCTGAAAACGCCTCTTGACCTGCTATAAAGTCCTCTAAGTCATCGAAGCGGTCTGAATCAAGCAAACGCAGTCTTGCAAAGTGACTCTCGACACCAAGCTGCTCTGGTGTCGCAGTGAGCAATAACACCCCAGGCGTTTGATGCGCAAAGTCGGCAACCAGCTCATATTTGTCATTACCGCCCTGCTCTGGATCCCAGTGCAAATGATGTGCCTCATCGACCACCAACAAATCAAATCCTGCCTCCATCGCTTGATCGTACAAATCGTGATGGTCGAGCAATAGATCTAAACTAGCAATGATGCACTGCTCTGTGGTGAAGACATTTTGATCAGGATTGTGCTCTTTAATCGCTGCGGTACGTACTAGGTCAAACAGGGCAAAATTTAGGTTAAAGCGGCGGCGCATCTCAATCATCCACTGATACTGCAAGCTATCAGGCACCAATATCAGCACACGCTGTGCCTTACCCGTAAGCAACTGCTGATGGATAATCAGACCTGCTTCAATGGTCTTACCCAGACCGACCTCATCGGCAAGCAAAACTCTCGGTGCGATACGCTTACCCACTTCATGAGCGATATATAGCTGATGCGGAATAATATCGACACGGGCGCCCATGAGCCCCTTCAGAGGATGTGCGGCGAGTGCCGACTGCATACGCAATATGTCTTGGCGTAGCTCGTACCAGTCGCCGCGCTCTACTCGCCCTGCCAGCAACCGCTCAAGTGGCTTAGCCAAGGTAATGTTAGCCGCTAAACGCGTTTCCATAATACCGCGCGGATGCCCTTCAACATGATACTTGAGTACGCCCATTACCTCGTCAATACCTTGCACGATATGGGTATTGCCATCCTGATCAGTGATTTCATCCCCTACTTTGAACGCGACCCGAGAGAGCGGGGCTGAGTTTTTGGCGTAGACCCGCGTCTCCTCGCTCTGGGCAAATAAAATATGCACACAGCGGTCATCAACATCAATAACAACGCCTAAGCCTAGTTCGGCTTCGGTGTCAGAAAGATAACGTTGACCTACGGCGAATTCGGGAATTAAAGCAGCTATTGTCATAAATCAGTCAGTTCTATTAGTAAAATATGGATTGTGTCACGTTTTTGCTAAGCATTAAATTAATCGTCAGTCAGTCATCTAATTGACATTCTCTACTCATTCTCTATTCATTTTCATTTGCCTTTTTTAATAGGCTTTATCTGACGAGTCCATTCATTTGAGACTAAGCTATTTAAGACGTGATGATATCAGATGCCTATTATAGAGGATTATAGTGACTATCTGCCTAGCTTTATGAGGTCAAAGTTATTAATTTCTATAGTTAAAGTCAGCAAAATTGCGCTATTTATTAGTTATGCTGATTTGAATCCTATAGTAAACCCTATAACTCTATGATTTTTAGGCTTTTAAATTTTAACCCCATCTCGCCTAATATCAAGAGTTAATGCGTTAATTACCCCATTAATTTGTAGCGATAGCTTTCAAATTCTTATTGTTTCAACCTCTTTTTTGTTGTTTGCCCCATTAATCAAAAACAATACAAAAGTTATAAGCGTTATGTCATCACCCTTATTAGCTTTTAGTTACAATCTATACTATTAGGATTTAGCGAAAATAATATCACGATAAATAAAATCACGATAAATAAAACAATAATAAGGAGCAGGTTATGACATCAAATACAACAAAAGACAAAACCGTCCTATTGGATGAAAAAAGATTTTCAAAAGGCTTAGAACTCACGCCACCAGAGAAAGTAGGCGAGTACATTACCTATTACGAGACGCCGCAAGATAATCAGGTTATTATCGAGCGCTGTCAGGATGCCGAGATTGTCATTGTTGGAACATTAAGAATAGAGCGT
Source organism: Psychrobacter sp. CX18 (assembly GCF_057396215.1). Lineage (NCBI taxonomy): Bacteria > Pseudomonadati > Pseudomonadota > Gammaproteobacteria > Moraxellales > Moraxellaceae > Psychrobacter > Psychrobacter sp. CX18. The sequence continues at coordinate 343,081 of NZ_JBXYJH010000001.1, read as the reverse complement.
GAAGTGATTGAAGCGCTGCCTAACTTAAAGCTATTGCAAGTCACCTCTGTCGGTACCAATCAAATCGATATGAAAGCGTGTAAAGACAATGGCGTCGAAGTGTACAATGCGCCAGGTTTTGCGACTCAAAGTGTGGCAGAGCATGGGTTTATGCTTATGCTAAATGCCATGCGAGCAGGTATCCATTATCATAATGCAGTGCTCGATGGCACATGGCAAAAGTCGCGTCAAGTGTCTTATCTCGATGAAGAGCTGATTGATATCCATAACTTAACCATCGGCATCATCGGCGTCGGCTCAATTGGCAAACGTATGGGCGAGCTTGCCAATTCGTTTGGCATGACGGTGCTGTGGGCAGAGCACAAAGGCAAAGCGCCTCGCGATGACTCTTATACTGACTTTGACTCTGTGCTTGCCGCCTCTGATGTGCTCAGCCTACATGCGCCGCTCACAGAGGACACCAAACACCTTATTAATGCTGAAGCCATTGCAAAAATGGATAAAAAGCCTCTCATCGTCAATGTTGCCCGTGGTCAAATTGTCGACAGCACCGCCTTAGCTGAGGCCATTAAGAACGATAAAATCTTAGGCTATGCCACCGATGTATTTGAAAAAGAGCCTGCGAAAGCAGACGACCCCATCGTACAACTGGCAAAAGACAATCACCCCCGTGTTATTCTCAGTCCTCACCACGGTGCCGGTAGTAAAGCGGCGCAAAGAAAGCTGTGGAACATCGTGTGTGAGCAAATAAACGAGTTTATTAAAGAGCAGTCCTAAAACCTGTATTCATCGTTAAAGTTCATGACAACTCAAGGTCCGTCGAACCCTCTATATCATAAGTTATAAATTATAAAAGGTTATATTATGAAAGCCGTATTTTTAGATAAAGGTACTTTTTTAGATTCAGTCGACTTATCAGCACCTGATGGCGTTACCGATTATGTCACTTTTGACGACACTGAGCAGGACGATGACTTGATCATTGAGCGCTGTCAAGATGCCGACATTATCCTTGCAAACAAGGTTAAGATTGGTCGTGAGGTTATCGCTGCCCTCCCCAATCTTAAGCTCATTCAACTGACTGCGACTGGCATGAATAATGTCGATAAAGACGCATGCGAAGAGCATAATATCGAGCTTTACAACGTCGCTGGCTATGCGGTCAAAAGTGTGCCCGAACATACCTTTATGCTGATGCTTGGGGCACTGCGGGCGGTGGTTCATTATCATCAAAAGGTCATCGACGGCAGCTGGGAGGAATCGGGTAGCTTTAGCTTAATGGATGTGCCGCTGATTGACTTAGAGGACAAAACGTTAGGCATTATCGGTGTCGGTACTATCGGCGAGCGAGTGAGTCATATTGCCAAAGCCTTTGGTATGAAAGTTCTTTGGGCGGAGCATCAAGGCAAAGCGCCACGTAATGATGACTATACTGACTTTGACACGGTACTCAAAACCTCCGATGTCATTAGTCTGCATTGCCCATTAACTGAGGAAACCAAACATCTCATCAATAGCGACACCTTAGCGAAAATGGATAAGCACCCGTTAATCGTGAACGTCGCTCGTGGTGGTGTGGTCGACTCGCAAGCCATGTTTGATGCTGTACAAAACGAGCAGGTCATCGGCTATGCCACAGATGTATTCGAGCAAGAGCCTACCACTAAGGACGACCCTCTTCTCAAGCTTGCCAAGGATAAACATCCTCGAGTGATATTCAGTCCGCACAATGCTTGGGGCAGCACTGCTGCTCAAGAGAAGCTGTGGGAGATATTAAGTGAGCAGGTCAGTGAGTTTATTGAGAAGCAGTAAGTGTTCAGCTTTTTTACGGTTCTTTAAATCCTCTTTTTGAAGAGGATTTTTTTGTTTGAGGGGTTATGCGGGGTGACGGTAGTCAATTTTTAATAGGTTAGTTCGGTGTTAGTCCCTCGGCTTAGGGCGGTATCTTGCTTTACCAATTATATAATGACAAACACGTCACCGCAAAATACATCAACATTCTAATTTTTAAATTTAAGCTAAATAAACTAATTAAAATAATGATATTATACTGATTAACCTACAACGCTTCTATCAAAGAGATTGGCAAAATAAAATTAAAATAAGCCTAAGTGATTACGCAGAGTTGGAGGATTATTTTTTAGCTGACAAAGCTGAAGTGCCACATTAATTCTGCTAATTAAATGCACTGATAGTGAGATTTATCAAATGGTATAAGTTATATGTAACAGATGATGATTAGATTGTGATAATAAATTAAAATATTTACTTGTAATTAATCAAACTCTCAGTACCCTAAGAATAATGGAATATATGAATTTAGCCGAAGCTTTAACAAGTATTCAACAAGTAGAAAGCGGTGGAGAGATTGCACAGCGTGGTTTTAACTATCAAACTTGCTGGGCATTATCGGAGATGCTTGAGTATGAAATGAAGGGTGAAGAATATGTATTCATTTTTGAGTATCACGACGATGTGCTTATATTAGATGATGAAAACAATCCTCAAAAAATTACTTTTGCTCAAATAAAAACTAAAGAGACACACTGGACACCTAGCGAAATATACAAAAGCACTTCTAAGAAACCCATCTCAATAATCGGAAAGTTGTATTTACATTATAAAAACTTTCATAATTATTCTCCTAAACTTCTATTTGTTACTAATGCTTCATTTAGCTTTTATCCTAGAGGAGGAGCTAAAACTTATTTTAATGCTTCAGCTATAGATCCAAAACATCAGAACAAGTTTAGTAGTAAGATATCGAGTCAAATTCAATTAAATAATGTAGATTTATCTGTTCTAGACTTTGTTCAATCCTCTTTGAGTTTAGAAGACCATATGACGCATTTGAAGGGTAAGTTATCTGATTTTCTGACTAAAAGATATGGGGAAGATTTCAATTCTACTACTCATAATTTATCAATACTACTTGAGTCAGAATGTCGAAAAAAATCCAGTTATAACTCTGGTAGTATAAAAGATTTTAAAGACTTGGTAGGACGCAAAGGACTATCTTCTAGAGAGTTTAAGAAAATCCTTGACTCTATAAATTCTAAAGCGCTAAAACCTACCTGGAATGAAGCGAAAAGTCTATTTGATAGATTAAATAAGTCTACAATAGAGCTCATACGACTAAAGGCAATATTTTTACAAATTAGCATTGAATTAACGAAGAAGAATAAAAAAGTTTTTAGTATGTATTATGAACAAGCTAAATCATTTTATATAAAGTCTGAAGTTGAAAAGGACTTGCTTTCGTTTACATTTAAATTGATTCAAATGATTGATAAAGAATATCCTGACTGTGCAGTTGCTCTTACTATAGAAAAGAAAGAGTGTATTATAGTTTATTCCATAATTGAAAAGCTAATAGAAGAAGGTTCAGTGTGAAAAAAATTTATTTTAAAAGCGCACACCTATTGTCATTACGTGATAAAAGAGCATTTTTCCATGAGTTTTCGCCTAATGTAAATATAATTTCAGGTGCTAATGATACGGGCAAATCTAGTTTAATTAAAATACTGTATTATACGCTTGGTGCTGATATAACTTTAGATAAAAAATGGAAGGATGATGACTTTATATCTAAGGTAGTCATTCATGTGAACTCTCGTGACTATGCGTTTATAAGGCATGAAAAGCGAATTTCTATCTTTGATTTGAATGATGGACAAAAACTATTAGTTACATCTGAATCTCGTTCAGATATTTCTAGAGTAGTTAGAGATATTTTTGAATTTAATCTTAAATTAGTTTTAAAAAGTACAGGACAGATGTCTCAAGCTCTACCAGTTGCTTTATATTTACCTTTCTACATTGACCAAGATAGCGGATGGAGTAATGTATTAGGCTCTTTCAATAGTTTAGGTATGTATGATAAATGGCAGAATAATATTCTGTATTTTCATACTGGGGTTAAACCTAAAGAATATTACGAAATCCAGAGCAATATTAAGGTTTTGCAGATTAAAATAGAGAAGCTTAAAGCAACCTTAACAGCCGTAGAATCGGCGAAAAAGAAGTTTAATGATTCATTTGGTAGGGTCTTATTCGACGTTGATATTGAATACTATGAAAGTATGCTGAATAGTTTTTTGAAAAAGTGTCAGAAGTTACATCTAAAAGAAACAAAATTCAGGCTTGAACTGATTGAATTACTATCTAAACGAGATAAAATTATAGCAGAAATTAATGAAGCTTTGAGTCAAATGGAAGATAATGATGATGAATCATTGCCGGAAATAGCTGATTATATAGATAGATATGAAATAATAGAACATAGGGAGGAATTACTTAAGTTAATACCTAGTTTATATGAAACTAAGAATTCTTACGATTTAAAAATAGATAATATAAAAAAAGAGCTTAAAGGTGCTCAAGCATTGAGTTTAGAACTTGAAAATATGCTACGGGAAGTTAAAGCTGAATTAACTTTACAAGATGTTATCAGGTCGCAAGCTAGTAAAGAGGTTGAATCTACTTTTGAATTACAAATAAAGGAATTAAAAACAGAAATTGGTACGCTAGTTTTGGAAATAGAAGAGCTAGAAAAGAAAGCACTAGAATTAACTAATAAAAAGCGTACGAAAGAAATTAATGATATATTTAAACAGCATTTAAAGTACTCGTGCAGTGAACTTGATATATTTAACCCTAAGATTGATAGTATTACACGATATAGTGCTATCACTAATAGCGAAACAGGTAGTCGTAAACCTAGAGCGGTATTAGCCTATCACTATGCACTTTTGAAAACTATTGAAATGAAATCTACCATACCTATGCTTCCAGTAGTAATCGACTCACCGAAACAACAGGATGTAGATACAGACATATCCAAGAAAATTTTTGATTTATGCTTGAATGGCTTGTCTGACCAAAACCAATTGATAATTGGTTCTGTTACAATAGATAGTGATAGTAAAAATTTCAGAAATATTAATTTAAAAACTAAAAATAGTTTGTTATGTCAAGACTTCTATGAAATAGTTTATCAGCAGATAATGCCTTTATATAAAAATGCAAGTATTAATGCATAGTGCCTATAGAGACTTACCTTAAGCATAGGCTACATTTTAAAAAGCAAGTTCTTTCTAAACATTAGGCACATAATCTGTCAAGTCTGGCTGGTTATGTAAACTTAATAAATTATAGACTTAATCACCTATTCCCAGTATTTCTTCAGCTTTTTTTATTCTTATGAACATCTTCTGCGAAATTAAAAATTAAGACTTACATAAAGTCTCTGCAGGAAAGGCTTATATCAGTTTTTTTCGAAAGTCTTTATGCGTAACGACTTACAGATTACATTTATTATCAATATCGTTAATTTTATCTAAGATAGGAATAAGATTGGTACAAACAACACTACTAACAGATATGATGGATTTAACATTGACATACAAACAATAGCCATCCCGCTAAAACCTAACATATTTATTTTATTAAGAGCTTTTTTAAAAAGGATGTTGTAAAGGTTTTCTTAGTTTTTATTAGCAGTAGCGACATGATTTATAGAAGTGGCAAGATGATTAGTCAGCCCGATGTTTCAAGCCTTATTGCTCAATTCTCTCTGCCCTAACAAGGCTCCTTAGCCCCGATAGCAGCGGATATACTGCTTGGGTTAGCACGTTGTGGGCGCTTGGCATTGGGTGGCTCGCGAAGCAAGAGACACTCAATGGCTTAGCGCACCGCCTTGCTAAGACGAGCAGATAGTAGCGGATAGCGGGATTGGCTATTGATTATTTACTGGGTTTATGGTGAGAAGAGCTAGATGGCTACAAACCTCCCCCTACCCCCAAAACAACACCAGCACACAGACCATCGCCAACACAATACCTAGCATATTGAGCTTACTCAACGTCTCTTTAAACGCAACCACCCCGACTAAAGTTGCCACCGCAATCACTCCGACATTCATACCGGTAAATACCACACTTGGCGAATCAGCTAACATTTGATGGGCTTTGATATAGGCGTAAATATTGCCCATATTGAGCGCCCCTAATAGCAAACCTGAGGCCAATGCCTTGCCACTCCATTGGGTTTTATTAACCAGCAAATAGATAAATAGCAACCCGCCTGCCATGCCAAATGCCAAAAATAAGGTCAAGGGAAAAGCGGCGCCTTGTTTTGCCACTTGCTTAAACAGGATGTCAATTACCCCATAGCCAAGCCACACACTAATTAACCAGATGCCTACTGGTAACGGGGAAGGTTTGGTTTTGGTGTGTTTGGCAATGACGTTTGGCGCGACAATCTTGTTAGTTTCAGGCGTTGGTTGGCGATAGACCAAGGCAATTAAAGCCAGAAAGCCGATAGCAATCCCTATGGTGCGCTGTGTGGTCAGTACCTCGTTAAATAACACAAACGCCGCCACGATCGGGATAATTAGCGACAGACGTTGGGCGGCATCGGTGGCAATAATGCCAACACTTTCAATCGCTCGACCTAAAATAACAAACACTAACGGCAATAAGACGCCCAACAGTAGTATGATAAGCCAAGCACTGCCTAAGTCTGAAATTGTGCTGACGTCTGGCTTTAATAACACCCACGTCAGCAAAAAGGCGACGGGGTAGCCTGCAACAATAGTCTGGCGGATATCAATGTGGTTCTGACGTAAGACTTTGAGTAGCACCGATACGGCGACGCTACACAGTACTGCGATAATAAGATAGCTCATAGAGTATCGTCCGTTTGTTAGGAACTGCGGTTTTAGACAGCGGTTATAGATAGTACCGCAAAATATGCAACCGCATATTAGGGGCTGTATGTTATAGGATATCCGGTGGTTTCCAAAATGAATTAGGCATTTTTTAGAGCACACGTTTTAGAGCATACGTTATAAGCGCCTGTATATGGTGGCTTTTGTATGACCTTTTACGCCCTAACCACCTTAGCCCAAATCTTAACCCTATCATTAGCTAAATTATGACGTTTCATTCTTTTGACTACCCAAATTCCATTCCCGATTATCTGGCGACGACGCCACGCTTTGATGGTTTGCTTAAAGCGATCAATGCAATAAGCGGTCTATCTATTGGCTCGCTTGATGACTTAATAAGCCAGCCTGTTTCAGGGGGTGATATCAATCAGACAAGTTTACTAGCCCTCAATGACACCAAACAAGGTCAAGTGCAACTGTTTTTAAAACAAAACAGCCTTGATAAATATCCCCTGCTACTGTCTGAGAGCATAGGGCTGGCCGCACTACAACAGGCGGGAGTAAGGACTTGTGAGCCGCTTGCTGTGGGACGCGATACCGATATCGGCTGTGGATTTTTGCTACTATCGGTGATTCACTCCACTCATGGCTCAAAGTCTGCAACAGGCTATGAGGACTTGGCAGAGCAACTGGCGACGTTACATCAGGCGCTACCACCCCAACCTAATATAACAAGTAACATAGAAGACGTATCCGTCCCTGAGAAGTTTTTGACGCATAAAAACCAGACTCAGTGGGTTGCTGGCTGGTTTGAAGACAACTATATTGGCAGTAGCCCGCAAAGCAACACCTGGACAGCCGACTGGCATGAGTTCTTTGCCTCTCAAAGGTTGGGACCCCAAACCAAAATGGCTTATGATCAGGGGTATTTAAACCGCCAAACGCTACAACGAATTGAACGCCTTCAGCACAAGCTTGATCACTATCTCCCGAGTTATTCGCAATTGGATAGTCAGGGTAATCCAAGACCCAGTTTGTTACACGGCGACTTATGGTCGGGCAATGCTATGATCGGCAATACCTCTATTACCCCTAAGGGCAGCCATGAAACGCTGGGCTATTTGATTGATCCCGCAGTCTATGTCGGTCACCCTGAGACGGATCTGGCGATGACCCATTTATTTGGTGGCTTTACCCCTGAGTTTTATGAGGTCTATTTGTCACACTGCCCGGTTACAGATGGGTTTACAGAGCGCATGGATGTGTATAATCTTTATCACTATTTGAATCATTTAAATTTATTTGGCACCGGCTATTTGACTCCGGTGCAGCGTATTGCACAGCGCTTTGGTGGATAACCGTTATGAATAAGCTTTTCAATTTCTTTGAAACTCGACTTACCGCCTTTCCTGAGAATAAAATCCCCCTACCCAAAGAAGGCTTGGTAAAGTTTTTGTGGGCGTGTACTTATGGCCTGCGCAAGTGGCTAGTGCTATTTATGATATTCACTGCTGGTATCGGGGTGTATGAGGCATTGCTATATGCGTGGATTGGCGATCTTGTCGATTGGATGGGGATTTACACACCCTCAACGCTGTGGGCTGAGAAAAGCGGCACGTTGAAAATTATGTTTGCGGTGCTGATACTCAGTCCTTTCTGGGTAGCATTGGCCTCATTGGTACACTTTCAGGTCATCCAAGGGGTATTCCCGATGCAGATGCGCTGGCGGTTTCATAAGCGTATGCTGGGTCAGTCGATGGAATTTTATCAAAATGAATTCTCAGGCCGCGTATCTGCCAAGGTAATGCAAACGGCGCTTGCGGTTCGGGATACGGTGATTACCGTTGTCGATATGATGACCTATGTGCTGGTATTCTTTGTGACCAGTGGCATTATTTTATTCAAGCTCGACAGTTTATTATTGATACCCTTTGCCATTTGGCTGGTGATGTTTGGCCTGACACTGTGGTACTTTTTACCGAAGCTTAGACAGACGGCCAGCACTCAGGCCAATGCGCGTGCCTTAATGACAGGGCGTATTACTGACGCGTATGCCAATATCATGACGGTGAAGCTATTTAGCCATTCACGGCGCGAATTGAGCTATGCCAAGACTGCGATGAAGCAGTTTTTACAAACGGTTCATGGTCAGATGCGCTGGGTAACTGGACTTGAATTTGTCAACCATCTAGTGAGTGTCTCCTTAATTGGTAGTACGGCTGCGATTGGGCTGTATTTATGGCAACGTGGTGATGTTGGGGTCGGCGCGCTTGCGATGGCGACAGCAATGGCGCTGCGCCTGAACAGTATGACCCACTGGATTATGTGGCAGATGGCGAGTCTATTTGAGAGTATCGGTACCGTGCAAGATGGTATCCGCACCTTATCGGCACCACAAAAAGTGGTGGATGCCCCGAATGCCAAGCAAATGGTCGTCACCCACGGTCATATTGCGTTTAAAAATGTTGACTTCGGTTATGAGGGCAAGGGTAAAGCAGTAACCGGTCTAAAAGTTGCTACTGCCGACGATGCACCTGAGGAAGCGCCAGAGGATGCGCTAAACACAGACACCTCAAACAATACCTCGCTCAATCCCTCATCCAATCCGTCATCCAACCCTAATTATGTCAAACTGTTAGATAACTTTAATTTAGACATCAAACCGGGTGAGAAGATTGGGCTGGTTGGACGCTCAGGCGCTGGTAAATCGACCTTGGTCAATCTGCTGTTGCGATTTTACGATGTCGACTCCGGTAAGATCACGATTGACGGTCAAGCCATCGATGAAGTGACTCAAGAGAGCCTACGTCAGCAAATTGGCATGGTGACGCAAGACACCTCATTGTTACATCGCACCGTACGCGAAAACATCGCTTATGGTCGACCCACCGCCACCGATGAAGAGATTATCGCGGCTTGTAAAGAGGCGCAAGCGTGGGACTTTATTCAAGAGCTACATGATGCGAAGGGTAACAAAGGGCTTGATACTCAAGTTGGGGAACGTGGGGTTAAGCTCTCTGGCGGTCAGCGCCAGCGTATTGCCATTGCTCGGGTGATGCTAAAAAACGCGCCGATTCTGTTACTTGATGAGGCCACCAGTGCGCTCGACTCTGAGGTGGAACACGCCATTACTGAGAGCTTAAATAGCATGATGACTGGCAAGACCGTTATCGCTATTGCGCATCGTCTCTCAACGATTGCCGCACTTGATCGATTAGTGGTGATGGATAAAGGGCGTATTATTGAGCAAGGCTCGCATGATGAACTGATAGAAAAACAAGGCGTGTATGCAGGACTGTGGCAACGTCAAAGTGGCGGCTTCTTGGGCGATGATGAATAAGAAGAGCAACCGCAAAAAGCATGGCCTCAGTATCGGTGCCCATTAAACACTCACAAATCAGCGAGTCAAAGGCTTATGCTTTTTAAACACTCAGCTCGGTGCTCGTCCCTCGCACAACAACAGTTCACGTCTCGTTTTTCAATAAAGCTGTCTGTGATTTAGTCTATGTTGGGGACTATATTATTTAGGTCACTCTCACATTTATTTAAACCTATTAATGTAGTACAATGTACTACTATGTATAACATAAGAATACTCTTATAAGAGGCTGACACCATGAAATCGATGACGATAAGCACTCGTATTGACGAACCCACCAAAATTGCCTTTTCTCAAGTTTGTGAAGAAGTTGGGTTAAGCCCTTCTCAAGCAATACAACTATTCGCTAAAGCTGTGGTAAATTATGGCGGTATCCCTTTTGAGATAAAAGCACCAAAACCTAATGCCACCAGCATCAAGGCTATGCAGGCTTTTGATAACTCTGTTGTTGATGACTCAGATGCCAATCAAGCTTTAGAATCCGCTGAAGACTTCCCTCAGTTTCTAAAAAATCTAGAGATAGATCTTCAAACTCTTGAGACACAAGACAGTAAATCATTTGATAATCCCACTAAAGCCGAAGTTACCAAAAAAAGCAATGCTTAATGTATCCTATTGTTTATGAGAACCAATTTAAAAAAGACTTCAGAAAGCTTGTTAAACGCAACTTATTAGATGTTATTGAAACAGGCAATGTAATCGGCCAACTTCAACGCGCAGAAGTATTAGCGCCAAAATATGTTGATCATGCTTTAGTTGGAAACTTCAAGGGCTTTAGAGACTGTCATATTCGTCCAGACTTAGTTCTAATTTATCGCATTCACAATCAACAGTTGCAATTAGCTCGAATTGGTAGTCATGCGGAGTTGTTTATCTAATAACCTGTATTCACAACCTTTAATTAGCTCTTTTAGCATAACCTTAGCTTGTGAATACAGATGCGAAACTATAGAGAAAATCATATGCAAATCCCTGAATTCGCCATAACTCTATCTGGTAAACAAGCCCGTTATTATGACCTTTCAGACCTTAATGGTTTTAACGACCTTAATGACCTCAATAAGGCGCAAACTAACAAGACAAAGACCAAACCTGTTATCCACTTTTATGGCGGCAATGGCTTTCCCGTTGGCGTTTATGAACCATTGCTCACTGAGCTTAGTCAGCCATTTGATGTAATCAGCTTAGCGATGCGAGGCTATTGGTTTGACTTACCAGCAGATAAGATACTAACCCGTGAGCAGGATGCAGATCACCTCATTGAGTTTTTAGAAAAAACACAAGATAAACCGGTGATCGGTATCGGTCACTCACAAGGCGCCACAGCGACCGCGATGGCAGCAGCCAAACGTCCTGATTTATTCTCTGCGCTGTATTTGATTGATCCAGTGACGTTTACCAAAGCTCAATATCTGATTTACAGCCGCCTTCCGCGCAAGATATTATTAACTCAAGAACCCTTTAAGAGTACTCAGGTTAAACAGGCAGATTGGGAAAGTATAGACCACTACTATCAATATTTACGTCAGCATCGTGCGTTTAAGCGCATCAGTGATGAGCATCTGATGATATTTACCCAAAACAGTTTGGTTGCAAAAGAACAAGATGGTTTTACCTTACTGTTTCAACCCAAGTACGAACTCGCCAGCTACTTTGGCACGCCTTATATCACCCCTGCTCTCAAACAATTGAATAAGCAAAACACCCCTTATCACCTCATACTGGCAAAGCCCTCGGTATTTAATAGTGATAAAGTACGTCAAAGCTGGAAACATATCGTACCTGATGACCACATCACTATTTTGCCAGAGTATGGCCATTTACTGCCGATGGAAGCACCTGAAACCTGCACAAAGATTATTGTTGACCTGCAAACGACCCGCTAAACATCACGTTAACCCACTGAACAACACATGAAATAGGTAAATATGCCTGATTTATTTGCTCCCGCTCCGATCGATAACCTATTGCCATACGACGGTATCGTCAATGATCTCGGTTTCGTGATTGAAAACCCTACTGAGTTATATCAGCAGCTGCTTGATGAATTGCCGTGGCAGTCTGATAAGGTAACCTTATTTGGTAAAACCCATATCACCACCCGCAAGATTGTGTGGATGGGCGGCAACCACTCATCAAACAGTGCTGAAACAAATGTCGATTCAAATAAAGAGACAAATGACGCGTTGGCGTATGCTTACTCCGGTCATACTCGAGCGATTCATCCTTGGCATGATAGGGTGTTCCACGTGAAACAATTGGTTGAACACAAGCTTGCAGACATAGGAGTCGATGTCAGCTTTAATACTTGTCTATTGAATTACTACCCGACGGGTATGGATGGTATGGGCTATCATGCGGATGATGAGTCTGTGCTTGGACCACAACCGATTATCGCATCCTTATCTCTTGGTGCAACGCGTAAATTTGTACTCAAACATCAAGTCAAGAAGACGAACGTTGAGATGAACCTTGAATCTGGACAACTCATCGTCATGCGCGGTGTCACCCAGCAGTTCTGGAAGCATACTGTTACTAAAACTAAAGCGGTGCATGAAGGGCGAATTAGTTTAACCTTTCGACAGATGCTAACGGCAAACAACAATGTCGGTTAAAGCATTACCTTATCAAACGTCTTAACTGAATTTGAGCTGAATATTATAGTTATAGTATGCGAAATGCGTAGCGTGTGGTGTCGCGCAGCAAAACCCACGATTAGGTCTTTATTTCAATTGAGGTTGGACTCTATAATAGCTAAAAGTTAAATTAATAACGCCAATCTCAACTTAAAATATAAGCTGTATCTTTTGCAAGATTTAGCTCCCTTCCTTTTTTAAAGGAAGGGTTGGGGATGGATTTTCGGGAAAATCCCCCTAAATCCCCCTTTGAAAAAGGGGGACTTTGACCACTACACTTTCCACGCTTTTCAGTATCTTTCAAAAGGTAAACTAAAAGTACTATGGATAATTCAGTTATTAATATTGCAAGCTATTAGGGTATTAATACGACTGTTGTCCTATAGTCAAGGCTGGAACCGTGAGCGCGGTTTAGCCCTGACAGTAGCGGGTATCCTTGTTAAAGCACAGGGTTGCAGGCGCTTGGTTAGAGGCAGTCTCGTGATGCAGGAATGACGCTAGCCTTAGTGCCTGCCCCAGTGCAAGCCAAGATATGAGCGGATGGCAGGATAAGCTACACCTCAAGCACTATCTTGCCAAAGCTATCCCCTTTCTCAATCTCGCGGTGTGCTTGCTCAGCTTGCGCTAACGGATACGTGTTTTGAAAGTGCAGCTTAATTTCGCCAGAGGCAATCAGAGCCAGCACGTCGCTTAAGTCCTCGCCATTGGGATTGGCTTTGAATCCTTTGACCTCGATGTTTTTATCTGAGCCCGCTTGTTGTAATTTATCGACCCAGATTGAGGGCAATACTACCACCCGTCCTTGCTCTTTTAGCACCGACAATGCGCGCACGCCTGCCTCATTGCCCACTAAGTCCATTAGCAAATCAGCCTGTAACGATGGGAAGTCGTCCTCTTTGGTATAGTCAATCCAGCCAGCCAGTTTATTCGTGTCGATAAGGCTTTCCAGCTTTTTGTACTTCTCAGGGGAGCAAATAACCGTCAGCTTGATACCTTGTTCGTCAACTTTTTGCATCAGCATTTGCACCATGAGATGCCCAACACCGCCGGCGGGCGCATTCATGACCACATGATCGCCAGACTTAATGTCGGCCGTGTCAAAGGCAAACTTGATAGACTGATAAGCGGTCAACCCTACGCAAGGCAACGCACCCGCCGTTTTTAAGTCTACACTGTCAGGCACCTTAGCCAATAAATCGGCATCGATCGCATTGTACTGGGCATAACATCCCCCGCTAAAGCTGAGCGAGGCGACCTTGTCCCCTGCTTGAAAGCCATCGACGTTGCTCGCCACGACTTCTCCTGCCATATCAAAGCCTAAAATAGCGGGCTTGCCGTTGGCAAATTCGTTATTCTTGATATTATCCGCACCCCAGCCGAGTCCTTGACGGGTTTTGTAATCGACTGGATTGACACTGGCATAGGCGATTTTCACTAGCACTTGCTTATCGCCCAGCTTAGGAACGTCGACGTCGGTTTGATAGTGTAATACCTCAGGCTCACCAAATTCTGTCAGGGTTACGGCAGATTGACTCTCTGGCAGTTGATTATCTTGTGACATAACGCTCTCCCTATTGGCGGTTTATTTATCGTTGTCGCTTGGTTTAATAGACCTCTTTCGAAACTAAATTGAAAGCCCTATATTTAGAACTGATGCATATTTAGGACTAATGCATAAATGATTTTTAGCGACTGGTAATTATTTATATACGCTGGCTGTACAGTAGTTCCAGAGGCGCAATAAATAACTCCCAGTCGCTTGTCACTTGCTAAATATCGTGTTTTAAGTAAGTCCTAATACTGTTGTCGCTTACATTAAAATAGGGGTTTCGAAAGATGTCTCATATTTATAAGATTTAAGCCTCTTTAAAATTTGAGGATATTTATTCTTGAGGGCTGCTGTTGCTTAACAAGTCCTTGTCACCCGACGCGTTGTTAATTTCTTCTTCCACTTTTTGCATCAACTTAGGATCGGGACGGGCATCAAGTACATCCACCGCATCCCGATCGCCGAGCACATGCTTGGCACGCTGCTTGGCGCGTTGCTTCTCCGCACTGTCAGGCTTATTAGAGGTTTTGTCAGTTAAGATGTCCGTGTCAGCTGTGTCTCTTGGAGCAACATTGACCCCAACCGTGGACTGTGATGAGCCGGTGTCTACCAGCTGAGCGTTCGCCTTTTTTATAGCATTCTCAACGCCACCATCAAATCGTAACTTGTAGATAGGTTCGGGCAGGCTAAATCCGGTGTCCTCTAAGGCGTGCTTGGCTTCACGAATGGCAATACTACGCGCCTTAAATAAATCGGTGTCGGATTGATTGACCCACACCTGAAACTCTAACACGATATTTGAGTCGCCCACTTCATCGATAATCGCCACCGCTTTGGGGTCTTTGAGAATGAAATCCAGTTTATTGATGGCGTCCAATCCAACCTTGATGGCGGCAATGGGATCGTCATTGGCATCAACGCCAAGCTTAAAGTCAAAGCGGCGCTCTGGGTTTTTGGTGTAGTTTAAAATAGTCGCTTTGAAAACTTCAGAGTTTGGGATGCGTAACTGGTTACCGTCTTGGGTCATTAAGATAGTTGCACGACTGGTAAGTCTGACCACAATACCGCTTTTATCGTTTATCTGCACCACGTCACGGGCTTGAAAGGGCTGGCGTACACTAAGCATCAATGAAGCAATATAGTTCTCAATCGTATCTTTTACTGCAAAACCGACGGCAATACCGACCACACCCGCACCGCCGAGTAAGGTACCAATAATGGCCTCCGCTCCCAAAAGACTTAGCGCCACAATTAAGCCAAGGATAATAAACACCACCTTGACTGATTGAGACATCAGCTCCGCAACAAAAGGGTTTGGGGTGATGCGTAACCATAGCTTATCCCGTCTTGACAGCCAAGATCCGAACCAGACCACGGCGGCAAACACCACTATCGCTACCAACAATAAGGGCAAGGCTTGAATAAAGGCCTGTGTTTGCTGCTTAAGACTGGTAATCAAGGGAGTAACATTGTCTTGTACATCCAAAGTTCGACTGATTCGGTCTTCAACCGCAACCACATCGCTCACTCGGTTGGCAAGATTAATAGCTTGCTGTGCTTTTTTTTCGTTCGGCGCCTCGCCTGTCAAGCTGACCACGCCTTGATTAACACTGACAATAATAGACTTTAAACCCTCAATCTCTGAGTAAATTCCACTGATGCGCTTTTTGATATCCGCATCGTTGACCTGATTGGCACTGGTCTCAATAACGGTGTCTTTTTCGGTAATATTGCCTGCTGCCGGGGCATTGTTTGTTGCTTGATTGGTTGCCGCTTGATTAGGCTGAGAATCTGCTGGCGTGCTTTTAGTAGTGCCTTCTGCTTCTGCGGAGGGGTTCGTTGGATCAGAGTCTTTGGGCGCCGTATTGACCGATTCATCAGTGCCGGCCGTTTGACCATTATTGATGATCGCCTTGCCAGCCGCCACCATATCTTCCGTCAGTGCTTGAGCGGGCAGACTAATTCCAAACATCACGCACCACGCCAATAAGACTTGCTTAAGCCAAGCGCTTTTGCGGCGATGTTGCTGATGGTTCACTGAGTCTGCCATGATCAATCCTATTGGTTTGTTTGTCTTAATTGGTTAGCCTACGCCAATCTCAACTTAAAATATAAGCTGTACCTTTTGCAAGGTTTAGCACCCTTCCTTTTTCAAAGGAAGGGTTGGGGATGGATTTCGGGAAAAATCCCCCTAAATCCCCCTTTGAGAAAGAGGGACTTGGCACCCTTTTAAATATTTTTCAATAGTGGAGCTAAAAGTACTGTTGATAATATTGCAAGCTATTAAGTTGAGAATGAGGTGTTAGCCTCTAGATTATTCAATATCTAATACGCTTACTCAAAGTATGCGATGATTCATTAGCCGATGACTTATTGGGTTATTAAAACGATTACTTATCAAGATAAGCCTGCGCTTCTCTTAAATCAAGAGTCCCCTCGTAGATAGCACGACCAGTAATGATACCTTCGAGGCAGTCGCCATAAGGCTTTAATAGCTCAATGTCTTTCATATTCGTCACGCCACCTGAAGCAATCACAGGAATACCACCTTCACGAGCCAGCGTCACCGTCTGCTCAACATTGACGCCCTGCATCATACCGTCTCGGGCAATATCGGTATAAACGATTGAAGACACCCCTGCATCGGCAAAGCGCTTAGCAAGATCTACCGCTTTCACATCGGTCACATTAGCCCAGCCGTGCGTCGCGACCATACCGTCTTTGGCATCAATACCGACGATAATATGACCAGCAAACTCGCGGCAGGCCTCTTCGACAAACTCAGGGTTTTCAACCGCCTTAGTGCCGATAATAATATAAGTCAGTCCTGCCGTCAGATAATGCTCGATGGTCTGTAAGCTACGCACCCCGCCGCCAAGCTGGACAGGTAATGTAGGATGAGCCGTCGCAATTTGGGTCACGACCTGTTTATGAACAGGCTCACCATCAAATGCACCGTTTAAATCGACTAAATGCAGACGGCGAGCGCCCTCTTCCACCCAGCGTGTGGCTACTGCCACTGGATCATCAGAAAACACTGTGTCATCTTCCATACGACCTTGTTTTAATCGCACACATTTACCATCCTTTAAATCAATCGCTGGGATAAGCAATGGCGCAGCATGTACGCTTTGTGGGTCGCTTTGAGGGTTTGATGGGTTCGCTGAGTTGGGTGAAGATGGTGTCGTCATTGGTAAAGCCCTGATAATATAATGGTTGTCAAAAACGCGATGAGGGTAGCAAGAAGTGTCGTTAATTTAATAGATGTCATTTTTCATTTGCTGGTCTTTTTTTATTTGCTGTTATGGTGCTAGCAGTATAATAAGGATAAACCGAGTTATTATCCACAATTATGCAATCAAAACCCTAAAGTTATGAAACATACTGGCAATTTTAGGGTAAATTAACGTATAATCCTAGGATATATTGTATATGTATTTTGGTAGCCAGTCGCCACTGTCTTCTATGTTAAGAGATTAGCACAGGCCTATAGGCGCGCAAGTTATTGTCTTTATTTTGCCTATATTTTGCGTGTTATTAGCTCTGTTGTGCGTTTTCTGTCGTACTGCTGCTACACTCTCTTTTATTCAGCACGTTCATATCACGGCCTCTTCGCCGTTCCTGATTTGAGCAAACCCGACGGGACGTCTGGCCTTTCTTCGCTTATGGAATAAGTTCGCTTATGATAACCATTAAAAAGGGGCTTGATTTGCCTATTGCTGGTGAACCCAGCAGTGAAATCACCCAGCATTCGCCAAAGCATGTTGCGCTTATCGGTTATGACTATGTCGGTATGAAACCTACGATGAACGTTAAGGTAGGAGATACTGTTGTTAAGGGTCAACCCGTTTTTGAAGATAAAAAAAGAGTTGGCGTTATTTACACGGCTCCTGCATCTGGCAAGGTCGTGGCCGTAAATCGTGGCGAGCGTCGTGTCTTTGAGAGCTTGGTCGTTGAAGTAGATCCTACTGTTGGCCCAGAAGCTAACGAGGTCACTTTTAATAAGTACAGCTCAAACGAACTGGTAGGTCTTGATTCAGAAGCAGTTGAAGCTCAGCTCGTCAAATCGGGTGAATGGACTGCTTTTCGTACGCGTCCCTATAGTCGTACACCAGAGATTGGATCGCGTCCGCAAGCCATATTCGTCACTGCCATGGATACTAATCCACTTGCCTATGACCCTATGGTAATCATTCAGCAAGAGGAGCAAGCCTTTAATGATGGTTTAGCGGTATTATCGACACTGTCGCCGAAGACATACGTCTGCCACCATGGCGATGCAAATATTCCTAAATCCACTAATACTGCCGCTGGCAATGTTACTGAATATCATGCTTTTACAGGCAAACATCCCGCAGGCTTAGCAGGGACTCATATTCACTTTTTGCATCCTGTTAGCCGTGAAGTAACGGTGTGGACTATTGGCTTTCAAGATGTGATCGCCATTGGTAAGTTATTTACATCCGGTCATATTTATACCCGTCGTCTTATTAGCTTAGCAGGTCCTGCGGCGAAAAATCCGCGTCTTATATTGACCGATCGGGGTGCTGACTTGACTGAGCTTACCAATGGTGAGCTCAACGGTAACGATGTGCGGGTCATTACAGGCTCTGTATTCTCGGGTCGTAAAACCATTGCTACAACAGCCTACCTTGGTCGCTTCCACAATCAAGTGAGCGTCTTAGCTGAGGGGCATGAGCGTCCAGCGTTCCACTTCTTAAGTTTGGGTTTTAACCGCTTCTCAAAGCTGCCTATCTATATATCGCAGTTCTTTAAAACTAAAAAATACAATTTCACTACCACATCTAACGGCTCACCTCGTGCCATGGTGCCTATTGGTGTCTTTGAAGAGGTCATGCCACAAGACTATCTACCGACTCAGTTATTGCGTGCCCTTATTGTTGAAGATATTATTTCAGCAGTCGATCTTGGTGCCTTAGAGCTTGATGAAGAAGATTTGGCATTGTGTACCTTTGTGTCCCCCGGTAAATACGAGTTTGGTGACATCTTGCGTGATAACTTAACGCGCATCGAGCAGGAGGGCTAACGCTGATGAAATTTTTACATAATATGTTTGACCGCTTAGAGCCTAGCTTTACCAAAGGCGGTAAATTTGAAAAATACTATGCTGTCTTTGAGATGTTCGATACGTTCCTACGTCAGCCAGACAGTACCACACATTCAGCAGCGCACGTGCGTGATGGTATCGACTTAAAGCGCATCATGATTTTGGTTTGGCTTTGTACCTTTCCTGCGATGTTTTGGGGTATGTACAACGTCGGTCATCAAGCACTGATGGCCATTCAACAATTGGGCCTTCAGCCTGAAGGCTGGCGCACTGCCATTACCGCTATGGCAGGCTATGACCCAAATAGTATTTGGGCAGCCTTTGTCTATGGAGCCATGCAGTTCTTACCTATTTATATTGTGACTTTCGCGGTGGGTATTGCGTGGGAAATCCTATTTGCTGTCGTGCGCGGACATGAAGTTAACGAAGGATTTTTCGTTACTTCTGTGCTTTTTGCCTTATGTTTGCCACCTGATATTCCGTTATGGCAAGTGGCGCTCGGTATCAGCTTCGGTGTGGTAGTCGCCAAAGAAGTATTCGGTGGTACGGGTAAAAACTTCCTGAACCCTGCCTTATCTGGTCGTGCCTTTTTATACTTTGCCTACCCCGCTTATATGTCAGGCGACACCGTTTGGACAGCAGTGGATGGCTTCTCAGGTGCAACACCACTTGGTTTAGCGGCTATTGGCGTCACCCCAGAAAAGTTTACCGATGTGTATGGCAACGCCATTACGTGGATGGATGCCTTCTTAGGTAACATGCAAGGCAGTATCGGTGAAGTCTCTACTTTGGCTATCTTAATCGGTATGGTGATCTTAATTTGGACACGCATTGCCTCTTGGCGCATCATCGCAGGCTGTGTGATCGGTTTGATTTTCACCACATTGGTGTTTAATGCGATTGGATCAGATGATAATCTGATGATGAACCTACCTTGGTATTGGCATCTAGTATTGGGTGGCTTTGCCTTTGGTGCGGTGTTTATGGCGACCGACCCTGTCTCAGCGGCGCATACTAATAAAGGACGCTGGGCTTACGGTCTGTTAATTGGTTTTATGACGGTTGTGATCCGTGTGATCAATCCTGCATTCCCAGAAGGTATTATGCTCGCCATCTTATTTGCTAACTTGTTTGCTCCCTTATTTGACTATTTTGTCACTCAAGCAAACATCAAACGTCAAACGGCTCGGAGGTTGCGTCATGTCCCAGCAGACTAAAAAAAGCTCAAACTCTAACATGACCACCATTATGGTGGCGTTGGTCTTGTGTTTGGTATGCTCGGTATTAGTATCCGCAGTTGCCGTGGGCTTAAAGTCAGCTCAAGTTGACAACCAATTACTCGATCGTAATAAAAACATCTTAGTGGCCGCCGGTCTATTTGACCCAGAAACTGAAACCAATGAAGATGTTGAGCAAAAGTTCAAAGATTTCGAGGTCAAGCTGGTTGATTTGAAAACGGGCGAATACGCGACTGACGATCAGCTATCAGAAGCGGGCATCTCAGATATCAATGACTATGATGCCAATCAAGCTGCTAAGAACAAAGCCTTAAGTCAAGATTTAGGCAATGAAGACCCAGCGGGCATCGGCAGTGTGCCAAACTTTGCGAAAGTTTATGTCAAAAATGACGCCAATGGCAATCCTGAGCTCGTTGTATTACCCGTACATGGCTATGGTCTATGGGGCACAATCTACGGTTTCTTAACCTTAGAGAGTGACCTAAATACTGTAAAAGGTATCAGTTGGTATGATCACAAAGAAACACCGGGCCTAGGCGCACGCATTGAAGAGAAAAAATGGCGTGACCAATGGGAAGGTGTCAATGCTTATGACGATCAAGGTAACGTCTCAATCGGTGTGGGTAAAGGCAAACCCATTGATGGTATCAGTGGCGCAACCCTGACCAGTCGCGGCGTAAATAATCTTGTTCAGTTTTGGCTAAGCGATCGTGGATACAAACCCTATTTAGATCATTTACGTAGTGGCAAAGCAGACAGCCAAACGCAAGCTAGCAAAGCGAGTGGTGCTAAGGGGCAAAAGTCCTTAACCGCTCAAACAACTCATTTGGCTAACAGTAAAGCCACTGCGGGCGAGGAGGCATAACATGGCTACAGATACCAAAAAAATCTTAACCACGCCGATCTTTGATAATAACCCAATTGCCCTGCAAATCTTGGGTATCTGTTCGGCATTAGCGGTCACTACGAGCGTTAAAAATGCATTGGTTATGTGTATTGCATTAACGTTAGTGACTGCATTTTCAAGCTTTTTTATCTCAACAATTCGGGATCGTATTCCGTCAAGCATTCGTATTATCGTACAGATGACGATCATCGCCTCTTTGGTTATTATCGTTGACCAAATTCTAAAAGCGGTGGCTTACGACGTGAGTAAGTCCCTATCCGTATTCGTTGGTCTGATTATTACCAACTGTATCGTGATGGGACGTGCCGAGGCGTTTGCTATGAGTAACCCGCCTATTCCAAGCTTCTTAGATGGTATTGGTAATGGTCTTGGTTACTCAGCGGTATTGCTATTCGTCGCTTGTATTCGTGAGCTGCTTGGTAGTGGTAGTATCTTAGGCATCACCCTATTGAGTCCTGTCACTGATGGTGGCTGGTATGTGCCAAATGGTCTATTGTTGCTGCCTCCTTCTGCGTTCTTTATTATCGGTTTGTTTATTGCGATTATCCGCACTTGGAAACCAGAACAAGTTGAAGAGCCAGAGTTTGTGATGAAGCCTCAATCTAAAGGTATGGTTCATGGAGGAGGACACTAATGGGACATTATCTTAGTCTATTTATAACGTCAGTATTTATTGAAAATATGGCGCTTGCCTATTTCTTGGGCATGTGTACCTTCTTGGCCGTCTCTAAAAAGGTCTCTACCGCTATAGGTCTTGGCATTGCCGTTATTGCGGTGATGACCATAACAGTACCTTTGAATAACTTGTTATATCAGTTTATTTTAAAAAATGGCGCTCTTGCGTGGGCTGGCTTCCCTGATATGGACCTAAGCTTTTTAGGGCTATTAAGTTATATTGCCCTTATTGCGGCAACCGTCCAGATTCTTGAAATGTTTTTGGATAAGTTTGTGCCATCGCTATACAATGCGCTGGGCGTGTTCTTACCCCTTATTACGGTGAACTGCGCTATTCTAGGTGGCGTCTTATTTATGGTAGAGCGTGACTATAATTTCACTGAGTCATTAACGTATGGTGTGGGTGCCGGTTTTGGTTGGGCTCTTGCCATTGCGCTTTTGGCAGGTATTCGTGAGAAGCTTAAGTATTCAGATGTCCCTGCCCCACTACGTGGTCTTGGTATCACCTTTATTACTGTCGGATTGATGTCGCTTGGGTTTATGTCATTCGGTGGTATGTCAATATAGCCGACCTACCCTATTTAGTTGACTTATATTGACGACTAAACAAGATTGTAAACATAGATAATAAAGAGACAACAAGCGATTTTAATATTTAAATAAGGACAAGTATCATGGGTTTGTTTGATACATTTGGTACCGCCATTGGCGGCGTCGCCATGTTTACCGTGATTATCATGAGCTTGGTCGCCATTATTTTGGTTGCCCGCTCACGATTGGTCAGTTCAGGGGATGTCACTATCCATATTAATGACAATCCTGACAACGACATTGTCACCCCGGCTGGTGGTAAATTACTACAGACGCTTGCAAGCGAGGGGATCTTCTTATCTTCAGCGTGTGGCGGTGGTGGTACATGTGGTCAGTGCCGTTGTAAAGTCATTGAAGGTGGTGGCTCTATTCTACCTACTGAAGAAGGTCACTTCACCCAAGGTGAAATTCGCGATAATATGCGTCTTGCCTGTCAGGTTGCTGTCAAGCAAGACATGGAGATCGAAGTTGATCCTGAGTTCTTTGATGTACAGAAGTGGGAATGTGAGGTGGTGTCAAACCATAACGTTGCGACTTTCATTAAAGAGCTGGTGTTAAAAATACCGGAAGGCGAAGACGTTAAATTCCGTGCCGGTGGTTATGTCCAGTTAGAGGCACCACCGCACGAAGTCCACTACAAAGACTTTGATATTGATGACGAATACAAAGAGGACTGGGAAAAATTCGACATGTACAGATATGTGTCGAAGGTCGATGAAGAAGTCATTCGTGCCTATTCTATGGCTAACTACCCTGATGAAAAAGGTATTATTAAATTTAATATCCGTATCGCCAGTCCACCACCTCGTGGTCCTGAAGGTATACCGCCAGGCAAAATGTCTTCTTGGGTATTTAGCTTAAAACCCGGTGATAAAGTGACTGTGTCTGGTCCTTATGGTGAATTCTTTGCCAAAGATACTAAAGCGGAAATGGTATTTGTGGGTGGCGGTGCCGGTATGGCTCCGATGCGCTCACACATCTTTGATCAGCTTAAGCGCTTACACTCAGACCGCAAGATTAGCTTTTGGTATGGCGCGCGCTCTGTTCGTGAAATGTTCTATGTTGAAGATTATGATATGCTGCAAGAGCAATTTGATAACTTTGAATGGCATGTGGCGTTGTCTGATCCGCTTCCTGATGACAACTGGGATGGCTATACTGGCTTCATTCACAATGTATTATACGAAGAGTATCTGAAAGACCATCCAAATCCAGAAGATTGCGAATACTATATGTGTGGGCCACCGGTCATGAATGCCGCCGTTATCAATATGCTTCATGAGCTCGGTGTTGAAGATGAAAACATCCTACTTGATGACTTTGGTGGTTAAAAGCAGGGTGGCTAAAAGCAGGGTGGTTAATTGAGTTGGGTTTAATTGCTCTCATTTAATAAGTTAATTTATGCTAAATTAAGAGTCTCAGACGAGGCTCTTTTTTTTGGCTAATCATTTTAGTCCCCCTTCCCTACCCTCATTTATAGTCAGCGAGATACTAAACGGTTACGGTGTTAACCTCGCTAAGCCTACACTTATTGTACTTGCGCTCGGTTGCCTTGTCACCAGTTTAGACTTCTCTGACTTAAGATAAATAAGAAAGGATGCTTATGAAAACTAAAATCAATATTAAAGATATCACGGTATGGATTACCGGTGCTTCAAGCGGCCTTGGTGAATCGTTAAGTATAGAGTTTGCTCGTCGCGGGGCGACAGTGATTTTAAGTGGCCGCAATACCGAAAAGCTTGAGCTTGTTAAAAGCCGTTGCAAAAAGCCCAACAAACACTTTATCATTCCTTTCGATGTAACAGATGCTGAGCAAAGCAAAGAGGCGTATGCTTCAGTAATAGACAAAGCCGGTCATATTGATTGGCTCATTAACAATGCAGGCGTCAGCCAACGCTCTTTAATCATGGAGACCGTAGAGGAGGTTGAGCGACAACTGATGGAAATTAACTACTTTGCTCAGACTCGCCTGACTCGGTTGGTATTGCCGGACATGATCCAGCAAGGTGGTGGTAAAATAGTCATGGTCTCAAGCGTGGCAGGCTTATTGGGTACGCAGTATCGCGGTGCTTATGGCGCGGCCAAAGCAGCTATTCATATGTGGGCAAACAGTTTACGGGCTGAACTAACGACCCACAATATTAAAGTTGCTACCGTCTTTCCAGGCTTTATACAAACCAATGTCTCGATCAATGCCTTAACCGGTGATGGCAGTACGCAAGGCACGATGGATGAGGCGACTGGCAAAGGGCTCACTGCGGCCACATTTGCCACACGAGTGGTCAACGCTTTACAGAAGGATGAGACTTACATTATTGCGGCTGGTCAAAAAGAAAAAATAGCGACACTACTTAATCGCCTCTCACCGCCGAAACTGTATCAAATCATACGCCAAGTAAAGGTTAAGTAAAGTAAATAAAAGTCTCTGTTTAAACGTATGACGCTTTATGCTTATCCATTGTCAGTCATGATCAAATTTTGATCTAAATTCCATTCATTTTTTTAATCTTCTTTAATCTTGAAGTTGTGCTTATGGCTATCCCTACTCCCTCATCCTTATCTATCCGTTATAAATCCATTTGCGATAAATCCATCCGAGATAAACCTAACTTTTATAAAAAGCCAGTGCCTAATACATCCGTTTGTGGTTTACAATCACCCTTGTTGACTGGATTTTCTGGCCTCTCAGGACTGCTAATACTCACCTCTGCTATAACACTGACTGCTTGTCAGCAGTCACCTTCTTATGACTATATCGAAGGTGAGACCATGGGCACCAGCTATCATATTAGCTACCAGTTGCCTAAAGGTGTGGATAAAGCGCAGGTGAAACAAGCTATCGATGCTGAATTAAAAAGCATTAATGACAGCATGTCGACTTACCAACCAGACTCAACCATTTCTAAATTCAATAAATTAGGGGCAAGTCAATCGATACAAGTTGACCCTCATTTTATTAAAGTATTGCAAGACTCAAAACAGGTGTATGCGCAGTCTGGCGGTGCTTTTGATCCTACGGTTATGCCTTTAGTCACCTTATGGGGCTTTGGAAATGTGATGACCATAGACAGATTGCAAAATCCACCAGATGACACTCATATTCAGGCAGCAAAGGCGCTCATTGACTTCGATAGTATTCAGCTATCAGGTAACTCGTTAAGCAAAACCAAAGAAGGGGTCGAACTGGACTTTTCAGCGGTTGCTAAAGGCTATGGGGTCGATGCCATTACCCATGTGCTGCATGATAATTATAAAATCAACAATTATATGGTTGAGATTGGCGGTGAAGTGGCAACTTCTGGTGTCAATCAAAACGCTCAGCCGTGGCAGATTGCCATTGATGCCCCCATCCTCGATAGCAGTGTTAGCAATAGACTGACGCTTGCCGTTATCCGTCAGCCCAAATCTTCAAATAGGCTTAATCTGGCGACTTCTGGCAACTATCGTAACTCAGTTGTATTTGATAATAAACGCTATAGTCATACTATTGACCCCACCACAGGACAGCCCATCGCAGGCGGTGCGCCTTCTGTCTCTGTGGCTGCAGACTCGGTGTCGATTGCTGACGCTTGGGCTACTGCTTTGACAGCCATGACTTATGAAAAGGCCTTAGATACGGCGATCAAAAACAACATAGCTGCGCTATTTATCATTCCTAAAGATGGCAAAATTCATGATGAAGTGCCCTCTACAGAGGAGCTCGCCCGCAGTAAAGCCGATCCTTTAGTCTATTGGCAAATGGTTGAAACGCCTGCCATGCATATGTTACGCTCAGAGTCTAAATGATATAACAACTTGAACTCTATATAAATTTTAAACAGTTCTCTTACCTACTGTTTAAAATATAAAGATTGCTATAGAATGGGGTATTTTTCGTAACAGTGTGTATCCACACTAAGGGAAGTAATGGTTTACTCATTAATGGCAATCATCTTTGTATTAGGTTATATCGCAATTGCCCTAGAGCATAATCTTCATATTGATAAAGCAGCGTCAGCCTTACTGACGGCAATTATAATTTGGACCCTACTGGTGTTTGGTGCCGATACATTACTGGCAGAGCACTTACTCTCAGGTCAGTTGGCACCGTCTCACAGTGTAGGAGTGACGCAGCTTATTAATACTGAGCTACGACATCACCTTGCTGAAATTGCGGAGATATTATTCTTCTTGATGGGCGCCATGGTGATCGTGGAGCTCATTGATGCACATGATGGATTTTATGCCATTACCAGCCGCATTAAAACCACCAGTGCGGTCAAGCTATTATGGACCATTGGTATCCTTACTTTCTTTTTCTCAGCACTGTTAGACAACCTGACCACCACCATTGTCATGGTCTCGTTACTGCGTAAACTCGTCGCTGATAAAGAAACGCGATGGTGGTATGTGGGTATGGTTGTCCTCTGTGCTAATGCCGGCGGCGCTTGGTCTCCTATTGGCGATGTCACTACCACTATGCTGTGGATTGGCAACCAAGTAACCGCTAATAAAATTATAGTCGACTTGATCCTACCGAGTTTGATAGCCGCTATTATTCCGATGATCATATTGAGCGTCATTTTTAAAGGCAAGCAGATAGCTCGTCCCAAACCTGCGAAACCTATTGTTCAAGCTTCTAGCAGCAACTACCTTGGTGACGAGGTAGCTACAGCAAATACTCATGCAGCGCCTGCTGTCATAATGGAAGCCCCATCCTTAAAGGATTCGGAAACTATAACCGCACAGCCTACTGACCTAACTGCCATTGCACAACAAGCCATCACGAGTAAGATGCGTATCAGTGTTCTTGCATTGGGTTTGTCCGCACTTGCCTTTGTGCCTATTTTTAAAACCGTCACCCATTTGCCGCCGTATATGGGTATTTTATTTGGCGTGGGCGTGCTTTGGATCTTTACCGAAGTAATGCACCGTCATCACGATTGGTACGTTAAGCAACATATGACAGTGGTTGGCGTACTGAGACGAGTTGATATGCCAAGTATTTTGTTCTTCTTAGGTATCCTATTGGCGGTAGCAGGGCTGGCGACAGCTGGACACTTAACGGATGTGGCACTGTGGCTCGATAATACTTTTGGTAACTTATATGTCATTAACGTATTTATTGGATTGTTGTCATCGCTAGTAGATAACGTACCATTAGTGGCAGGTGCAATGAAAATGTATCCCTTGTTAACCGAAGCCTCTTTAGCAAGTATGAGTGGTGATGAATTGGCTCGGCAAAGCTTGTTCCTACAAGATGGGGCGTTTTGGCATTTCTTAGCCTACTGCGCAGGCACTGGGGGTAGCTGTTTAATTATTGGTTCAGCTGCGGGTGTGGCGGCGATGGGTATGGAAAAAGTTCCTTTTATGTGGTACTTAAAACGTATCAGCGGCTTAGCGGTGGTGGGGTACTTAGCAGGTGCAGCGGCTTATATCGCTATTCACGCTATCTAGCACAAGCTCGTTATTAACATAAGTAGGTGTGGGCATGAGCGACTCAACAATTGGCTTTAATCAATTTTGTTAACCTTATATCTAGCGACCATAAATTGAGCAAGTAGTATGCCTCAAATCATTATTGTAGCGCCTATTACTTGAACAAAAGATAGACTCTCACTTAATAATAATGCTGCGAAAGCAGCCGTAAAGATAACCTCTAACGTTGCAATTTGACTGACGGCAGCGGATGCTAGATAGCGCTGCGCATTAATACCTGCTAAATAGGCGAACACTGTAGATACTACCGACAGCCAAATGAATAGCACCCATAAAGGTATAAAAGTGTTACCAATCATAGCAACATCATGCATCACGGCTTGCCAAGGAAAACTGGCCAAAGGGCTGACAATATTAAGGGCAACGGCACCAATAGATGACCCTAGGGCTATCAATACAAGAGCGTTATGGTTTATTAGGCCACGTTCTGACTTTAATACTCTTAAGTCAGGCACTTGACTGGTCATTCCTTAAATAGTTTTGTGTGGAGTGACTCAAGAACTTCTTGATAGCTGTTTACGATAATAAATGGAGGTAGAGCCTTGTTTAAAACCTCTTTAGAAGGTGAAAATAAGTAACCGTGTGAGACTGCTTTTAACATAGTAAAATCATTAAACGCATCACCCAAAGCCATACTATTCTCCAAGGACAAAGGATAGTTTTCTATAACCTCATGCTTACCATTTTTACGACTATATATTACTTTCTTAATATAACCTTCATCATCAACCTGTAAACGATGACAATGCACGGTGTTCATTGGTACTTCTAGCTGCTGCAAGAGCCCTTGTATTAGTTCATGAAAGCAATCTGACACGATCTGAACGTCAAAGCCTTGCACTCTTAACGCTTTTAGAAATTCTGCTGCGCCTTCAATGGGATGAATTTGCCCAATAATACTTTGTAAGTTTGATAGAGTGATCTGATACTTTTCCAGAATATCTATGCGATAGTGCATCAGCTTTTCATAATCCTCAACGTCTCTTGTGGTTATATTAAACTCAGATATATTCAAGCGCTTAGCCAAAAACGGCCATATTTCTGGGACTAAAACGCCTTCCATATCGATAAAAGCGACTTTGTTCATTTTGACTCTCTTTAATTTAAGTTTGCACAAAGTAATAAGGTACCTAATAGACCTAATATAAAACCAATCACCCGATTAATTGTGATTTGTCGCTTTAACATATTTTCTCTTAACGTACGCTGAGAGAACAATAACGCCACTAATCCAAACCATATAAAGTGAGCCAGTGACATAAACAAACCGTAACCTATTAAAATGAACGGTGGTGTATTAGCGCTGACAATTTGCGTATAGGTGCTGATCACAAATAGTGTAGTCTTAGGATTTAAAGCATTCGTAAAAAAGCCATGTCGAAATGACTGCATGGAAGTAATTCGAGCATTAGAATTTACCTCCTCTAATGGCTTCTGTGTAAATGTTTTATACCCAATATAAATGAGATAAAACGCACCAAGATATTTGATAATGGTTAAGAAATTAGGCGCAAGCTTCATGACAACCGCAACCGCTATCAAGGTATAGGCAACGTGTACTAACACGCCTAATGCTATGCCTATAGAGGTTAATACTCCAATGGAGCGCCCATATAAGTAGCTATTTTTGGTAACAATAGCGAAATCAGCACCAGGGCTGATAACAGCAAGAATGGTAATCGTAATAACTGCTAGAAATTCTGTCATTTATTTAGCCATGTAAAGAAAAAACCAACTCAATTTTTTGGTTTCAATAATATTAATTTAAGTGCATTCTCCTATATTCGTTGGTAAACTAAAATTGAGTTATTACCATGGTTATCTATGAGTATTTGGCATGATAGAAAAAATATCGTTGAATTCCTTAAAGTTTTTTTATTATGTCGCTGAACATGGGAGCGTGACCTTAGCCTCTGAAAAATTGTTTGTGACACAAAGCGCGGTAAGCAAACAGATTAAAAATTTAGAGGACTCTTTAGGGCTTGTCTTATTCGATCGGGTGAACAAAAAGCTTATACTTACATCAGATGGCAGCTCACTTTTTGCCTGTTGCCAGCAAGTGTTTGCAAAACTAGACGATTGCCTCGTTGATTTAAAGACACAGCAGTATAAGAAAAAACAATTGGTACTCTCCTGTGAACCAACCATCTCAATGAAATGGTTGATACCTCGGTTAGCTGAATTTAATTCATTAAACTATGGCTTTGAAATTGTATTGCTTACAGGAGGCGGGGCAGTAGACTTTAAAGAGAAGTCCATCGATATCGCTTTAAGAAGAAATGATTTTGAATGGGATAATGGTATTTTCAGTGAAAAGATTATTGAAGAATACATAGTCGCTGTTCGCAATACTAGAACTGAACAGACAAATAAACTTTTACTGACATCTTCTCGACCAAAGTTATGGCAGCACATCAATAAATCTAAATTGCTAAGTAGCAAAATCTTATCATATGAACATATGGTGTTAGAACATTTCTACCTATGTATTGAAGGATGTTTAGCGGGTTTAGGAACCGCTATCGTTTCAATATTTATGGTAGAAAAAGAGATATCAAGTCAATCTTTAGAATTAGTCCATCCCCCCGTAGCAGATAGCTCTTCCTATCATCTATTATCCTACGATCCCTTCTATGAAGACGAAAGAAAGGTGATATTCAAAAATTGGTTGAAGGCCGCGATGTTGCGCAGCAAGCAACAGTTTATGGAAAAATTAACATAAGCTTAGGCGCTGTTATATGTTCTTTATTCTTAAAGTTATGAAGTGTTTCAGATAAGTTTTCGTCTATTTGAGTATGGTAGAATAGTTCTTAAAGCTAAAGGGTCACTTAATAACTGGCCTATATGCTCAATTTATGGGTATCTCTTATTGGCTTGGTCGACTGTGCTGATTATTAAACAGCTACCCCTTTATGAGCGACCCGTCGCAACCGTGTGAGGTTCATATGTTGTCTCAATTACTTCCTATGCTTGGCATTACCTTTGCCGTATTCGTGCTGTTCTTTTTGATGATGGGCATTGGTTATATGGTAAAAAAAGAACCTCTGCGAGGGTCTTGTGGCCGAGTGGCCAATCTAATGGGGGATGAAACGTGCCAATTTTGTGGTGATGATCCCAATAAATGTGAACAGATTAACGATGAAAAAGCTTTTGATAGCAAAAAAGCCAGTCAACTGGGTAAGTCGATTACCTAAGACGCTCAATATAGTTTAATAAGCTTAATTAAACAGTCCACTTAGTATATCCCACAGCAGACAACGCAACCCTATTGAATTAAATCTGCTTGTGCTAAATTCGGCAATATCTGTAGTCGTTGTGAGCTTAATGTTGTCACAGTTTAACAATGAATGGTTTGACCATATTATTCATATTATCCTATAGTCGAAACCAACTAGAAGAGGTACAAGGCAACCGATTGCAAGTAGTTCTCTAGTAGTCTTAGCGAGCTTAACACCGTAACTCTTTAATCTGACTATATCGTGTCAGATTAGGTGATTTACTATGTCCTTGATTCCCTCTAATCATTCTAAAATCAGGTTAGCTCAAGCATTGATGCGACACCAGCAGCATTATCAATCAATAGGAAGCTAAACTATAAGACGTTAATCAATAAGACATCAAGCAATCGAGCAATTAGACGCCAACATCACATACTATATTTTGGTGGTGCTCATTGCCATCGTTTTGCTTTCTGCAAATATGCGATCGCCACTGGTAGCACTAGGGTCGATTGCGCCCGTGATACAAGAGTCTTTAAATATTAGTGAGTGGCATATTGGTTGGCTTGTTAGCACAAGCGGATAGTCATGATTTGGTGCATAGGATTTAAACCCTTATCTGTCCGTTATTGCGTCATTAACTGATGAAGTTGGCTAAAAGATAAAGGTTGGCTCATTATAGATGAACAGCTGTAGTACACTGTAAAGAGCGCGATTCTCAACGCGAAGCCGTTAATTAGTGTGTTAAGTGAGTCATTATGTCTGAAACACCCACTCATACCGCCGCAAATATTGGCGCTTCCAAACAAAGCAGCGCTCATCAAGATAGCTCGGATAAAGTAAGTAGCTCGCGATCTGTCTTTTGGCTGGTTCTTATAGCCATTATGCTCATGGCCAGTAACATGCGATCCCCTATCGTTGCCTTAGGATCTATTGCCCCCGTAGTAAAAGACGCTTTAGACCTCAATGCCACCCATATAGGATGGCTTGGCGCTATACCGATGCTCATGTTTGCACTCGGTGCTTTAATAGCGCCTAATATTGGCAAACGACTTGGCATTGAAAATACGCTTATTGGGGTGGTTTTTTTTATTACCCTAGGTATTATCATGCGCTCTTGGTGGGTGAGCTGGACTGGCTTTTTCACAGGCACCCTTATTCTTACATTAGCGATCGGCTTTGCTAACACCCTAGTCGCGCCTGTCATTAAACAGCGAACTCCTAGCAATATAGCTTTGGTGACTAGCATATTTAGTTTGACGATGTCGGTGATGGCTGGTGTGGTATCAGGCTTGGTGTATCCCTTGACCGAAAAAGTCGGTTGGCAATGGGCGCTCGGCGGCTGGTCTGCGCTGGGTATGGCGGCGCTTGTGGCATGGATAGTTTTGCGACTCAAGCTTGGCTCCTCACACAAGATACCCGTTGCCACTTTAACCACTGATGAGGCCACCCAAGAAGCGGTCTCAATATGGAAAGCGCCGCTTGCTTGGCAATTGGCTCTGTTTATGGGGCTACAGTCGCTACTATTTTATACCGTCGCTGCCTTTTTGCCTTCTATTTGGATGAGTAAAGGCCTTACTGAGGTTGAAGGTGGCAACATGGGCTCAATTTTTCAGTTTATGGCGCCTATCGCAATTATGGTGATGACATGGCTTATTCGCCGCGGCATTCAGATACAAACAGTGGCCCTGACTGCCTCTTCATTAAATGTCATTGGCTTAGTGGGTATTTGTTATTTATCTTCTTCATTCTCTTGGCTATGGTCGTCGATTATGGGACTAGGCTGTGCTAGTATCTTCACGTTATGTATTATGCTATTTTCACTGCGTACCTATAGTCCAAATCAAGCCAGTAAACTATCAGGCATGGTACAGACGGTTGCTTATCTAGTGGCTTTCGCAGGGCCGTTTGGCGCAGGTTGGCTACTTGAACAGACACGAAGCTGGGAAGTTCCCTTGTTATTTATATTAATTCTGACTGTATTAAATGTCATCATGTCTTGGCTCGCCAGTCGTCCTATAATGATTGACGGTAGGCCAGCTTAGGCATTACGCTAGTTTAATAATCCCTTGCTTAATATAATAAATTTTAAACTAAATCTAGAAATTTATATTTTCACAACTTAAACGGTACTAATATGAAGTTTTCAAAATACGGACAGCAATTTACCAAACACAGCCCTATCTTACAGCTTATGGATGATTTGGGCGACGCTCTACGCAGTGAAACGCCTGTTAATTTACTAGGCGGTGGTAATCCTGCCCGTATCGATAAAATTAATGAGGCGTATTTGCAGTCTTATCAATCATTGGAAGACGGTGGTATTGAAGGGAGCGCCATAAACTCGGTGGGCAATTACTCGAACCCACAAGGTGATGCGACATTCATTGACACCCTTGTTGAATTTTTTAATCGTCATTATGATTGGCAATTAACCGCTGACAATATCGTTATTACCAATGGTTCGCAAAATGCTTTTTTCTTTTTGTTTAACCTGTTTTCAGGAAAATTTGAAGATGATAACGGCTCAACCTTCACTAAGTCTATCTTATTGCCCTTAGCCCCTGAATATATGGGCTATAGCGATGTGCAAATTGATGGTCATCACTTTATCTCTATCAAACCTGATATCGAAGAGGTGACTCATAACGATGCAGCCGGATTTTTTAAATACACCATAGATTTTGAGGCATTAGAGAACTTACCTGCCCTAAAAAATGGAGAGGTCGGGGCAATTTGTTGCTCTCGTCCTACCAATCCAACAGGCAATGTGCTCACCGACGACGAAATGGCGCACCTTTCCCGTATTGCCAAACAGTATGACATTCCTTTAATCATTGATAATGCGTATGGCGAACCCTTTCCGAATATCATCCATCCGGAGGTGACTTTAAATTGGGATGCCAATACCATCTTATGTTTTAGCCTCTCGAAAATCGGCCTTCCCGGTGTGCGTACCGGCATTGTTATTGCCAATCCAGACGTTATCAGTGCTATGACCACCATGAATGCGGTGATCAACCTTGCCCCTTCCCGCTTTGGCCCCGCTATAGCCACCCCATTAGTAAAAGACGATACCTTAAAGCAGCTTTGCGATGATACGATTAAGCCTTTTTATGCGGCCAAGGCCGAGCTCGCCATCCGTTTGATAAAAAAAGAGCTTGGCGACTATCCTGTGCTGATTCACAAGCCTGAGGGGGCAATATTTTTATGGGTTTGGTTTAAAGACCTACCCATCACTACCCTTGAGCTTTATGATCATCTAAAAGCAAAAGCGACCTTGATCGTACCCAGCGAACACTTTTATCCCGGTTTAGATACTAGCACTTATCCCCATGCTCATGAGTGTGTGCGTATGAGTATTGCGGCCAGTGACGCAACCTTGGAGGCAGGGATTAAAGTCATTGGTGAGGTGGTGCGAGAGCTTTATGATAATGCCACAAGCTAATAAGCATTTAGCCTTTAGGACTTCTCGATCAGACGTCTACTTTCTTGATCATAATTTGGCTGAGCCTTATCAAGATTATTTAATTAAAAATAAAGACAGATTGATACCTTTTGAACCTCTACGCAGCTCTGAATATTATGACTTAAGTAACATCAAACAGCGTATTGAAGCCATGAATGACGATCTTACGCTAAAACGTGGCGTATATTTTGTTTTCTCACCCAAAGATTCAGATCAGATTATAGGCAATATAAATTTTACTGGATTTATGTATGGGGTCTTTCAAGCCGGATATGTGGGTTTTTCGATTGATGGAGACTTTGAGGGTCAAGGCTTTATGGCTGAGGTACTGCAAGCTTCGCTTGACTATGTGAGACAACATTACGGCCTACATCGTATTATGGCAAATCATTTACCACACAATGAGCGTAGTGCAAAATTACTGCGTAAGATTGGCTTTGAGAAAGAAGGCTATGCCAAATCCTATTTAAAAATTAATGGGATATGGCAGGATCATGTTTTAAATTCGTTGGTGTTTGATAATTAGGTTTCTACAGTATCATCTAGCTCCACAAACTCACTCACCAGCGTCCATTCTATGGCTTTTACTTGTCGCACGCCGCCTGTGGCAGCGATGTCTAAATAAAAGGGCACAACATCCCCTTTGTTTAATACCACAAACTGCCTAAAGTCACCAACTTCAAAGCCTACCTGATAATCCGTTGGGTTGTCGTATTCATGATAAAGTGGCTTGCCATCACTGTCAGTATCTTCGTTATAACGATAACGTCCACTGTATTGACATACTTGACCTGAGGCGATGCGGTGGCGCTTTGTCGTCTCGACTTCAATAGGGCTTTTGTCGGTTATGGGAAAGGTATGTGGAGCATCAAAGCGCCGTATCCATGCATCACTGCTGATTAAGTCAAATCTGGGCGGCTCATTTTCCCATCCGCCGATACTTAATGACCCGTAAGCACCGTTACGCAGTGGGCGTAATAAGTCGTTTATCTTTATATAGCTTTCAGGGATAGGCTCTATCACAGGCAGTACTTGCGGCAGCTCGCTGGCCTTAATCAGATAGCCGTTATCCAGTGGGGTTAAGTCTATTTCTTGCCGTTTAGCCTGCTGATAAAACTGCTCAGCTCTGCCATAGCCTTGTGCCAATTCATGACTGATATAGGTGAGCCAGTCAAGACTCTTTAAACCGTTTTGCATCTCACTACTATCGCTAAAAACAATCCCCTGCACAATACCCAAATAGCGTTGTGCTTGTAGATACATATCGGGTGCCACACTGTTTTGACTGTACGGCGTAGCGGCTTGTAGACCACTAATAGCATAATAAGGAGACAATAGCTTAAGACACTGCTGGATTAACCCATCAATCAGGGGGCGGTAGCTGTCATCTAGCACATACTGATACGGCACTCTTATCCGCAGATAAGAGCCTTCTCTTTTCTGCCAGACTCGCCTTGTCATACAAGAGACCACAAAGGGCGAGGCATAATCTTCCCATTTAGGGTCACCGCTATACAGATGATACTCAATGACATCATCGTCATCGGGATTATCCTGTAGCACTTGCTCAAAGCTTTTTGTATTGTCTCGCCATACGGGCCTAACCTTACCATTAGGCTGGGTCTTAAAGCCCCATGTTAGCTGGTCGTCAAATAGCTTAATGTATTGCTCAATACACTCTGCCAATGCCTGCCGCTTGGCCTTGGTATGCCCATCCCAAAAGTAAAAGCAGCTTTGCCAATGGGCGGATAATACCGTCATACCTTCGGGCTCTAGGTCTGTCGGCCATGCTGGGTCTATAAAGCTTGATTCTTCTACCCAGTGCGCTAGTGTACTGTTGTCTGTAATCATAGTGCATCCTTACTGTTACTAGGGGTGTATCCTTATTTTTAAAAAATGATAACTTATGGACTAGTATCATTAACATTCATTATCGATTGGCATAGCCATACATCATCATTGCTCCTGAAGCTGCTGCAAACTCTGGTGCAGCAACCAATACCAAACAGCCGGCAACTGCTAGGGTGGTAGCGACTAGCATAAATTCACCTATAGGTACTGGTGATAAAGGCGCATGACCAGACTCTTTCTTACCAAGCTTTCAAATACCTATTTATAAATCTACTTTAAGACGGGCGTATTGGAAGGTGTCGTTATAGTTACCATCTTCACCCCAAGCTTCAATAACATGGTTAGCAGGAAAATACAGATAACCGTCTTTTGACCAAAAAATATTTTTATAATCAAATGTTGGCATCCAATAATTGAAGCCTGCGGACAGGACAGGATGAATACCTGAGTCATTAACGCTGTATAACTCTAAATCAGTTACCATTTCATAAGGATTTGCATAGAGAGCAATAATGAATTTTTGATCAGGTGATATAAATGGATAATCTACAAAAGACTGCGTTCTTTTACCCGAAGTCATATCATAAAATGTATAGTCATAACTCTCCCAATAGTTACCCATTACTAGATGCTGATTAAGCTCATCAATATGCCCAAGGTAGCTAAACTCTTGTGTTCCATCATTATCAACTACGTTGTCTTTTAGAACTACTTTTTCAGGAGATTCTGGCAGGTTAATAGTTAACTCCCCTTTTTTCTTTACAACTTGATTCGAGGTTTTACTTAGAAAATTAACGGCTGAATGACGTTTGCTGTCATATAGTGATTTTGAGATAGACTCAATAGTAAGATAACCGTCTTCAAGCATTGTCATATCATCATAGTGATGATATTTATCTCCCCTATCAAAGTACACGATACTGTTTAACTTTTGGGAATTCAGTTCCAGCTCTTCTATGGCGCCTGTATCTTCCTTATTAATATATACAGTCATCCAACCATCTTCATCAATTGCATATTTTTGATTTTCTACATATTGTCTGTTATAAGCGTGTTTGCTGGCTTGGTCTTTGATGACGTACCAATCATCAATCTCATCTAACCCACCAATAACTTTCAAGCGCGTACCATGTCGATAGTCAGCAATCGTATCTGAATCAATTGATGGAAAGAGCTTGCCCCAGGCGCCTTCATTTTTGATATAGACTTCCTTTAAGGTAGGAGCATCCCCAAGATTACCTTGATAGTTGACAAGAGCGACTGCAGCTGCTTTATCAGTGTCGTTTACTATCGGTTTAGTACTAGATGTCACCTCATCAGTATCGTCTTTATATGATTTATTTTCTTGTGGAGACACGTTATTATCAAAATTGGGTTCAGGTTTCTGTTTCAGTGACGTTAACTGTTCACCCAATGTTCGTAAGGAAAAGCTGCCTGACACAGCAATAAAACCGATAGCAATAAAGAGACTGCTTAGAGTGACACCTATCATGAAAGATTTTATATTAGACATTTTATTTGGTTCTCTTTAAACAGTAGAGTTTGCAAGGCTTCTTTGAATGTACGCTTATATTTATGATGACAATATATTTATAAACATACTATAACCAATATAGACAGTATATAGGCTTAAAATTCGCTACTATAGGTATAATAAACAGCCAATTAACTTTACTGAATAAATGATTAAGAGACAATTAATGATGCAGACCAACTCGAAAGTAATTATTAATCAACCTAAAAGGAAGTTTTGTCTACTAACAGCATTGGCGACAATCACTTTAGCAAGCTCACTATTGATAGCCTGCCAGCCCAGCCCGAATGATGCTGACTCTGCTGCTACAGATACAAATGAAGCAGTTGCCGTCGCTCCAGTATCAGAGACCGTTACCAATACAACAGCGCCACAACCGATTACCTCACCTACCCAAACTATCGAACAACCCATCACTATCTTAGCACTCGGCGACTCTCTCACTGAAGGTCTCGGTGTCCCAGAAAATCAGGCATACCCTGCCCAATTAGAACAAGCCCTTAAGAGTGCAGGCTACGTGAATGCCAAAGTAGTGAACGCTGGCCTAAGCGGTGAGACCAGTAGTGGACTGGTCAATCGCCTTGACTGGGCGCTTAAAACCAAACCTGATATTACTATTTTAACCATAGGCGCTAATGATGCGATGCGCGGTATCGATGTGGCCACTATTGAGAAGAATATCCGTACCGCCATCGAGCGCTTGCAAAGTGATGGTAGCATTGTGGTACTGGGCGGCATGCAAATCTATGACAACTTAGGGGATGAGTATGTCAAAGAGTTTTCAGCGATTTACCCCAAACTTGCTGAAGAATATAACATTGCTTTTATTCCGTTCTTTTTAGAAGGTGTGGGTGGTGATCCTAAGTTAAACCAATCAGATGCTATTCATCCCACCGCTGAGGGGTATACCAAGATAGTTCATAACAATATATTACCCGTACTTAAGCCAACGCTTGAGAAATTTGTGGATAGTAAAGAGGCTGAGCCTAATGAGACCGTCCAATGAGTAAGTCGATGCGTAAAACAGTAAGTGACACCTATTCGAATAAAACCAGCAAACCCCTATTGTACGCCAGCAATTTAAGCAAGAGCGTGATGATTGGCGAGACTAAGACGGATATTATCAAAGACGTCAATGTGAGTATCGGTGCTGGTGAGTTTGCAGTAATCATGGGTAAATCAGGTTCGGGCAAGTCTACTTTGCTTGGACTTCTTGCAGGACTGGACTACCCTGATAGCGGTGAGGTTTGGCTAAATGGTCAGAATTTAACGGACTTGAGCGAGGATGAACTGGCACAAAAACGACAACAAGATATGGGCTTTGTGTTTCAGTCGTTTCATTTATTGCCGACGTTAACAGTAGCAGAAAACATTGCATTTCCGCTCGATATCGCCCGTCAGCCAGACGCCAATCGTGTGGAAGAACTGCTGGTTGCAGTAGGCCTAACCCATCGCCGTGACAGCTTACCACATCAACTTTCAGGCGGTGAACAACAACGCACCGCATTGGCTCGGGCGCTAGTGGCT
The DNA here is from genome assembly GCF_057396215.1 of Psychrobacter sp. CX18. Lineage (NCBI taxonomy): Bacteria > Pseudomonadati > Pseudomonadota > Gammaproteobacteria > Moraxellales > Moraxellaceae > Psychrobacter > Psychrobacter sp. CX18. The sequence continues at coordinate 303,291 of NZ_JBXYJH010000001.1, read as the reverse complement.
CGTCCAAAAATCATTTTTGCCGATGAGCCAACAGGTAATTTGGATGAGCAAAACGCCCAGCAGGTAATGAATTTATTGCTAGAGCTACAACAACAGTCCGGCACCGCTTTGGTGGTGGTGACACATGACCCTGCATTGACTGAAAATGCAGATCAGGTGATTACTATTCATGATGGGCGGGTTTTGGGATGATAATCGTCGTCACTTTAAAACTGGTTATTGTGTGACTGGCGTTATTCTTATAGCTGAGACTAGAAAATCCATCCCCAGCCCTTCCTTTGGAAAAGGAAGGGAGCAATCTTTTGACATTCAGCTTAATATAAACGCTCTAGGCAAACTTTTTAAAATTTAAAGACGACAATCCTTACGTGAACTTCTAAGGTTTTAGCCCCCCTTTCTCAAAGGGGGGTTGGGGGGATTATACGAGTCTGACTTTACGCTCAAATAAATAAGGACTTAGATGCTACCTGCAAACCCGAATCTAAAAGAGCCCGCCCGTCATCTACGCAGCAATCAAACCGAAGCAGAACTATTGTTATGGTCTAAAATACGTAGAAAGCAGATTGCAGACGTACAGTTTTACCGTCAACGTCCATTACTCAACTATATCGTTGATTTTTATTGTCCAAAAGCGAAGCTGGTTATTGAATGCGATGGTCGTCAGCATCATACATCACAAGGGCTTGAAAAAGATAACATTCGTGATAATTGCTTAGCTGAATTAGGGATACTGGTTTTACGATATGATAATAGACAGATATTGACGCAAATAGATACTGTTGTTCAGCAGGTTGGTGAGGTTGTGAAGGCTCGGTTGTTAGATTTTTGATGTGGTCTAATAACTCCATTCTCTGCCCTTAGAAGCGTTAATAAAAGCTCTGGGAGACATTTTTAGCTTCGCAAGAGTCAAGCTTGTTTGACCGATTGGAAAAGGAAGGGAGCAATCTTTTGACATTCAGCTTCCCGTGGCAATAGCGTGAATCTGATAATAAATCTGATGCTAGAGATTAGTGTTTGATTAGTATGAATAGTGGATTATTCTTGTTCTTTAAGGTGGCTCATTAATACAATCATATAGTAGCTTAGAGGTTGAATAATCCACAGCGCCATTATTGTTAAAGAAGCTTTCTACTATAAAGCCGTATTTCATAGTTGTGACAATTAAGTGTTCATTTTGATTATTAATACTATCTCTTGTGAGATAAAGCATCCCTGATGCAGGTGACTCGTGCACGGTGTAAATTTGGTCATTCATAAACAGACTTATAGAATGAGGATTCGTTAATTCGGTATATGAATAACCCAGCTTTACCGACTTGCCGCTAGCATTTCTACACTCAACTTCACCTCTCTCATCATTTGCCGCTGCTAACTCTATCTTAGACTCTATACTGGATGAGGCTGGCTCTGAACAGGCCACTAAGGTCATACCTATAAAACCCAAACTCAACCCTTGGATTAGTTTATCTTTAACTTTTTTGTCCATGACAAACTTCGCCTGTATGTTGAATTAAACTCATGTCAAATGTTTATCAATCTCCTAGTTTGACTTTGACTATAGCATTGTATGCGCTAAAACTTAAGTAGCTATTCCTGAGCTATTCCTGCCGTCCGCTATTATCTGCCTTGCAATGCCATGCAGACTATCGTGACCAGAGGCGTTCCAACATTCGAGCGACCTCCTCTAGCCACAGTCTGCAATGGCATTGACTTCGGCAGGATAACCGCTCCAGTCAGGGCTAGCGGTCACATCGTATCCTTGCCAGTATTTATCGTGTTATGTAATTTTCTATTTTAAACCCCATTCCCCAGATTATTAACGCTATCTAAAGTTGACCACTACCAAACGAAACATAACCCACTACAGAATGCAAAACAGGTAAAATAAAAACATCTATTATTTAACCTACTAAATATACGCCTATGATACCAAACACGATCACACACAAGCCTTCACCTACTTCAACTGCATCCTACCACAACCTAGGCAGTAAATCGCTCAACCGAAGCTGGTGGCGGCACTGGGTGTATCCGTTGTTGTTTTTGTTGGCAATGGTGCTATCGTTATCGACTTATTTGACACTGGATTCGATTCAACAGTCGGTGCGCGATTATGTGACTGATAATCAAAGGGCGCTGGTTGGTGGTGATTTGATTTTAAGCAGCAAGCAAGCGTGGACGCCCGATGTGCTAGAGGCGGTACAAGCGTTTGAGTCGGTAACGGATTCAAAATCCGCTGGCTCTGCTAATAAGAACGTTGAATCAGGCGTGGTCTATGATTATCAATTTAATGCGATGGTGTCTAACGTCAATGCTGATACAAACGCTAACGATGATTCAGACGTGCATACCCTGCTCGCCCGTGTAAAAGCGGTATCGAACCAATACCCTCTATATGGCGAGGTGGTGTTAGCGTCAGGCAAACCGCTTTGGCAGCAGTTGCAGCCCAATACGGTGGTGGTGGAAACACAAGTGTTGACAGGGCTGAATCTTAAAGTCGGCAATAAGGTCAAAATTGGTGATGCGGTGTTTACTATAGCCGATGAGCTGGTCACTGAGCCTGATCGTCCGTTGACTGCCTTCGGGTTTGGCGCACGGGTGCTTATGAGCGTAGATGACTTAGAAGCGACCAATTTAATGGGGCAACGTAGCCGAGTTAATTACCGTATTGAGTTGGCGGCTAGTCCTGACGCCATTGCTAATGAAAAAACCAAGCTTGAACAAATTATTAACACTCTGCCCGCCTCGCAAGATGTGGAGATGACGACGGCGGATGAGTCAGATACGTCGGTGACTGAGGTATCGGATAATGTACTGATGTTCTTAAAACTGCTGGTGATTGCGGTGTTGTTTTTATCAGCGGTGGCACTCTTGAGTGTGGTAAAGGCGTTTGTTAGCTTGCAGCAAAACTCAAATGCCATTCGTCGTGCACTCGGAGAGTCGGTACGTTCGATTAAACGCAGTTATTATTTGCTATTTTTGGGGATGGCGGTGCTGGCATGTATTGCCTCTGGATTGTTAAGTCTGGGAATGCTCAATATAGGTGCTCAGTATTTAACCGCTATTTTGCCGCCTGATATTCAGCTATCTATAAAGCTAGTTAGTTTGGTCAAAATCAGTATCGTGGCGTTGGTAATTACGGCATTGGTAGTGCAAAAAAGCTTGTATGCGGTCACTCATACCAAGCCATCAGCGGTGCTCAAACAGTCTACTAGCAATACCCGCCAACATCCGCCTGTTTATTGGTATGGTTTGGTGTTATTAGCAAGTTATGGGCTACTCGCCTATGAGTTTGGCTCACTGTTGACAGGCTTACAGGTATTGGGCGGAATGCTAGTGCTGGCGGGCAGTTTTTGGTTACTTGGTAAGGGGTGGTTGTGGCTACTGGCAAAACTTATAGAGCGTGGCTTGTTTGGTAAGAGGCTTGTGAGTAAACAGTCCGGATGGATGGCACGTATCGCGGTACATAACTTATCCCGTAAGGGCAATCAGTCGGGGCTATTCTTTGTCACCCTTGCCTTATCGGTGGCAGTATTGACCATGATTACGCTGTTAAACCATAGCCTCAATAAACAATTTGTACAGGCGTACCCTGAAGATGCACCAAATCTGTTTTTGCTCGATGTACAAAGCGACCAACATGATAAATTGAACATGATGATTGACTCGCCGATTACTTATTATCCAGTCGTACGTGCGAGAGTGACTGAGGCTGGCGGTGTGCCTGCAGACAAGATTGAGGTGCCACAAAGTGAGGGCGATGACCCGACTCGGGTATTTAACTTGAGCTATGCCGATAGCGTGATGGATACTGAATTTATTAAAGAATCGGTAGCGCCCAACCAGCTTTATGCACCGATTACGGCTGACTCTCAGGCTAATAATGAAGGTGACAGCAAAGATGAGATCGTGCCGTTATCTATCTTAGATTCTGCTGCTGAACTACTTAATGTGGGTATGGGCGATCAAGTACGCTTTAATATTCAAGGTATTGAAATCGTCGGGCAAATTACCAGTATTCGGGAGCGCTATGAGCGTGGCCCTAGTCCGTTTTTCTACTTTTTGTTTGAGCCTGACGTTTTGGCAGATGCACCACAAATTCAGTTTGCCACGACCAAAGTAGATGCCGCTCAAATTCCACAATTACAAACTGACCTTGTGCGGGCGTTTCCTGCGATAACCACGATTGATGGTGGGGCGATTGCCAAGCAAGTTCAGGGCTTTGTGAGTCAGATGAGCCGCTTGGTGCAGGTGTTTACCCTGCTAGCGATGATAACGGGGATTATGGTGCTAATTACCTCGTTGCTATCTACCTCGCAAGACCGCTTACGGGATAGTGCCTCGTTTCGATTGCTCGGTATGCAAAAGCGGGATTTGTATAAAATCAATATGCTTGAGATTGGCTTACTTGGCGTCAGTGCGGGTGCGTTTGCGGTAGTGCTGGCGAGTAGTACGGCTTATGTGCTTATTACACAGTGGTTTAATCTGCGCTTTAGTATCCCTTGGGGTAGCTTTGCACTTGGTGCGGTGTTACTCGTTGCGGTGTTGTTGATTATTGCAATTGGCTATGTGCGCTTGGTGATTGGGCGTGGGATTATGGCGAGGGTTCGTGGGATGGTTTGAGGGCTTTGCTATTAATAGGTTTCCGCAGAATTTGATAAAAGTCAAATATAGGAATGGATAAAGGTTTGCGGGTGGATTGACTGTAGCTAATCCTGCTTTTTGCTACTATCTTGGCTTGCACGGCGGTAGGCACTAAAGCTAGGGTCTTTCCTGAATCAGCGATAACACCCCTAAAAAAGTGCCTTCGACACCGTGTTGTTTCAAGTATATATATCAATCAGGGCTAAACCCGCTCATTTGAACCAGACTTACAATTACATAAAAAGACTCCTTAGCTAATCAGCTACGAATTTTTTTCTTGTCAAAAAACCTCTATCAAAATCATACAAGACAGATGGCTTACCAATTGTTATGTTACCTTTTAGGTTCTCTGTATCAATCGTTTCATTCAAGAAGTCAAATGCAAGCTCATTTGCTTTCAAAACCACTTTTACTTCAGTAGTTGAATTTTCCGTATTTTCAAAAGCTTCATTAAAATAGCTATCAATTTCAGTACTCTTACTGACTACATCCAAAGCACTACTTTTAAATCTTTTATCCCCAATTAAGGCTATATCATCTTTACTTACCTGACTTTTTCTAACTATTACATCAAGCTCATCATCTTTTATTATTTCAAAAGTGTACAATAGGTGTTCTCGTCTCTGATAACAATATATACCTAATATGAATTCCGCTCTATAGGATTCGAAGTCGATCATAACATTGTTGTATGTTTTTACTTTTCTTAATACAGCATCAATAGAATGCTCAACTACTTGTGAATAATACTCTCCGTTTGCTAGAGAGTTCATCTGCTCGTCTGTGAACATCGGAGCACCCTCATATCCATCAATATCATACGTACTATTGGCAGATTTAGACTCTAAACCTGCCTCACAGCTCATTACTAACTTATATTCACCATTAACGTAAAAAGGACGTAAATTTGACAAATGATTAGTGATAGAGTTCATTAAATGTTGAGCAACTAGAGTACTACCTGAAAACGCAACTACACACCTGGATTCAGATATATAGCCTTTGTAGTCCTTAAAATATCCATTAATGAAAATAGGTCTCATAATTCTGATTGGTACTTCTACAACCTTTTTAAAGCCTTTAATAAGTATCATCTCATTACCAAAATAAGGTTTTGTAATATTGCCATCAGCAGCAAAATATAGGCTTCCTTTATTAAAACCATCTTTATTGAATCCAGCTATTACTAAAGTCACATTCATAACCTCTAAATTTAAATAAGTAACTAGATTAATTGTAAAGACTTATAAAGCCCTCTGTGGATTGTGATTGGTAATTCAAAATTTAAATTAGCTTCAGGATTTATAAATCTAAATATTTTATGATCATTACTTTTTTTTATATTACCAATAATACTAAAATTGAAAAGAACTTCCAAAACAAAAGTATAATTATTATTATATTTAAGTTTACCCTCTTCTAAATAAACCTGATACTCTTCCCTAAACTCTTCAACACTTAAATTAGCTTTACCAATTTTAGAAATAATTTCAAATATAATTTTAATATCAGGTAATATACTATGCACCTCATCTGTTAATTCACTCCTGAAATATCTAGAATAAATAATATCTTGTGTCGTTACGGTATTAGGGTGAATCTTATATTGGTTTGATTCGTAGGCTTGTTTAGCACAAATTTGTATATATTTTATAAAATCTCTAGGTCTTAACAGGCTTTCACGTGCTATCCAATCATATATCTCTATACTCTTATTTTTATTTTTTCCATATGCTATTTGATTTCTAGAAAAAAATTGTCTCCAAACTCTACTGAAATTATCACTATTTTCATTTAGCGCTTTCGATAGCCTGTATACTATTAATGACTGCATAGTAAATTTAGTCCAACTCAAATTTACTATTAAATCACTCCATTTATTTTTATCATGATCTTCAATCAAGTCGTATATATCATCTCGCAAAAAAATCACTGGATTCACTTTTAAACTTGCTTCGAAAGATATGGCTTTTATATCCTGTATTGCTTTAAATAGACCAGAGATTAAGTTTAGGTAATTTCCTTTCTCATCTGTAATGGATTGGTACTTATAATCTTCATCTAATTCATCAAATAATATAAAGTAATTAGACCCATCAATATTCTCAACTATTAAATCCTCAAGAAAATCAACTTTATCTATCCAACTCATTTTTACTTCACTATGAGAATAACCTCTTGAGTAAGAGAATATTTTAGCATCTAGGCTGAGCTCATCAGACGTAATTTTCCTTATTTTCCTTGATAAGCCTTGGTTAGGTTTCTTAGGCAATATGTGCTCTATAGAATTTCTAAATCTACTATCTATTGCCTGATTCTTATACATCAGAGATATTATTTCCATATAAATAATGAATTTCCAAATAGTTATATACTCGTTTGGATTGGTAAACCTATCATCCTTTAAAGAATACAATTCATTAAAGGGAAAATTCTTAAGGGAAATATTTATAGCAAAAAAATTGTAAGATATTTGTGAGTTTAAGAATCGGGCGATCGCTGTCTTTCCAGTACCCTTTCTACCTATAACGTATGATTTACTCCCGTTTAAGAGCATATCTACATCAAGTGTTTTGTAAAAATATTTATTAGTATCTTCTAGCTTAGCATCTATTTTCCATCTAGCTACTTCAGCAAACGCTTCTCTTCTGCTCATAACACTTCCAACTAAGTAAGGACTTTAGATTTTATATACCTAAATTGTACCAAAAAAAGCAGTATTGGTTAAAATTCATCATTCTATTCTATTTAAAAATAGAATAGAATGATGACGCCAAGCCAAACCTACGTAAACTTAGATGGGTAATATTATTACGTAAGCTAGTAATTTCTCTGAATCTAGCTTGATAAAAAAGCTTTGCCTAATATCGTAAACGTTGCCTTGGGGAGCGGTTTAGCCCCGATTGAAGCGAATATACTTGGTAAAGCACTGTGTTGCGGACGCTTAGCCAGCGGCTTATCAAGGCAACAGGAACGATAATGGCTTTTAGCGCCCACCACCGTGCTAGCCAAGATAGCAGCGAATGGCGCGATCAGCTACATTCTCACAAACCCATCCAATTTCTCAATCCGTCCAAACCAAGCGTGCAAATCGTCATACGTCGATAAGTCTAACCCACCCACGCTAGCAAGATGCGTATACACATACACGCTAATATCCGCCAAACTTACTGCATTGCCCAATAAAAACGACTGGTCTGCAAGATGATGATTCAAATAACTTAAAATATCTTGTGATCTAGCAAATTTCTGTTCATATTCAGCCAGTCTGCTCGGTATCATATTTTGAAAACGTTTGATAAAGCGTACTGAGGCGATATTGGTTTTGATTTCGGCTTGTTCATAGAATAGCCATTGCAACATTTTGGCGTATTCAATTGGGTCAGTTGGTATCAGATGAGAGTCTTTGGCGAGATAACATATGATGGCACTGGACTCTAATAGTATGCTAGGTTCGCAGTGGTCGCTATCAGAGCTGATCACTAAGGCAGGCACTTGTCCAAGTGGATTAATCTGTAGAAAGTCAGGATTTTTGTGCTCGCCAGCCAACAGATCAATCTCAATCCAGTTATAGTCTAGGTTTAATAGTTCACAGGTGAGTTTAGTTTTATAGCTATTGCCCGATATTGAGCTTCCGTATAGCGTGAGCATGAAGTGTCCTCAGTTATGGTGATTTTAAGTGTATTTTAATAAGCCTATCATTAGTTGTCTTGAGATGCGGTTTAGCCCTGATTGAAGCGGATATACTGCCAGTCTGAACAGGATTCAGTGGTCAGATTTGGGGCGGCGCGCGAAGCAAGCGACGCCACAATCTGATACCACTGCCCTGTTCAGACTGGCAGATAGTAGCGGAAAGCAGGAAATAGCTACAAAATCAGCTACATAATTCTAACGACAGAATATACCTGTAAAGCAATCTGTTGAGCTTCCTGCTTGCCAAGGATTAGGGATTTGCAATACTTCATCAACCCGCTGTCTGGCAATATAAATATCTTGATAGTCATCACCATTGGGTTCAATTTCACCACGGCGCTCAGCGTCTGAGGTTTGCATAAACTTTAAGAATTTCTCAGCGTCTTTTGCCAACTGACTGTTGGGCTGATGCGACAACTCAATCATTGCCAAATTATCTTCTGGTTCATAGAAGTAGTGCATGGCATCGTCTGTCCAATCTGTGTTATCAGAACCATAGATTACAGAGAACCGGTAGATGTTATACAGTTGCTGGGCTTCTTGCTTATGGCGTCCATTTGGATAACGCTTTAAATAATCTTCCCAAAACAAAGCGCGCTCTATAAGGTTTTCTAAAGAGACAGTAATGGCCGCATCATTCCAAAAAATATCCTGATTGTCCTTTGCCATACGCTCAAAGAAGGCACGGTCTTGTTTGGTTAAATAAGGGGCAAACCGAGACACCATTGCTGATAAATCATGACTAAAAGTATAGTATCCCTCGCCTATGTGCTTAAGATAAACGTCTTCATCGCTCTGTGATAATGTGAGTAAGTATCTAAGATGTGGATTTAGAGTTGCCTGTTCAGTCTTTGAGAGGGTTTCGCCAGAGTCTACCTTGTATGCTAGATTACTAAAAACTCCGATGTCTTCCCCACCCCGTAAGCCGTCGTCTAAAAAGCGGTTATACATCTTATCGTATTCTGTGAGTAGCTTGAGCGCAGTTTTACTGTCCGTTTGTTTTAGACAAGCAGGAAGCACTTCATTAACTTGTTTAATAGCCTCTATCTTACTGGTATTGCTGACTTGTGACATCATGGTACTCACGGCATCGCAGTTCGCCTTAGTTGTATCGACGTTTATCGCTGTTACCGTGCCTTTTTCTACCATGTCTTCTTTTTTAATACTTTCTGCATCATCAGCAGTTTCTATAGGCTTTGACTCAGCTTGGCTAGCTTTCGTAGGCGTTGGTTTAGCTTGAGTTAGTTCGTCGGACTGTGTATCACAGGCGCTCATACTGATCAATAATAACGAGGTGATGAGGTATCGGTTTTTTAGAAGGGTCTTCATTAAATGTATCCAATCTGATTGATGGCTATGGGTAGAGAATAGTTTTAAGTAAGTAGCGTGGGTATAACGAAGTGGAACCCACGAAGGTTAAATTCACACAGGTTATCACTCACACTCCCAACTTCTATGAGTATGTTATTTGTGTAGAGCCTTGCTTACTACTACGAACGTCAACTGGAGGAGCGGTTTAGCCGTGACAGTAGCGGATATACTTGGTTGACCGCTGGGTTGCGGTGACTTAGCTAGGAGCGGTATCGAAACAACAGGAACGCAACTGGCTATTAGTCACCGCCCCAGTGGGTAACCAAGATAGTAGCGAATGGCGCGATTAGCTACTTCTATTTTTACTGTTTTTTCTCTAACATCATCCCATTAAAATAACCTCGCATACCGCAGTTCAGCTTTCGATACTGGTCTCCCATATCTCTGACAAGTATCTGCGGCTTACCTTTGTAGGTAGCAGGATACAATCTCAGTTCAGCAGGATCGTCTAATTCATAACTGGTTAGTGTCCAGTGGTTCTCAGACCATTGAGCTAATTGATCCGAGATTGAGCAAATATGCGCATTACTAAATATCATAGTACTGTCGATAACGGCGAGATAAGGCTTTTTGGTAACGCTTAAAATATCAATGCTATTGGTTTCGTTGAATACATCGTACTCATTTTTAGCGTCAGGATTATAGACAGATATCTGTGTTGTCGTACTAAATCGACCAAAAGCATTAGACTTGGGTAGATTCGCTGGCGCAATGTCTTCAAGGTAGTCCATCGCCACACCTAATTTAGGCGTGCCACCTAGGCGCTCTCGATATTCACGAATTAGACAGGCTGTATCTTTACAAGTATTGCGCTGGAAGATAAGCCACTGAATTTGTTCAGCACGTGTTTGCTCTATATAGTCGTACTCATTGTCTTTAGCATCCTCCATCTCGGCTGAGTATTGCACTGCTAACTCATCATCAAGTTTTGATAATCCGGGATTGGCACAGATTAATTTTTCGACTGTGCTACTGGCTTAATTGCAGTCGAAACTGGCGGAATACGCTGATGCAGAATAAAAACTGATGCTTAGAAGCGTGAGTGATGCTAACCATAATCTTTTCATGACTGACCTTATTGTTATACTTTAATTAAATTATTATTTAGTAAGTATTTATATAATACACCATCTCTACTTAGGGTACTAGATTTGAGACCATTGGCTATTAGCTTTTAAAAACCGCAAGATTTGGAACGATTTATAAGGGTAGAGCTAATAAAAATACAACTTACAAAAGTCTCTTCATACACACTATTAATTCATAGTTTACAGTCGTATACTTAAAGAGTAACCCTCAGCGTCTTTCATATGTTGTTTAGTTGCATCCATAAATATGACGGACTCTAATGCAACCAAGGAGAACACTATGAAGGAGCGTACGCAAAAAAATTCAATCAAAAGTGTCAGTAAAGACTGGACCGATGGTAATCAAGACAAAGATACTGGCAAACAGAGCAATGTTGCTCGCATCGATGAGACCTGTCAGCGTCTGCTACAAAATGTCAATGAGGCAATGTACAAGCTCAATGAGGACAAGCTGAATGCATTAACTCATTGTGAAGACAGCTTGGCAGGCTGTGGATGCGGCTCGTCATCTTCTGGCACGCCTAAAGTCGATTTGGTCATACTCATCGATGCCAGTGGCTCAATGTCATCGGCAGCTACTGCAGTTGCCGAAGCGGCTGATGAGGCGTTGCGCAAGGCCGCTGATGAATGTCCATCAGACTTGCGCGTTACATGGCTGGCTGTCGATGGTTCAAAATCTGGTGCCAATCCATCGGGGGATTTGGGAGATATTACCTCAACCCTTGCCGGCACCAATTTTACCCAAACTCATCAACAATACCTTGAGGGTATTGGCAGTTTAGGCCCTTTTAAACAAGATGAACCGCAGCCTGCAGGAGACTCTACCTACCCTGGCGAGGAGGGCGCCGATTCGATTGCTGATATTAGTAATTTTTATGATTGGCGAGACGGGGCGTGTAAAGCTATCTTCTATATCAGTGATACTGCCCTTGATGGTTATTCAGCATTCTACGATGCCTCTGCAACCAATGCGACTGCTGCTGCTTTAGCTAATGGGGTGGTGGTATTTGCTCATAAAATAACGCCCGGCAGTAATAATAGCCCTGCTGTTGTCGCCTCTTATGACCACATGACTGATCCAACTGGAGGCAGCACTTATCATGGCCCAGTCAGTGAGGAGCAATACGTCACCTTATTAATCAATGCTATTTGTAATGCTTGCGGCTCTGAGTGCAACGAGATAGACCTACCGACTATTGAGCCTTGTGTCTCTATCAAGTGGGGGGACAGTGACTGCGACTGCTTTGAGACAGATGATGTGGAAATTGCACTTATTTCGGTGTGTAATTGCTACTCGAACCTTACCTTAAGTAATGTCCACATCGCACAACTGCAAGTGACGATGGAGGATGGCTCAGCGGTCCCTACCCTGCCTGATGGTACGCCTTCTGTTGAAGTGATTCCCAGCGGTGGGATATGCTTTGGTGATATCGGACCCTGTGAGGAAGAAGGGGTTAATTGTGTGTCACGTGAGATAGTCATTCGAACTCGCGGCGCAAAAAGCGGTAAGTATCAGGTGCACGTTGTTGGGCTCTGTTATGACGTTATCTTGACTCAATATTATAAGACTTGCTTTACTTTAGAATTATGTAAGGACTAAAGTTATATAAGGATTAGGAGTGGCTACCGGTTCTGATAGCCAGTGAATACGAAGCTGGTTAATACGAAACTGGTTAATAAAAAGCTGGGTAGTTCCCCGATTCTTATTAACCAGTAAGCGTAGCGTGGGTGCAACGAAGTGGAACCCACGAAGTTTAATATTAACGTAGGTTATCAACTACACTTTCATTTTATATAAGGGTGTTTTCGCGAAGAGGCTTGCTTACCACTACGAACGTCAACTGGATGAGCGGTTTAGCCGTGACATGAGAACCGTTAAAAATTGCACTGCAATTTTAGGTTCGCAAGAGAAAATGCTTTAACGGGCATTTTCTGAGCGGATATACTTGGTGAAGCATAGAGCTGCAGGCGCTTGGCAAGGGTCGTTATCGCTGAGTCAGGAACGACGCTTGCCAGTAGCGCCTTTAGAAAATCATAGGTTTTCTCATGCGTCGGGGTAAAGCAGTGCTTTACTTAATCCCTCCTCATAGGCAAGCCAAGATAGTAGCAAATGGCGCGATTAGCTACTCAAACGGCAATAGTCTCCATCACTAATACAAAATGACGCACCAAAAACCCACAGCTTTTAATAGTTAAAGGTAATGCCGTGGGTTTCGCTTCACTACACCGCACGCTATCCTTTCTGCCTACTAAGATATACCTTCGACTATATAACCCCTACTGCCTCTTGAAAATCTGACCATCAAAATAGCCACGCATTCCGCAGTTCACTTTTGCATATTGGTTGTTAAGGTCTCTGACTAGTATTTGGGTTTTACCCTCTTGAGTGACCGGATAAAAGCGCAATTCGGTCGTTACGCCGTTGTAAGCGTCCCTGATTTCCCAATGGTTCTGCGCCCAGCGTGCTAAAGTTTCATCGACGCTACAGGTATGTCCATTGGCAAAATCAAGCCACATATCAATGACGGCAAGATAAGGCCTCTCATTGACTTTCATGATATGCAGTCTGTTATTTTTGATGGTAGCCTCGTTGTTATTAACCTTATCATTAACATTGAGATTAACCTTGTCATCAACAACAGAAACTTTTGACGAGCCAACAAAGTGTCCAAAGGCCTCATCGTCAACGAGGTCGCCACGACCACGGTCATTACCACAATCAACCTGACACCCCAATCGTTCTTCATATTCACGCATAAGGCATGATTCATCTTGGCAAGTATTGCGCTGAAAGGTGAGCCATTTGAGTTGCTCAGAGCGAACACGATTGACAGCGTCGCTACCGTTTCGCTTTGCTTTTGCAAGCTCATCATTGTACTGCTTTGCCATCTTTTCATCTTGCTTAGACAATATTGGACTCGTACAAATTGAATTTTCGACTGTGCTACTGGCTTTGTTACAGTCAAAACTAGCTGAGTGTGCAGGTAGAGAATATAGGCTCGCGCTTAGAAAGGTAGAAAAGGCAATTGAAGTTAATGTCCAATTTTTCATAGCGTTTCTCCTAATGACGAAAGATAAGAAAGATAAGACGGATAAGACGTGTGTTTAAGATTATTCCACATCCTTTATGAACATTTGTGATGATAGTTATTATATTTACTTTAAATAAACATGAAAATTATAGTTTACAGGCGTATACTAAAAGTGTGGCACTTATTTATTCTGATATCATTTTATGTGTCACGGCAACAATACTAATGGCTAGTACAATAGGAATAGCTAGTACGATAAGAATGGCTAGCAGAGCACAAACAAGGAGAATACTGTGATGGAACATAGCAATAAAAATACGGCAAAGCGTGTCAGTAAAGATTGGACCGACGGCAATCAAGATAAAGATACCGGAAAGTATAGCGATAATAATAGAGCATACGACTCGTGTGATCGTGTTATTCAAGACATGAATGAGGCAGTGGATCAGCAACGTGAGTCGACGGATTGTGAAGAGGGTGAGGAAGGATGCTGATAATGAGCTTGATCCAGCTATGACTAACATTGCTCACTTATTAACAAAGGCTAAGTACTAGACTGCCTATAAAGCTAAATGGCATCTTTTTGACATGGGTAAGCTTAAGTAAGTATGCGACCACAGATAGTGATAATTATTTAACCTCTAAGCTGTTTCAGCTTTATACATTAAATAATCTAACTTATCACTTAGCGTTTATCTAATAGTCGCTCAAAGAGGAGAAGACAGTGGCTAAATTCACCCTTAGCCACTGAGCTGTTGAACCTTTAAGTCTGGCACGTTTTGCTTGCTGCTTGTGCCTTTTGATATACACTATCTGCATCCACGCCTTGGGCTTTTAATTCGTTGAGATACTTTTCAGTTTCAGATTTTAGCAAATCCTTCCATCTAGGATCATTTAATGGATCTGGTATTTCGACAATAGTATCCCCTTTTGCAATCGCTTCCTCTTTGTACTTAGCATCTTCACTATCAAAGACTTCACCTGCACGGCGAGACATTGCGGCTCCAGAATTATCGTCAATTACCTTTTTTAGATCATCTGGTAAACTCTCATATTTCTCTTTATTCATCGTAGCAAAGATAGCAGGACTATACAGCGGGATATCGGTATGCGTATTGAGAAGTTCATTTAATCGAAATGCGCCGACGCCATCCCAAGTGAAACTGACTCCATCAATCACACCGCGTTGCAACGCATTATATTGATCAGGTGCCGGTAGACCTACTGGCGTACCGCCTGCTGCTTCAATGATATTGATGGATATGATAGAAGGGCCTCTCATACGTAAACCTACCATATCTTCGGGCTTCTCAATCACCTTATCTACAGAGTGCAAAATGCCTGGACCGGATGCCATCATAAATAATGGATGAGTATCGTCATATTCACTTGATATCACCTTGTCATCATACAGCGTTTGTAAAATACAATTTAATTGACTTGAGGAAGTAGATAGTCCTGGAAGCTGGGTTATTTCTGTTAGTGGAAAGCGGCCGTTAACATAACCGGGAATTTGGACACCTATATCAACCACACCTTTCACAGTGGCATCATAGGTATTGTCAGGCTTACTTAAAGAGCTGGAAGGATATATCTCAACTTTTAGTCTGCCATCCGAATCTTCCTCGATTTGCTTAGCCCAAGGTTCGAACAGCTCTTTGTGGATGACGCCAGTGGCGGGCCATAAATGCGAAAAGCGTAATGTGGTTTGTTCTGTTGCTTTATCACCCGTGGTATTGGTGGCATTATCCGTATTATTGCATGCACTTAAAGTGAGTATTGCAGCGAGAGCGATACTTGAATAGCTTAATTTTTTCATCAGAAACTCCTTTTAAAAATAAACATCGATATTAAATACGCTTTAATATCTTATGTTTTAATGAATACATCCTTGATTCATTTATACTCAAATGTAAATTATAGTATGCAGTATGGGTAGCGTGCGGTGTAGCGAAGCGAAACCCACGACTTAAGCTTCTAATAAGAGTTGTATATATCACTTCAGCACAGATACCCTACTACATTAGAGTATCTGGCTAGATTCAGTAGAGACTTAATCATATTTAAATAGCGTCTTCTCCCATATGTACATAAAATTCCTCAGGATTACTATAAGTCTTCATCTGTAGTTGACCATTAGATTTAATATATCCTACTTGTTTGGCATAACGCTCCCACTCAAGCACAAGCTCCCGCGTCTTTTCAGGGTAGACGTTTGCTAAATCTATTAACTCAAGCTCATCCTCTTTTAAGTTATAAAGATGCCAATGCTTGCCGTCACCATAAGGGGGTGGCTGGAATAACACTTTCCAGTCTCCTTTGGTTAAGGACTTATTTTCCATAATTTCAAAGCCAATGACATCATTATCACCCCGATGCTTAGCTGTGCTTGCCCCTGTGAGTATTTTGGCATACGATTTGCCATATAAAGGGGCTAAGGGCTGTCCGTTAATGCTAGTCGGGCGGGTACTGTGGGTCAATTCAAGTATGGTAGGAAACAAGTCGGTGACATGAATACGATTTTGCGTATCGATACCCTTTGCTTTAATGCCATGTCCGGAAACGACAAGCGGTGTTTTGGTACCGCCCTCATATGACGTTAGTTTGAAATAGGACAGTGGCGTATTGGCTACTTGCGCCCATCCTTCCCCAATGGATATAAACGAGTTGGGACGTCCTATATTGTCGTAACTATTATCAAATTCTTTTTCGATTTGCTCTTTGGTATTAGGCGCATAAAACCAAGGCTGTTTTGGGTTGGCCCCGTTATCCGACATAAAAAATACAATAGTGTTATCCCATTGATTCATGTCTTTAATTTTATTGATGACACGGCCCATTTGCGCATCCATACATTCAAGCATCGCGCTATAAACTTCCATGGCTCGGGCTTCCATACGTTGTTGTTCTTTGGGTAAGCTGTCCCAATTAGGTATATTACTATCGCCGGGGTTTAACGGTGTATTTGGTGCTAATAAACCCAACTCTTTCATTTTCTTTAATCGGCGTGACTTGGTGACTTCATAGCCAACATCATACATACCTTTATAATTATTGATCCATTTATCAGGTACCTGAATTGGGTCATGCGGTGCAGTAAAGGCTAGATAAGCAAAAAAAGGATTGTCATCTGTTTGCTCCCCCAAGTACTGAACCATTTTATCGGCAAAGTTAATCGATGAGTAAAAATCCTCTGGTAAACGATCCAAGCGAGTATCATTTTCCACATAAAAATTGGTACCCATCTCCGTACGTGACAAAGGACGCATATCCGCCCAATGACTGGAACCACCCCCCATAAAAGCAAAAGATTTATCAAAACCTTGCTGGCTTGGGTATTTATCCTGACGGAAGCCTAGATGCCACTTACCTGACATATAGGTATGATAGCCATTAGACTGCAATACCTCTGCAATGGTAGTCACACGGTCATTCAGCCAACCCTCATAACCAGGTCGATTAAATTGATTGGTAGTGTGAAAAGGCGGCATATTGCCAAGACCACATAAGTGATTGTCAACGCCTGTTAATAACATTGCCCGAGTTGGCGCACATAGTGATGACATATAGGAGTGACGAAATCTTACACCCGTATTACACAGTTGGGAAAGATAGGGCATTTTAGCTTCGCCACCATAGGGGGTAGCATCACTAAAGCCCATATCATCAACCAAGACCACTAATATATTAGGCCTTTTTGGTTTTGAGTTATTCTGTAGTGCCTTATCGCCCTTTAAGACCGTAGACGCACTAAAACCTGTATTAGTCATTGCCATAGAACTAAATCCAATCATTGTTTTAAGAGTATCTCTTCGACTGATAACCATCTTACCCCCTTCCTTGGGTTCATTTAATCCAATTGAAATATGGTTCGCAGCATTTTACTCTGATAAATTTGACGAGAAGGAAGTATGTTGCTGCACCTTATAGAATTAACCTTAAGGTCTTACTGCTACTATTGATTCCGCGACTTTGCGAGGTGCTGTCTCTTTAATAAAGAAACTGGCTATCATACCGATGATGACGCCCACCAAACTTAGGTAAAATATATTCTCAATCCCATAATTCTCAGCGATAACGCCTGACAATACGGGTGCGATACCGCCACCAAATATCTCGCCAGCCCCAACCACTAACCCGATCGATGAAGCAACCAGTCCTGCTGGTGCAGACTCAGCGGCTAACGGTCCTGATAATAGCGCAATTAAGCCTAAACTAAAAAAAGATAGTACAAACAGCACACCGAATAACTGGGGCACGGAAGCGGAAGTGTTGGCTAAAATATAGATGAATATGGCAGAGCCTAGAAAGCTTAAAATAGAGGCCATACGGCGGCCAATCCAATCGGATATAGCAGGTACTAAGAACTGACCTACAAACCCACCAAAGCCAATAGCAGAGACGATGATACCCATGTCTTGTGGGGTTAATTTTAGAAAATTCTCAAGATATAATGGCAACATAGCACTGATAACAAAAACACAGGACATGGTGCAACATAGACCAACCATGCTTAACAAGATATTGCGGTTCTTAAGTAACTCAAACCAGCTTATCTTCTCCTGTGATACCAGTGCTTTTTTCTCAGCAATGAGTATCTGACCGCCTTGAGTTTGGTCAGGTTCGCGTAAGACGAAAAACAGTAATATGGCTAGGATAAAGCCGGGAATCGCTACCACCCAAAATACTTCGCGCCATGAGGGCACAACCAACATCAATTGTGTCGCAATAATAGGCCCTAACCCCAGACCAAATAAGGCAAAGCCACTTTGTTGTAAGCCTTGTAATGCGCCTCGGCGTGATGGTTTGGCCGCCACAGCCGTCGCCGCAAAACTGGTAGGACAAAACGCCCCTTCAGAGACACCCATCAAAGAGCGGATGAGTATTAAGCTGGTCAACCCCATAGCCGCACCAGAAAGTCCTGACGCTAATGAGAACATTACCAGTGAGGCAATCAAAATTTTTCGATGTCCAATTTTATCCGACAATCTACCCGAGAAAATCGCAAATATCCCCCATGCAATCCCCAGCGCACCAAATATTAAGCCGACATCTTGATAGTTTAGAGATAAGTCACGCATGATTGAGGGCAGCAATGGGGCAATAATCCAACGATCTAAGCCAACCAATCCGAAAGCCAACGTCAGTAACACCACTACCTTCCATTCGTAGGCGGTATCCCATTTTAAAGTTTTCATCTCAACATCCTTTTAAGTGAATTTAGAAAAAGAAAATGAATCAATGTGTTCCACACTTTGTTCAACACTTAGACAGCGCTTGGATATCACTGATTTGGTTAGTGTTCTTTTTCACAGTATTCAAGAACCTCCTTGTTCCGATACTTCTGATTATAGACGTATTCATTGTTTAGAAGTTGCGAACAGTCATGTTGTTATTTTCGCATTGTTAGTGGTTGTTTAATAACGTATGTTGTAAAGGTCAGGGGAGTTTTTAAAGGTTGTCCCTCAAGGAAGAAACCCACCGCGTTGACCTACGCAGATGTCAGATGTAAAGGAGACGGATATGGATGTCTATACCACTAAGCTAGGTAGTTTAGATCACTATGAAAAAGGATCTATTCAGATCATTAAAGGCGCAAAAACCGATTACGCCTTCTCAAATATTTTTGAAGTTGCCGCAAATGCCAAACCTTACGAAAAAACCATTGTTGGTAAGAACCTAAAGTTCGTTATTGAAAGTGTACGTGCTGAAGGTCAATCACCTTGGTACACCGCGTCACATGATGAATTCGTCATCGCTATGGATGGTGAAGTGAGAGTAGACTTCCTAAAACTAAATGAGTCCTCTGTGATCTCAGAAGATCAAGAAGGCACGCATTTAGCAGGTGAGCAGCCGGATGGCGATGTGATGGGTTACGTATTATTAAAGCAAGGTCATCAAGCCCTTCTCCCTAAAGGCTCTGCCTACCGATTTGAGTCCTCAAAACCTTCTGTTATATTGATTCAGACCATTCAAGGTCCACTATCTGTCGAAAAATGGCATGATATTTGTTTTACATGATATTTGTTTTAAATAGTCTATTAAGACTAAATCACTCATTTAGTTTTAATATTTTTAAGGCCTCAAAACAAGGCTTTCAAACAAGGCATTAAAGCAAGAAAGAATTAATATCCTAACAAGGGAATTACACACTATTCAAGGAGAGAAAAAATGACTGTTACTTTTGAAGATACAGGTGTCAACGTCATCGCTCGTGATGACATAACCGGCTACGCAACGTTTCAACTGGGTAAATTTGTATTCAGTAGAGACGAGTATTTTGCCAAAATTACTTGGGAAGCCAAAAACGAGGAATACTCTCATTTAATGTCGGTTGATGCTTTCTTGAGAGCCTTGATGCGCGATGTCGCATGGGGTTTCTTTTATGGCTGGGTCAACTTTGACCATGTCATTGGCACTCAGAATCATTACGGCAGTGTCGATCTCTATGCGGGTACCTATAATGGGGTGTTTAGAGAAGCCGGTGTCGATTATATCGAAAACTTCGAAACCCCAGTTATTATGCAGACCTTTAAAGCCATATTACATGACTGGGTCAATGAAGGGTTTGATCCTTTTGCGGCGCCTGAAGAGACGGGCAGTGCCTTTGGTCGCAACAACGGTAATAACAGCGAGGCTATTGATCGTTATCGTATTGCAACTAAACGTATGCCAGGATTAGAAGGTGACTCTCCTTTACGTGATGACTTACCTGTTAACCGCCAATTCCTAGATGTTCCGCAAGATGAGCCGGTTGTCTACTGCGAGCCGGGCTTTGAAGGTGAGCTGAGTGGTTTTAACCTCTTTAAATATCTGTCTCGCTCGGATGTCACGTGGAATCCATCGGTGACCTCTGTCTGTAAAGAGAGTCTATTTTGCCCAACGACCGAAGAGTATATCTTACCTGTGTTCCATGGTAACGACCGCGTCGAATGGTTTTTACAACTTTCAGATGAAATCACGTGGGATATCGGCGACAAAGTGGATGGCAGTCCCATTGCACGCGTCATCATGAAAGCCGGTGACATCGCCGCCATGCCAGCCAATATACGTCATCAGGGCTCATCAACCAAACGCTCTATGTTACTTGTCTGGGAGAACGCCACGCCAGATATTCCAGACAGATATGCTTCAGGAGAGTTGCCACCTTATCCTGTGCAGTTTTAAGACAAGGACAGACGCAAAAGCTAGTTCTTACGCAAAAGTTAGGTACGCAAAATCAATGGTTGATATATTGAAGGCGGCTGGAAATTAGGTAGGACGAATCTGCAACGACCAGTCAAACCATCAGATAATGGATACCAGTCGCTATATGTCTTCATTCAGCGTAAGTAGCAATTGCCGCATCCCTCATAACTATTTTTAAAGGGCATTTTGTCCTTTACCCCTCTCATTCATTTAGTAGGTTACACTATGAATACTCAATTATTTATTGACGGTCAGTTCGTTTCGGCGAAAAATGGTGGCACGATCGACGTTTTTAATCCCTATAATGGCGAGCTCATTACCAAAATCGCGGCGGCTGAAGCCGAAGATGTGGATTTGGCGGTTGCGGCAGCAAAGCGCGCTTTCCCTGCTTGGTCTGCCATGGGCGCAGCTGAGCGTGGCAGATTGCTATTGAAATTAGCAGACCTAATTGAAGAGAACTTAGAAGAATTGGCTCAGCTTGAGTCTTTAGATACCGGTCACCCCATTCGTGACTCGCGCCGTCTTGATGTGCCACGTACGGCGGGATGCTTCCGTTACTTCGGTGGTATTGCCGATAAGATCGAAGGCTCGGTCATACCGGTCGAACCTGGTTTTTTAAACTATGTCTTGCGTGAACCCATTGGGGTTGTCGGTCAAATAGTACCGTGGAACTTTCCTCTGATGTTTACCAGTTGGAAGTTAGGTCCTGCTCTAGCAGCAGGTAACACCGTGGTATTAAAGCCCTCTGAGCTGACCCCTTTATCGACCATCAAAATAGCCGAGCTTATCAAAGAAGCGGGCTTCCCTGATGGCGTGGTTAATGTGGTCGCAGGCTACGGTAAAACAGCAGGACAACGCCTTGCCGATCATGAAGATGTCGGCAAAATTGCCTTTACCGGTTCCACAGCGACAGGGCGTAGCATTGTCCACTCTTCCGCAGGCAACTTAAAGCGCGTCCAGCTTGAGCTTGGCGGTAAAGGGGCCAATATTGTCTTTGAAGATGCCAACATCGATGCGGCAGTGAATGGGTCTGCATGGGCGATCTTCCATAACCAAGGACAAGCCTGTATTGCAGGGTCACGTTTGCTATTACATGACTCAATTGCTGATGAGTTTTTAGATAAATTTATCAAGCTTGCAGAGTCTATAAAGCTAGGTGACCCGTTGGATCCAGAAACAGAGATGGGGCCGCTTACCTCTGAAGCCCACCGTGATAAAGTGCTCTCTTATGTAAAAATCGCTGAAGAAGAAGGGGGTAAAATTCTCTCTGGGGGTAAATCTCCTGAGGACGAAGCGCTTAAGAAAGGGTTCTATCTACTACCTACTATTGTCGATGCCAATCCAAAAGACCGTGTCGCTCAAGAAGAGGTATTTGGTCCGTTTATCACCGTCTTACGCTTTAAGACTGATGAAGAAGCACTAGAGATTGCCAACTGTACCGAATATGGCCTTGGCAGTGGTTTGTGGACCAAAGACATTCAACGCGCGCATCAATTTGCGAAAAAGATTCGGGCGGGTATGTGCTGGATTAATTGCTACAAGCGTGTCAATCCAGGCAGCCCATTTGGAGGCGTTGGTAAATCAGGTTATGGGCGTGAGATGGGCTTCGAGGCCATTCATGACTATACCGAAGCTAAGTCAGTCTGGGTCAATGTGGACGCCAAGATTCCGCCACATTTTGATAGAAGCTAACGCTAAATTAGTGGGACGACACATAATTGGAGACGACAGTCATGGATGATTTTCACTATAAAGCCTTACCGCTAGATGTGCATTTTGGTACAGGTAAATCCTTACAAGCTAAGCAAATACTAGTCGATAATGGCTATAAGAATGTATTAGTGCTTACCACACCTGACCAAGAAGCATCTGGTGAAAAACTTGCCAAACAATTGCAAGGTATTTGTGCTGGCGTCTACCCGCATGCAGTGATGCATGTCCCGATAGATGTCGCCGATAACGCTATCGAGTTTGCAAAAGCCAATCAAATCGACTGCTGTGTTGCATTAGGTGGTGGCTCTACCATTGGTCTCGCCAAGATGATAGCGTTAAAAACAGATATCCCCATCGTTGCCATACCGACAACCTATGCCGGTAGTGAGATGACATCGGTGTATGGGTATACCGAAGATAACTTAAAAACAACGGGCAAGGACATCCGTGTTCTGCCTAAAATTACTATTTACGACCCTGAGCTCACCTTGACCTTACCCGCTCAGGTTTCCGCTTGCTCAGGTATGAATGCTATGGCCCATGCCGTTGAAGCATTATATGCTCAAGATAAAAATCCTATTATCAGTCTATTAGCCATTGAATCCATCAAATCGCTGGCAACGGCTTTACCTGCGATTGTAAAAGATTTAACTGATATGACGGCCCGCCAGCAAGCGACGTATGGTGCTTGGCTGGCTGGGGTGTGTCTGGGTTCGGTTGGCATGGCTATTCATCATAAAATATGTCATACCTTAGGGGGTACTTACAACTTACCCCATGCTCAGGCCCATGCTATTACCCTTGCCTACTCCGTACACTACAATCGCAATGCGGATATCGAGGCAATGGACAAGCTGGCAGAGGCCTTAGGGATTAGCAGCCGTGACAATCTGGGTGCCGCCATTTATCGCTTAAACGAATCTTTAAATATTCCTCTGGCGTTAAAGGATATAGGCTTGCCTGAGGATGGCCCTGCGACAGTGGCTCAGATTGTCTGTGACAGTCCCTATTATAACCCTCGTGACTATGAGTTCGATGAGTTAAAGGACTTGTTAACCAAGGCTTACCAAGGTTTACCCCCTGCCTAGTTTTGATTGTTACCGAGATTATAGTCACTGTAGATTAGACTCACTGTATAAGTACGCTTGTTTATAACTTTAATGCCTGCTAACTCTAAGCCCTAGTACTTATAAGCCCTAGTACTTATAAGCCCTAGTAATTATAAGCCGTGCTAATGTTAACCCCTGCTTAGGATAAGCAGGTTGCCTACCACCTCTTAATGAGACAGTTGGCGATGACAAATGGAATTGATCATGAAACCAACCTCTATAAACAATGACGCCAAAGACTCCGTTGCCAATGCAACTAACAGTATTACTAACAATGATACTAAAAATGTCACTAACAATGCTGCTAAAGTCGCAATCCCTGCAAAAGTGACTGATCAAGCGGTTAAAAGCTTTGAGCATATTGAAAACCCTCGACACAGACGCCTTATCATGACGTTGGTACAAAATCTGCACAACTACGTTCAAGAGGTGCAGTTAACGGAAGAGGAGTGGCTGTATGCGATTAACTTCCTCACCGAAACAGGGCAAATGTGTCATGGTCAACGGCAGGAGTATATCTTGTTATCTGATGTACTGGGGGTGTCTATGCTGGTCGATGAAATTAACAATCAAAAGGACGACAGCCAAACCCCTTCTACCGTATTTGGACCATTTTTCGTCGACAAGATGCCGATACGCAAGTTTGCAGATAGTATCGTGGTAGAGGGCGAGCAGCCTGCTATTCCTTTGCTGGTGAAAGGTCAGATTCGCAATGCTAACGGCGATCCCATTAGTGAAGCCTATATCGATGTCTGGCAAACTGCGGATAATGGGATGTATTCTGGACAAGATCCTGAACAACAAATCGACAATTTACGCGGCTTATTCATTAGTGAGTCTGATGGTCGTTATGCCTTTAAGTCAATCTTACCTGTCAGTTATCAAATTCCGTCAGACGGCACAGTAGGACGGCTGCTCAATTATGCCAAACGCACGTTTTGGCGACCTGCTCATATCCATTTCAAAATAGTAGCTCAGGGCTATCAATCATTAGTCACCCATTTGTTTATAGAAAATGATGACTATCTGCAAAATGACGCCGTTTTTGGCGTGAAAGACCGTTTAATCGTGCAGCCAACGCTACAGCATGCTGATGAATATAGTAAAACCATATACGGGCTGAATAAGGACTATTACCAAATCGAATATGATTTTGTACTGTCAGGGGGCTAATAATGACCCAGTTAATCAAACTATGTGAGCAGGCTGATTTTGCAGAGGAAAGCTGTCTGCGAATTACCCATCCGCATGATAGTAAAAAAAGCATCCTAATTATTCAAAAAGACAACCGTTTATACGCTTATGAAAATGTATGTCCCCACTTCTCGATACCCCTTGATTATAAAAAAGGGAAGTTTCATACCTATCGAGATCAAGTAATGTGTGCCCATCACTCCGCCATGTTCATTATTACGACGGGAGAATGTGTAGACGGGCCTTGTCGAGGTCACTCTCTGACACCAGTGTCCATCGATGTTCAAGATGGTGTGGTATTTTTGCAGAATTTCTCATAAGGTTACACCACCTTGCATCATATCGTTAAAACAGTGTATTCAACAGACCCGACTTATAAAAGGCAAAAGAAGAAAAAGATACTACCAGTAACAAGACCACAAACAACAGCAAGACAGGGAAAGACTCGGTTTAATGCCAGGAGGCACTATGATAGATAAAAGCCAAAAATCCATAACAGAAGCACTCTCCCACATTAAAGATGGCTCAACCATCATGATTGGTGGTTTTGGTACAGCAGGACAGCCTGCTGAACTTATCGATGAACTAATCCAATTAGGGGTTAAAGACTTGGTGATTGTCAGCAATAACGCCGGCAATGGAGATTACGGGTTAGCCAAGCTACTCAAAGCGGGTTCCGTTCGCAAAATAGTCTGCTCCTTCCCTCGCCAATCCGATTCTTGGGTATTCGATGAGCTTTATCGGGCTGGCAAGATAGAGTTAGAGCTAGTGCCACAAGGTAACTTAGCCTGCCGCATTCAAGCTGCCGGTATGGGCTTGGGACCTATCTATACCCCCACAGGGTTTGGAACGTCACTGGCTGAGGGTAAACCAACGCTTAATTACGAAGGTAAAGATTATGTCTTAGAAAATCCCATTAAAGCGGACTTCGCTTTAATAAAAGCCTATAAAGGGGATCGCTGGGGTAATTTAATCTATAACAAGTCTGCTCGTAATTTCGGCCCCATCATGGCGATGGCAGCGGATATGACCATCGCTCAAGTCAGTGAGATTGTGGAGTTGGGCGCTTTAGATCCTGAGCATATCATCACCCCTGGCATCTTTGTCCAGCACCTTGTGGCGGTTTAGCGGTTTAAGCAATATCCAAGCAGCACCCAAGCATCGACATATAATTGGAGAATACAATGACTTATACCAAACGGACTCGAGACCAAATCGCTGAACGCATTGCTCAGGATATTCCAGATGGTGCCTATGTTAATTTAGGCATTGGACTACCTACGATGATTGCCAACTTTTTACCGGATGACAAAGAGGTGTTTTTACACTCAGAAAATGGCTTATTGGCATTTGGCCCGCCTCCGCCAAAAGGAGAAGAAGACCCTGAGTTGATCAATGCCGGTAAAGAATACGTCACCATGCTAACTGGCGGTGCCTTTTTCCACCATGGCGACTCTTTTACAATGATGCGAGGCGGACACATAGATATCTGTGTGATGGGCGCATTTCAAGTCGCTGAAAATGGAGATTTGGCCAACTGGCACACTGGTGCCGAAGATGCCATTCCTGCTGTAGGTGGTGCTATGGACTTAGCGGTCGGAGCTAAAAAGGTCTATGTGGCTACTAGCCATGTGACCAAAACAGGAGATCCTAAAATTGTGGACTCATTGACCTACCCCGCCACTGGTCTTAAGTGTGTTGACCGTATTTATACCGATTTGTGTGTTATTAAGGTGACCCCACAAGGCTTGCAAGTTATTGAAAAAATCGAGAGCATTACTTTTGATGAGCTGCAATCTTTAACGGGTGCATCACTAATCGACGCAACAATTGACACAACAATCGCCACAACATCGACACCCAATTAATTGACGCAACAGCGACACCCAGTTAACTAACGCAACAGCGCTACCCGGTTAATTGACCTAACAGCAGCGCCCAGTTAACGGACGATGGTTTTTTCCAAAACCCTTTAGCCAATCAGGGTCTAATGCCTGTATAGAATTACAAAAAAGACTTAATTAAAGGCGATAAATAACCCCGTTCAATAAGTGCCTCATCCCACTCTGGTAAAGGTGAGACCCTTTCGATTAAAAAATCCAAAACACTACGAATTTTAATTAAATTTCGTGAGTTAGATGGAAATATAGCGCGCAAGCTATATCTGGGCATAGGGTAGTCGACTAATATCGGAATCAGCTTTTGGTTTAATAAACTTTGATGGGCAACAATGGTCGGCAGACAAACAATCGCCCCATCTGTTAAAGCAAAGTCATGCAGCAGATGAATAGAGCTTGAGGAGACTCTTGGATTGATAGAGAACTCTTTAAACTCTTTATTCACCAAGAATTTGAGTTTATTGCGTTCAGGATAGTTAGAATAGTATCCTAACTCATACTGATGTAGCTCACTTGGATGGTTAGGCTGTCCATATTTTTCCAAGAATCTTGGTGAGGCACACATCACTCGATTTATTTGAAATATCTTTCGTTCAATAAGGCTGACGCCATTGGGCGGAAAAATTTGAAAGACGATATCAAAACCTGTCGCAATAGGATCAACAATTCTGTCATTCACCACTATCTCTAACTGAATATCTTTAAATTGGCGAGTAAAATCTGCAAGCACCTCATTAAAAAAGCTCAGGGCAAAGCCGGGGGCCATATAGACTCTCAAGCTTCCATGCATATCGCTTTTAGCAAGTGACATATCGATAATTAACTGATCAAAGCGGTCAATTAACGCCACACACTCTAAATAATACTTTTCACCAATTTCTGAGAGGCGAACTGAACGGGTACTACGGTGAAAAAGGGGTGCATTAACAAACTCTTCAAGCTGTTGGATACGGGTGCTGACCACCGAACGGGTGACCCCTAATTGCTCAGCTGCTTTTATGAAACTACCACTTTGAGCAACTCTCACAAATGCTTCCATGCATTTTAATTTGTCCATAATTTATATGCCCTATTTACACCCCATAAATCGCTTCGCTTTGCTTGCAACTTACGCTTATCAGAGCGTTGCAAAGGTCAGCTTATACAGGGAAATAAGTATCAAAAAAACCAATAAAGCTATATAAATATAACACTTTAATAAACTTAAACTAGATGAAGTTCAAATAAGAGCGCCAAAAAATACAACTTTTAAATTCTAACCAATAAAAAACTGGACATATAGCCCAGTTTTTATTATAGATTAAAGTTCAGCTTGTCATTTTATATAGCTACTTTATATTGTTACCTTATATTATTACCTTATATCATAATTTCCAATTAAAGATGATCGGTATCAACATAAGGTTGTTCACTTAAAGAGGGTGTCGATGGCAACACTCTTTCTTGTTTAAAGAATTTAGAGTGCCCTTCTAATATTTTGTTCACATCATTAATTAAGTCTTCGATCACATCATCATATATACCAAGATGTAACTCTCTATCAAAGCCTGTATAAGCATGCTTACGAGCAGCTGAGCGGACATCAGTAATACCATGCTTTTGGAAAAATATATCCACACGCCCATCACTATTTAAGACACAGCTTAAGATACCATCATCAATTTCTAAGTCATATCGCTCAGGGATAAAAATGTAATCATCCACGTCCATCAATTCTTTTTCAACAGATCTTGTTAGTAAAGATTTTATATCAAACACAAAAATACTCCTTTTAAAAAATAAATGTCATTAACCACATAAAATGTAGTGTTCTTTATAACTTATACTACAAGAACTTATCTGAATTTAAAGTTATCAAGTGTAAAACTACGTTTAGGGTCTGTTGAATATTCAGATGTGTAACTGGCGTACACCCTAACGATGATTAGCCGTTGTCAAACCTTTTCTACAAAATAATCTATGATAAATAATTCAGTTACGCAAAATCTTGCTGCAAAATATAACTCATATTGCGCTCAGCCAATCCGGTAATAAACACGTAGGGATTGACGCCCGCACTACCTGGAATTAGCGCCCCATCTTGTACATAGATATTTTCATGACCTCTGACTCGTCCCACCTGATCCGTTGCTAGACCCAATACGCAGCCCCCTAAAGGATGGTAGCAAAAGTCATCGCCGAAACCTTTAGTGAATAACAAGCTTGATGTGGCGCCCCCATTGGTTTCGGCAAGTTTTTCAATCAAGTCTTTGGCCGCATTGACCGAATATTCGTTTTGCGAGCGCTTCCAGTTGAGCTTGACCGTTTGCGACGCTTTATCATAATAATAATTACCGCGCTCAGGGTTGTCAGTAATGGCAAGATATAAGGTCGTCCATGTCTCAAGACCAAGGGGTAACGGCGCAATTTCAGCGAATATTTTATAAGGCGATCCGCCTCTATCGCCGTCCCACATATTTATGCCTTTGACAGGTATGGTGGACTGAATTTTGCCAGCCGCATGCACAAAGTTACGCCCTGTCATGATATTGCCATTGGGTCCCCAGTGCTGACCAACATGCTCATTTAGGTGGTTTAACTTACCTTGAGCTTGGCTTTTTAGTAGTAGCTCTGAGGTGCCAGTGCTGCCTGCATTTAAAAACAGCTTATCGCAGGTGTAGTGCTCAATGGCGTCAATACCGCCATTTTCATTGATCACATGAACTTCCAATCTAAGCCGTCTTTGTGCATTCTCATTATTTGAAGGGCTATCTAAAGTGTTATCAATATCAACACTACTGTCTGGCTGCTCAATAGAATTGACTTTTCGTAGTGTTTTGACGCTGACATTACCTGTGGCTTCCGCTTTTTTTAGATACGTTAGATCAAGCGAAAACTTACCCGCATTATTGCCATAAATAACCTCGCCACCTAAGGCGGAAGGGTAGACCTCACCCTTGGCTTCTCGCTGCATATAATCAAAATCATAGCTGTTAGCAAAAAACTCAGTTTTAAGTCCTGATTTCTCAGCTTGACGTTCTGCTGCTCGAGTGAACTCATAATGCTCGGACTGATTAAAAAAGTCTTCTGGTATTTGACTCACCTTAAGCTCACGCATGGCCCGCGGAAAGAAGGTGTCATACATCTCATCACTGTCTAACCAAGGGAAGGTCTGCTCAAAGTGCGCCCGCTTCGGCTTGATCGCGATGGCGCCGTTGACGATAGATCCCCCTCCATAAGCACGCCCTGCATAGACTTTCATCTCATCATATTCGATTAAATCGAGAACACCCGGATATTTCCTGATGGGTATAGGAATCGGAATAGGCGCATTGGGCCAGTTGCTAAACCAACTTGAGCGCTTGTCGGCATGAATCATTTTGCAAAAAGTATTATGCTCGGGTGTTCTGTCCCAGCGCTTGCCCATCTCCAAAATCAACACCTGATGACCTTTCTCGCTTAATCTAAGCGCACATACGGCGCCGCCATAACCACTTCCCACAATAATATTGCTAACATGTCCTGCCTGTCTAACAGGGGTGTTCGTAGTGCCAGCAGTGCTACTTTTTGCAAAGGTTTGACAGCCGGTAACGCTTGCCGACGCACCGACAGCGCCTAGTCCTAAGCCCATAGATTTAATAAATTTGCGTCGCTTCATAAGAGTCCTAATGTTGAATCAGATACTACCAAAGGTTGGTATTATTTAACCCTAGTCTAACAATATCGACCTACTGTATCCTAAAGCTTACGTAAATTATTAGATAAATAAACCATCATCTCTTATACTAGCGTTATAACTGTCTGTGAAAACAGGGGTTTAGCGCACTTTTATTACGCTAAACTGCTACCCAATCTAAAAAACCAACTTATCTAGGAATACTTGTCGAAACGCTATACATCAAATAAGACAAATAGTAGGTTCACTAATTCTCATTTAGATAATTGAAATAGATAAGTTATTATTAAATTATTTATAAACAAACCCTTATTGTGGTGTGCAAAATGTGTAGCGTGTGGTGTAGCTCAGCGAAACTCACGTTTTAATCTTTAGACGTATTAATGTGCATATTTTAATGTAGGGTTGACTATATTATATTGATCTCAATAAGGCCTATCCATGACCGCTCCTACCCCAAACTTTAAGACAGACGATTTTTTTAATCTTAAGGATAACTGGATTGAGACTGCGCCTCACGAGATGACTCATTATTATGATCAGGGTCATGGCGTCCCGATGTTGATGTTACATGGGTCAGGTTTGGGCGCCTCTGCTGCCTTAAACTGGTGGTTGAATATACCTGAGCTGAGTCAAGTTGCGCGTACGTTGGCTTTTGACTTGATTGGCTATGGCGAGACGATATGTGCACCTGATACAACCTATGGCATTAAACAATGGGGCGCCCAAACCATACGCTTAATGGATGCGCTACATCTCGATAAAGCGTGGCTGGTCGGGAGCTCTCTGGGTGGCTGGATTGCATTGCAGTTAGCGTTAGATTATCCTGAGCGTATTCTTGGTGTGGTATCTATCGGTACCGGCGGCGCGAAAAGTAACGATACCTTATCCAATACTAATGATCAGATGCCACCTCCCCTATCTTCTCAAACAGGTAGTGACGATACTCAGCCAACAGACACTAAACCTATCGCCACCAAACACAAGTCGCCTTTATCTGCTGCTGTTATCCGCAAAGACTTTCAAAAGAACATAAGAAATGAGGCGGTTATTAACGACAACTTGGTCAATATAAGGCTCAAGGCGGCGTTAAAGGAACAAGAGATCGGGTTAAGATCACTATTACTGGCGGCGCGAGATCGAGACCGCGAAGATTTGCCGTTAGACGTAACGGCTTTAGGCCAGCTGTCTCTACCCGTCCTTTTAGTTCATGGCATGAATGATAAGGTGGTGCCTTTGTCCCGTACCCTACAGTTATTGAATGCGATGCCGACAGCCGATGCTCATATCTTTAGCGAAAGTGGGCACTGGCCCCATCTGGGCAAGTCAGATGAATTCAATTCGTTAGTGCGCAACTTTGTAAGTTTCCATAGCGATTAAGTCGTGCTTAAAGAGCTCTTCCGGCTCAACCACTCACTCTCTGTTAACCATGCTTATTAGGTCATGATCAATTGACCCTAAAACACTGTTATTAAAGCGTCCCTTCGTTATTCACCTTTTCATCATTTATTCATATAAACTCATTATGATACCGGCGTGTTATTTGACAATCGTATTGACTGGTTTTACTCAATAATGCTACCCTTTCGCCTTTTTAAATTCCCTTAAATCACCTGTAAGATTAACGGGCGCTTACTATCCTTCCTGCCAACTAATGACAAAACATTCTAACCAGATGCAAAACGACCAAACCAGAGCGTATGTCTGCCTTGTAGCTATAAACGGTCAAGATTGTAGAAGTAAGGCTTTAGAAGCTTAGATGTCCACTGACCAACCTTATCCCCATTAGTTTTAACTCCATTACTGTAGATTGTCATACTCCGCTCACAACTAAAGTGGCGACTATTATTCTTAACGGGTTAATTAACGTTTAACTAAAAATTATAAGAGAGAGTATTATGAAAAAACACGTTGTAATTTTTGAGGCGCGCGGTGGATCTGATAAAAGCAAGTATGGTTGCCGACGTGATACCTACCCCATCATTGAGTCTTTAAAAGCGCGAGGCTGGACCGCTGAGGTTATTTTTTATACCGATGAAAACCGTGGCGAAATTTACCGTTATACCTTAGATAAAGCCGACGCCTATGTCAGCCGTATTAACCCCGGTAATCTAAAAGATGAGACTGGCTATTTTCAGATGCTACGTGAATTAGTACATCAAGGTGTCAAAGGACTGCCTCATCCAGATGTGATGGTAAATTACGGAGCAAAAGATGTGGTTGAGCGCTTAAAGGGAACGACATTAGTTCCCGAAGATGTCTACTGCTACTATGAATACGAAGAACTTAAAACTCAATTTCCAATCACTTTAGCCAAGGGGCAACGGGTGTTAAAGCAAAACCGTGGCTCAACGGGTGAAGGTATCTGGCGTGTTCAATTAAAAGAGCCTGAACGTTATCAAGGTTTTGATGCAATCCCAGAAGATGCGTTACTAAAGCTTACCGAGGCCCGTGACAACCACAGCGAAGAGAAAACACTCGCTGAATTTATTGAGTTTTGTTATCAATACCTCGAAGGCGATAACGGTCTGATACTAGACATGCCTTTTCTACCGCGTATTAAGGAGGGTGAAATTCGGGTATTGATGTTAAGGGATAGCGCCGTATCTGTGGTGCATAAGAAGCCTGCTGACAGTGAAGATGCCTTTTCAGCCACCTTATTTTCAGGGGCAACTTACCGCTATGACAAACCTGAGCAGTGGCAAGACATGGTGGATATGGTAGAAGCCAATGTACCTATGTTGCAGACGCGGTTGGGCGGATATGCCTTGCCTCTACTTTGGACAGCGGACTTCATTCTAGACACCGATGATCAGGGTAATGACACTTATATGCTCGGTGAGATTAATGCCTCATGTGTTGGATTTACCACCCATCTTGAGCTGTCGGAAAATATTGCCGATGAGATCATGAACTTAATTGAGGCCGAAAGCGTCATTAACTCTCGTTTTCCTGCGTTTAGGGTTTAGAGCTTAGAATGTAGAGCAACAATTTACATGCCCTTAAGCCCATGTTTTGATGCTATCGAGAGCTATGAATAATACAGGATGGCCCCCTTAATGATTAAGGGGGCTTTTTGATAGGGTGTTAGAGGACTTTATCCATATAACTGCTCACGGGCCTGCCTAAGTGCGTCAAATATAGGCTCACGCTTAGGAGAATCGGGTAAATTGCTTTCCGCAAAAGCGATATCTATCTGAAAGTTCAACTGTTCAACTTGCTCAACCAGCGTCTCATAATCACTTTCACCCGCTTTTATCGCAAGTAATTCTTCTCTATTCGGACGTTCAATGATAATTTGCCCAGTAGTTGCAAGATCGAGTGCCATTTGAAGCAACCGTATGGTGTGCATCATGTTTTTGGCATCGTATCTTTTCCCATGATTAATCGTACTTTGATAGCGAGCGTCATTACGCTCAGCGACCCACTGCCAATACTCTTGATAGTCTCTACAATAACGGCTAAAGCCTATTTCGTTAAATGATAAATATCCGATTGGGGTTAATCCTTTGGGTATCGAACTCAGCTTAAGCTGGGTGGCAGTCGCTTTTTGAACCAATCCTGAAAATCCAAAACTGCCCTCCATATCTAGGTATATAGCATAGATCTGAGTGGCTTTTGGCATAGCGACTAAGCCAAGTTGTTTCTGGGTGAATGGCTTATCTTCAAGCCATTTAAGTAGGGGAATACTACGGTCATTATTGAATACGCTACAAAACTCTAAAATAGATTTTTTCTCTTTATCTACTGGATTAACGATCTTTTTATTTAGTCCGCGTGCTTTTTTAATTTGACTGTTAGCAAAGCCTGCAAAGGTATTTTTGCAGAGCTTACTAATAAACCATTCTGGTTTAAACGTCTCCATAATGGGGTGACGATAGCGTACTTTGTCTACTGGTGTGGCAAGCAGCTCCATCATATTAGGATTATTCTGCAGCAACAGCTCGATATAACGACCCAGCTCATAATAAACGATATCATTGCTAGCATTACTGACCTGCGGTACGTATTCGGAGTGCAAACTATAGAATCGATCCTTAGGTAAATAGAACACGCCTTTAATGTCAGTATCTGACTGCGGTGTGGCCAAACCATAGGCTCGGCTGCCCGACAAGCATTCAAGCAAAATAAGATTTTCGGACTTTAATGTTTCTACCGTTAATGGTGTATTCATTGCGGATTTCGAGCTTGTCATATCGTATTGTCTTATCGTTTCATCTATCGTTTAAAATTATGTTCTTGCTAGGCTTTGTTCCTACTAAGCTTTAAGGATGTATCGCCTCTTTATTTATCGACAGTTTTTTCGATTATATATCCATTATCAGTTGTTGGTAAAACTCGTTAAGTGGCGTAATGTCTTTTCTTTCTTCATGCCCAAAATCAGGTTGTTGAATAGCTTGCCACAAGCTTTCGATACCTTTTTGCAATGTCGGCGATAGCGTTTGCTGATGACTTTCGCCAACCTGTGCTTTGATATCAATCATCGCCAGTATTTCGGATTGTATTGCCGAATCAAGTAACTGTAGCATTTCGGTCATTATCACTGGCGGTGCGGTTTTAAAGGTTTGTATCCAGTGGCATGCCAATAATGCACGCATCAAATAAAACAGCTTTTTTAATTTAATTGGCTGCTGTAAATCTAAAGATAAACTGGCAGTTTTTGCCATACCTTTGTAGTGATAAAATCCAGCTATGGGATTGAAATAGTTCTTACTGATAGCTTTTAAATGATCCATTGCCTCACTATTTTGCTGATATATAATGGGCGAGTTTAACCATTCGAAAATAACGGCATTAGACTTATAGATAAGTTTCAAAGCCTTTTTAATATCCCAGCCCCCGATATCAAAAGGTACCTCAAGCAAATCATCTTCGATAAACTCAAACGTATCTTTATCTTCAAATAAACGTAAATACCAGTTTGGCTCATGATAGTAAATAAGCCTAACATCATAGTCACTGTCTGGTGAGGCAAATCCCCATGCTCGACTTCCACTCTCAATGGCATGTAAGCAAGTGATTCGCTTACTGACACATACGTTATCTATAGTTAACGTAATAGTAGCTGTATCCGTTTGAAATGCATTTGTCATAAATAATAAATACTCAGAATTTGTAGGGGTGATCCGTAGATCTCGATAGTAAATCGGTAATTCTAGATAGTAAAAGCGACGTCTTATAGTAATCCACTCTATTGTTGAACGCGAAAGTAAAAGTAAAAGTAAAAGTGGTCTTCTATTAAAAGTCACCTTCTATTAAATATCGCTTAGATTTAAAGCTAGATGAATGAGTTATCAACAGTATTGTCATAACAATATTCAAATATAGTATGCGATCTGAATGCAGAAGCAACCTCAAATCAAGTGCACCCATACCCAGTATTTACCACGATAAATACTGGCAAGGGTACAATGTAGCCGCTAGCCATGATTGAAGCGGATATACTTGGCAAAGCACACGGCTTAAAGCGCTTGCATTAGCCAGTTATCGCGAAGCAGGAACTGCCTAATGCCTAGCGATTGTCGTGTGCTTTGCCAAGATAGTAGCGAAAAGCATGAATAGCTACCGGTATTAACGCTACTTATTAAGTCACAAATACTATTGTTTAAGTGTCAAAAGAAACCCTATTTATAAAGCTAAACTTTATTAAGGCCTTCTTTAATAAACTTTAAATTAACAGTGTTTCTTTTTGTTTCAGATGTTTGTAAAAGTTTACATGATGATTTCTATACAGATGTAATATGCTAAATTAACCTTACTAGCGTGTCCGTCGATATGGGCATTAAAAGCTATTTAGCTCTGCGTATTGCGTATTAAGTTATTCGTTGCATTGATTCGTATTCTAAATCCATTACATTGAGAAACTACCATGAAAATTAGCAAACAAAAGAAAAACTTGATATTACTTGTAGGGGCGGCCAGTTTATTGTCGGCATGTGCCACTCAAAGCACCTCACAACAAGGTCCTTATAATACCCTTCCCTCGTCTGATATGGCAGCAGATATGATTGTTACTAATGCCAAAGTAGCAGTAATGGATGACAATCGAACCACTGCCGAAGCCATTGCTATTAAAGACGGCAAGGTGTTGCGTACCGGTAGTGATGAAGATATTTTACGTCTGCGTAATGCAGGTACTAAGGTCATTGACGCCCATGGTCGGACTCTGATTCCAGGTCTGAATGACTCACACCTTCACATCACTCGTGGTGGACGCTTTTATAATACGGAACTACGCTGGGATGGCGTAACCTCGTTAAAAGAGGCCTTGCGTATGCTAAAAGAACAGGCGGATCGCACGCCTGAAGGTCAATGGGTACGTGTTATCGGTGGTTGGTCGCCTTATCAGTTTGAAGAGAAAAGACTGCCCACTATCGAAGAGATTAATGAGGCGACAGGTGACACGCCTGCCTTTGTCCTGTATTTATACAGCCGTGGTTGGCTCAATCAAGCAGGCTTAAAAGCGTTAAATATTGATAGAAATACTCAGCCACCTAATGACGATAGCCGTTATGAAAAAGATGAAAACGGTGACCCAACAGGGGTATTATTGGCGGAACCAAATGCCATGATTTTGTATCAAGTCATTGGGAAATTGCCACCATTATCTGAGCAAGAAATGGTTAACTCTACCAAACAATTCTATCATGAGTTAAATCGCTTTGGCCTAACCAGTGCTATTGACGCCGGCGGCGGCGGACACACTTATCCGCAAGATTATGAAGCTTCTGAAACTCTAGCAACGAGTGGCGATTTATCAATGCGCATCTCCTACTACCTCTTCCCTCAAAAAGCAGGAGAAGAGCGTAAGCAGTTTGAGCAGTGGATGGCCAATAATGAAGCGTCAGTGAACAAAGCGCATGCCCTATCACACGGCTATGAGCTAAAAGGTGGCGGTGAATACATGACTTGGGCAGCTGGCGACTTTGAAAACTTCTTAGCCCCTAAACCTTTTATTAAAAATAATGAAGGCTGGCGTGAGAGTACTAAAGAAGTCATCCAAAT
Organism: Psychrobacter sp. CX18; assembly: GCF_057396215.1. NCBI lineage: Bacteria > Pseudomonadati > Pseudomonadota > Gammaproteobacteria > Moraxellales > Moraxellaceae > Psychrobacter > Psychrobacter sp. CX18. Next base: position 265,701 of record NZ_JBXYJH010000001.1, on the reverse strand, counting down.
GCATGTTAATGAAGGCTGGCCATTTAGACAGCACTCAACTTACGGTGAAAATACAAAGTTGATTGTGGACTTGGTTGATGAGATTGACCGTGAAAATAACGGTAAAATCAAAAATGACATGCGCTGGGCTATTGACCATGCGGAAACCATTGACGATGAGACACTCAGAGAAATTAAACGTCTGAATGGTGGTATCTCAGTACAGGATCGTATGGCATACGCTGGTGAATACTTTGTAGAGCGTTATGGTGCAGAAGCCGCTAGTACTGCCCCACCGTTTAAAAAGATTTATGATATGGGCATCCCTTTAGGATCTGGAACTGACGGTACCCGTGTGGCAAGCTATAACCCATGGATTTCATTGTACTGGATGACTACGGGTAAAACGGTTGGCGGTACTCAGCTGTATGGTAAAGATAATACTTTAGACCGTGATGATGCGCTAGAAGTCTATACCAGTGGTAGTGCATGGTTCTCAAGCGAAGAGGATGTCAAAGGTACGCTTGAGCCAGGTAAATATGCCGACTTTGTGCTGCTATCAGATGACTACTTCACGGTACCAGAAGAGAAAATCAAAACAATTGAATCTGTGTTAACGGTTCTTGATGGTAAGGTGGTCTATGGTGCAGGTGAATACAGCAAGCTTGATCCTAAACTACCAGAAGTCATTCCAAGCTGGTCACCAGTGAAGTATTATGGTGGTTATCATAATCCGACCAAACCAGCTGCTAAGCATTAATTAGCTAAGCACTAATAAGCAATGATGTGTTAAGCATTAAAAAATCGGTCTAATCTTTAGGCCGATTTTTTATTTCCGATTTACAATAATAAGTGGCTATTAATGACGTAATGGCTCAATAAATGACGTAACAGCTAAGTTGTTAGCAAGGATATTAAAGCGCATTTTTGGGGATTTATCATGACAGAATATCTAGTACATACTATCGACATTATCGCTAAAGTAGTGGAGTTTATTGGCGTTATGATTATGTTTTTAGGGCTTGCAGTGGCCTTTTATAAAGCCGCAGTCTCCTCTAATAAATTTAGTCAGCATACCTATCTAGATATTCGACAAGATGTTGGCAAATCTATCTTATTAGGTTTAGAGGTATTGATAGCCGCCGATATTATGGCCACCGTTGTTACCGAGCCGACGCTACGCAGTGTCTTGGTACTCGGTGTGATTGTGCTGATTCGTACATTCTTAAGCTTATCTTTGCAAGTAGAGCTTGAAGGACGCTTTCCTTGGCAAAAGAAACAAGCTACGAATGAAGCGGTAACAACCACGTCTAAAATGAGAGAAAATGAATAATAGCTGTCTTTATAGCTTTCTTTCAAACTGCTGTCTTCTAAATAGCTGGCTTTCAAAGACGGTTCAGTTAACCGGTGGACACCTTTACTTGTTACGATTTACCCACGATGAATCGACAACTTGGTCTTAATAAATGTCCCAATTTTTGGTATGTTATAAGATGAATTATAAAAATAAATAAACTTGCTCGATAAATAGCTATACTGATTAAAAATGCTTGATAACTCTATAATGCTCGATAACTCTATAATGATAACTCTATAATATAGATAAGCTCGATAAATAGCTTCATTAATAGAATATTTGAGTCGTTCTATCAAACTTGTTCCACAACATCTGTTCCATTAAATACAGCCACCTACTTATCAATCTAACTAACAATGAGAGAAGGAAGCCAATATGAGTGATATATTCAATGTAAAAGACAGTTTAACTGTCGCTGGCAAAGCACACGCCTATTATAGTTTGCCAAAGCTTGCCGAAAAATATGACAATATTAATCGTCTGCCTTATAGCATGAAGATTGTGCTAGAAAACTTACTACGCAACGAAGATGGTGGACAATCCGTCGGTGAAAACCACATTGAAGCGGTTGCTAATTGGGATGCCAAAGCGACCCCTTCACAAGAAATTGCCTTTATGCCAGCCCGTGTAGTACTGCAAGATTTTACCGGTGTTCCCTCAGTTGTTGACTTAGCGGCAATGCGGGATGCCATTGTAAAACTGGGCGGCGATGCCGAGCAAATCAATCCGTTTATCCCAAGTGAGCTTGTCGTTGACCACTCTGTACAGGTCGACGTCTATGGTCGTGCAGACGCGCTTGACTTAAACAAAAAGATCGAATTTAAGCGTAACAACGAGCGCTATGAGTTTTTGCATTGGGGCAAGCAAGCCTTTGAAAACTTTGTGGTAGTCCCTCCTGCAACGGGTATTGTGCACCAAGTCAACCTTGAGTATTTAGCCCGTGTTGTGATGGCCAGTGAGCAAAATGGCGAATTAACCGCTTATCCTGATACTGTATTTGGTACCGATAGCCACACGACAATGATTAATGGCGTTGGTGTATTAGGTTGGGGTGTCGGTGGTATCGAAGCAGAAGCGGCGATGCTGGGTCAGCCCTCTTCTATGCTCATTCCAGAAGTGGTTGGCTTTGAGCTAACTGGTAAATTATCAGAAGGCGTGACTGCTACTGACTTAGTGCTACGTGTGGTCGAAATGCTACGCGCTCATGGCGTGGTCGGTAAGTTCGTTGAATTCTATGGTGAAGGTCTACAAAGCTTGCCACTCGCTGATCGTGCAACGATTGCAAACATGGCACCTGAATATGGCGCCACTTGTGGTATTTTCCCAATTGACCAAATCGCTGTTGATTATTTACGTCTGTCTGGCCGCGAAGAGTCACAAATTGAATTGGTTGAACAATACGCCAAAGCGCAAGGGTTATGGCATGATGCCAATACGCCTCATGCGACTTATTCTAGCAATTTAACGCTTGATCTTAGTACTGTTGAGCCATCTCTTGCTGGTCCAAAACTTCCGCATCAACGCATTGCTTTGTCAGACATGTATGACAGCTTCGGTACAACCTTGACCGAGATGACCAAAGATCGCAAAGCTGAAGTCGTTGGTAAAGTGCGCTTCGATCAAGAAGGCGGTGAGCAAGAGCAAGCTGATGAACTAGCTGCTGAGCCTGATATCGATGTATCGACCAGTGATGAGGAATCAACCTCAGACAGACAACCTGCTGCGAATAGCATTTACTCAACGGTTTGTATTGATGATAAAGAGCATCACTTAAGTGATGGTTCTGTCGTTATTGCCGCTATTACCTCGTGTACCAATACCTCAAACCCGGCGGTAATGATCGGCGCTGGTCTGGTTGCTAAAAATGCTGCCGCCAAAGGTCTAAAAGCTAAGCCTTGGGTTAAGACCTCATTAGCACCAGGCTCTAAAGTTGTGACTGACTATCTTGAAAAAACCAACTTGATGGATGAGCTTGAAAAAGTCGGTTTCTACCTAGTGGGGTACGGCTGTACGACCTGTATTGGTAACTCCGGTCCGCTACCAGACGTGATTGAAAAAGGTATCGAAGAAAAAGATCTGGTAGTGGCATCTGTGTTATCGGGTAACCGTAACTTTGAAGGGCGTATCCACTCTCATGTCAAAACCAACTATCTTGCCTCACCACCATTGGTAGTCGCCTATGCACTAGCAGGTACGGTAGATATAGACTTGACCAAACATCCGCTGGGTCAAGATCAAGATGGCAATGATGTATTCTTAAAAGATATCTGGCCGACCACAGCTCAAATTGATGAATTGATCACCCAAAATATCAATGCTGAGATGTTCCTTAAAAACTATGGGGAAGTCTTCGATGGTAGCTCGGAGTGGAATGCCATTAGCTCAGCAGATAGCCAGCTATATCCTTGGAGCGATGAGTCAACTTATATCAAGAACCCGCCTTTCTTCGAGGGTATGACCATGGAAGCTGAAGGGATTAAAGATATCGAAAATGCCCGTATCTTAGGTCTATTCGGCGATTCAATTACCACTGACCATATCTCTCCTGCCGGTAATATCGATGCCAACTCGCCAGCGGGTCAATATTTACAGCAGCGTGGTGTACTAGAAGCGGACTTCAACAGCTATGGCTCACGTCGTGGTAACGATGCGGTAATGACACGCGGTACATTCGCCAACATCCGTATCAAAAACTTGATGATGGGTGGTAAGGAAGGCGGCTATACTTACTACTTCAAAGACGACAAAGCAACCTTACAAGATGGTGAAGAGATGCCTATCTATGATGCGGCAATGAAGTATAAGGAAGATGGTCGTACGCTAGTGGTCCTTGGTGGTGAGCAATATGGTACTGGCTCAAGCCGTGACTGGGCTGCTAAAGGCACTATCTTACTTGGCGTAAAAGCGGTATTAGCAGGTTCGTTTGAGCGTATTCACCGCTCAAACCTAGTCGGTATGGGCGTATTGCCATTGACCTTTAAAGAAGGCGAAAGCATTCAGTCGCATAACCTAGATGGTTCAGAAGTATTGAGCATCACTGGTCTGGACAATGGCGAAAGCAAGACGGCAACCGTTACCGCCACACGTGCCGATGGTAGCACTGAAACCTTCGAGGTGAATGTGATGCTACAAACGCCTAAAGAGCGTGAGTATGTGCGTCATGGCGGTGTTCTACACTATGTACTACGTGAATTGGCGACTGAAAACCAAGCTTAAGTTTAATGGTTAATTTGGTTTAGCTTATTTGGTTAAATCGCCTTAATTCATAAAGTCTTATTCTAAAATGCCCGACCATAATTGGTCGGGCATTTTGGTTGTTTAAGATAATTGTAACAAGGACAATTATAGTCGAAGAACTCTAAAAGAAGGTGAAATCAACCGAGCTCAAGGACTACAAATAGAGGCTTACCGAATTTAACACCATAGCGAGCTGTAGGTTCACCGACTATAGTTAACACAGATAAATCTATAAGAGATTTCACTCCTTCAACATTACTTACTCTGGTACTGGAAACAAGATGTCGTAAGCGATGTTATAAAAAAAGGCATATATTAGATAAAATGCCGCCATGCCAATGTCCATGATAAAGGCTTGCCATAGCGTAATATCTAAATACCAAGCAATGATTGGCATGAACAGCAGTAACAATCCGCCCTCAAAGAGTACAGCATGCAACACTCGTATCGCTACCGTCTTCTGGATGCTATTACGAAGCCTTAGCATCACCTTATCGAATAATACGTTATAGAAATAATTCCAGATTGTGGCGACTATTGAAGCAGCCACTGCAATCACACCCATAGTATGTATCTGATAGCCAAACACCCAGCTTGCCAGTGGGGCAAAAAGTATGAGCCCGATGATCTCAAAAGCGAGGGCATGACGAATTCGGTCTGCTTTACTTCGCATACAGCCCCTTCCCTAATTGCTTTCTTATCTACCCACTTAAATCTTTTTTATAATTTGTTTATTTGAATCTATGACATCGATAATTTTCAAAGCATAATTAAGCGTTAAATAGCACTCAAAACCACCCCATGCTTACTCGAACGCTGACAAGGTGGATGTTCATCAGTCCCTAAACACCTTTGTCCAACGAATGACAATGTACAACACCACCGGCCAAAAGCTGGTATTAATAATATCGTGAATACTGTCTCTTAAGTTATCGCCGGTAATGTGCGGGTAATTGACCCTTAAGTCCAAATACTCGCCTAATAATGCAAAAAGTATTGCCAGCAGTAATGCCATATTTAAGCGACTAATATGACGCTTAATGACGAATCGTGACAATAACAGAGTGAGTAGAAACACCCCAATACCCACGTAAATATGCAAGGCATCTCTTTCAAGACCCGTGATAGTCATGACGTGTAATTTAAACGTTTGAAAATCCAATGTGGTACTTTCCAATGTAGTTCTTTCCAATATGGTTCTGTTCGAAGCAGATAGGTGGTAATTTATCAGTCAATAGCTTACTGAATTTATGTCACGCATTTTTGTAGGATATGTACAGAAAATAATACATCAGGTGTATAAAAAGTGCGATGAAGGTGTGATGAAGTTGTGATGAAAATTATGTGAATTCAAGGAGTTAGTAACTGCGCAAATAACAATGTATGAAAACATTTATAAGCGGCTGGGGATTATTTATTAAACATCTGGCTCTACCTTTCAGATAGTGCAAACAAATAACTACCAGACGCTATACATGTTTATTCTGATTAAGCTCAAAGAATTACCCTTAAGATTCGGCCTGAATGAACAGCTTTATAATGAGAAGGCGAAAGCGATACTCGGGTACTAAGCAGTTATACTTAGCATAGCACTAGGTCTGATGAGCTAATCGATAATTTTACGATTCATGACAGCGTTGTGTTGAGACAGTCGTTCGAACTGCATTTTGAGCATTAGGGTGTTCGACTTTTTTTTTAAACGATTGCTATGATTTGGGATTTGGGCACAACTTAACCCTTTTGATAGAGGGTCGCCTTGAGATGCGGTTTAGCCCCGATTGCAGCGGTTATACTTGGCATTGCACTCAGGCAGAGGCGCTTGCTTTACCTCGGTCTCGCGAAGCAGGAACGAGGTAAAGCTTAGCGCATCACCGAGTGCTCGCCAAGATAATAGCGCAAAGCGGGAAGAGCTTAAAATTATCTCGCGCTTAGTTAAATAGCGACTTATTAAATAGCTGACTATTCAAAGGATCTAAACCTTGGCAATACAAAGACGATTAAAAAACAGGGGATATTGACGTAAATATCATAGGGGGACGGTTCAAACCCTGAAAAAAAAGTATCATACGTCAATAGTGCTAAAAATATAATACGAATGCTCACTGTCGCATATTGCTTGTGTTTGGGCCATACTGGAAAGGACGAAAATATAAAGATAATTTGTAATATTGCCAATGCAATATAAAATACATTACTTTCATAACCGCATCCCCTTAAAAACCTTAATCAAGGTGATGTCAATCATACCCTCCACTCAACGAAGTTTTTGAGCAACTGTAGGCCATCTTTATGGCTTTTTTCGGGATGGAACTGGGTCGCAAATAGATTGTCTTTGATGACGCTGGCACAAAATGGCTGACCATAATCACAGACAGCAGCGGTCACCGATTTATCTTCAGGATCACAGTAATAACTGTGCACAAAGTAGAAATGAGCATGTTCATCAATACCTTGCCACAGCGGATGTGATAAATCCATGCCCGATATGGTATTCCAGCCCATATGCGGGATTTTAATCGTTGCGCCCTGCTCATCTGTCCAGTCGGCATCGAACTTTTTGACTTGCCCTGAGATAATATCAAGACATTGGGTTCGTTCAAACTCTAAAGACTCAGTAAATAAGGCTTGCATACCGACGCAAATCGCCATAACAGGCTTGTTAAATACCGCCTCGCATACCGCCTTATCAATGCCCTCTTCACGCATCTGCGCCATACAGTCGCGCATCGCACCGACACCCGGAAAGACAATTTTGTCAGCGGCACGAATGATTTTGGCATCATTGGTGATGGATACCTCTGCGCCGACAGCTGCTAAGGCTTTACTGGCTGAGTGCAGGTTGCCCATGCCATAGTCGAGTAATGCAATTTTGGTCATATTACAAGGCTTCTTTGGTTGACGGTAATGTATTCAACGCTCGTTCATCGTACTCACAGGCCATGCGTAGTGCACGGGCAAACGCCTTAAAAGTACTTTCGATTTGATGATGACTATTGACCCCTTTTAAGTTGTCCAAATGCACCGTCATCCAAGCGTGATTGACAAAACCAAAGAAAAATTCACTGAATAAATCCACATCAAACTTACCGACATAAGCACGGGTAAAGGGGATATCCATATGTAGACCCGGACGACCTGAGATATCCACCACCGCACGAGATAACGACTCATCTAGAGGCGCATAAAAGTGTCCATAACGGCGAATGCCTTTTTTATCGCCTAACGCTTTGGCAAAAGCTTGACCCAACGTAATTCCCGTATCTTCGACGCTATGATGGTCGTCAATATCGACGTCGCCTTTACAGGTAATATCGAGATCAAATAATCCGTGACGCTTAATTTGGTCAAGCATATGATCTAAAAAGGGCACACCGGTATCAATGTTACCTTGGCCTGTACCATCTAGATTGACAGTCACGCTAATTTGGGTCTCAGCGGTATTGCGACTGACACTGGCGATACGTGCAGGACGCCCGGCAGGATTGGGATTAATAGCTGTAGTCATGGCAAGTTAGCTCACTAATAATTGGCTGTTTTATCGAATTTTATAATAATAAAGGGGCTGTTTTTAACAGCAATGTCATGATAATAGCAAACGTACTGAATTTAAGCCATATTCGCACACTACCGATGAGTAATGTTTGTTAAAATATTGCCATTCATTAAACTTATTGAAGCCTTATTCGCTATCTATTGAGCGGTAGTACAAATGCCTATAAATTAGACCTATAAATTAGGACCTTTAAACTGATACTGAAAAATTGATGCTTATAAACTAGGATCTATAAACTAAGACTTATAAAGAGAGATAAAAATGCCCTTAGAAGCCGTTGCGATTAATTCCTTTGACGCACCAATTATGCGAGAGGTGACTCACAATAACGAACTGCGGGAGCGTATTGCCAAACTATATGAGACTGACAACGCCAATAAGGGCGATTTAGCAGACAGCGAAGCAGTTATGGCACTATTTGAGCGTGCCTTTAAACGTGGCAACCTGATGTATGTGGGTATGTTTAATGACAAGCCTATCGCTGTGGTAGGCTGCTTTGATGATGGGCAAACAGACACCAAACGTTTGCAATATCTTGCCATCCATCCTCAAAATGTAGATCGTGGTATTGATGCTAAATTTATTAAACTGGTGTATGACGCTGAGGTCAAAAAAGGTGTACGTCAATTTATGCCCGTTGATAGTAACATTCATCGTATTATGAGTGATTACGAGCTTATTCGGGTAAAATTTTAACGTGCTGCTAAGTTAACAGGGTAGTCATAAGCCAAAGTTCGAGGATATGACTCAAAAAGGCCCATTGTTGGTCGGATACCGGTTGTTATCCCTTAATAAGGTTTAATTTGGCTTTTTTTGACTTATTTTAGGAAAAAAGGTTGACAGAACATCGAATATTTAGTTTAATAGCGACCTCATAAAGACGGCTCGATAGCTCAGTTGGTAGAGCAAAGGATTGAAAATCCTTGTGTCGGCAGTTCGATTCTGCCTCGAGCCACCATCTTTATTACGAATACTGCTTTACAGCATAATTAACCCTCAAACTACTTTAGTTTGGGGGTTTTTTTATGGTCGATTGTTTATTCAATTACTATTTGTCAAAAGTATCTGATAATAGTTTATTACCCGCTTTCTCTAGTTTTTTCATAGCAGGTGATTTACTCATACTCTCTCTTAACGTTTTTTCAAGAGTAGTTAATTGCTCTATTCTTAATTTCTGTGGCATACCTTGGTTAATTAATATTGAATTATGAAGTTCTAAATTAGCAACAATTGCATTATCTAATACGCTTCCATGATCTCTCTGATTACCATCTAGATTAGGGTTTTCATCTTTCCATTCTTTATGTGTTTTACGAAAAACGACCATGTTAATTAGATCTGCTTCGTCAGCATATATAAATCTATGATTACTTTGTTTAATATCTTGTAGTAAGTTTAGTTGAATTGCATCTGTTTGAATTCTATTATTTACTTTTGCTAATTCTCTTTTAACTTGCCATTCTATGGAATCTCGTTCCGATTCTTGCTCTTTTAAACGTTGACACTCTTTAATTAAATAGAGTTTGAACTCTGGACTTAGCCAAGCACCAAATTCAAACGCAATGTCCTTATGAGCGTAAGTACCACCATAACGTCCTGCTTTGGCTCTTATACCAATCACATTAGCCTGTTCAATAAGCTCTTTGACACTCACTTTAAAACTATTTAAACCTGATTTAGTTTTAATTGTGGCGAATTCGCCATAATTAAAATCAGGATTATTGATTTTCTCCCAAACCCCTATAAACTCTAGCGTATTGCGATTTCTCAACCAATCTGCAATAAAAAAATCACCATCTTTCGCCTTTAACATATCGGTTAGACTGATATAATCCTCGTCTTCAATTTTTGATACAGTGATAACGATATCATTAACAGTAATTTTTCTATTGTTCTTAGCCATTTCATATCCTATGTAGGTAAAATTAACTTTTAAGTGTTATTCGTATCATATCAATTATTAACTCATTAAAGTGAAGATTCAAAACGGCTCATATATCTATTTGTGTACTGATTACTGTAATAACGCCCACGTATTAGCAACTCATATGACCCCTTTCCAGTGAGGTTTTAAACGGTTGCTCAAAAAAAAGTTATTCATAAAGCCTACCGTTATTCAGCATACAACTTAAGCACCTGTTACAGAGACCATATTTATTGTAGAGCGATAACGCTTATACTAAGGACAACTTTTCCATTCTTATAACCACTATGCGTGAATTTGACTACAACTTGGACTATAAAAACTTAAACCTACGGGAGCATCCTGAGCTATATCGTGTTGGGCGCGGTGAGCAGGGTGTGCTATTAGTTGAGCCTTATAAGTCTGAGATTCTGCCACATTGGCGCTTTGCGACCCCTGATATTGCTCAACAAAGCAGTGACACTATCTACCAGATGTTTTTGGATTATTTAGATAATGGCGACTTTGTCGGTGCCGATATGGCGCGCAAGTTTTTGCAAATGGGCTATACTCGAGCACGTCGCTATGCCAATCATAAAGGGGGCAAGAAGTATAAAGGCCCAGTGCCTGATGATAAAAAAGGTCAAAGTGGCGCGCATGGTCGTGATAAGTTACCCCGAGACGAAGAAGATCCTATCAAAGCAGAGTCGGCGCGTATTTTTAAACAAAAATGGGATTTATGCCGAGAAAACAAAACGTATCTTGCCATGAAAAAAGCGCATCGTGACAAATATAAAGACGTCGAGTAATTTTCAAAAACTAATTTCAAAAACTAATTTCAAAAAAAGATACTGTCTATATAAAACCAAAGTACATAAAGCACTTGTATTGAAAAAACTGATTTATATAAAAAAACTACCTATAAATAATAAAACTTTGAGACCCTTATGACGCCTTTGAAAAAACAACTTCTGATCTTTGATTTTGATGGGACTTTAATAGACAGCGTGCCAGACTTGGCCGATGCCGTGAATAATATGCTGGCTACCTTGGGCAAACCGACCTACCCTATTGATACCATCCGTAACTGGGTCGGCAATGGCTCAAGGATGCTGGTAGAGCGTGCGCTGGTTGGCGATGTTAACGTCACTGAAGGGCAATTAAGCCAAAATGAGGCTGACCATGCGGAAACGGTATTCTTTGATGCCTACGCCAAATCCAGTGGCGCTAAGACGGTTGCCTATGATCAGGTTGACACGGGTTTGGAACAGCTTAAATCAGCAGGTTTTACACTGGCATTGGTGACCAACAAACCTATTCGCTTTGTGCCAAAGATTTTGCACTCGTTTGGTTGGCAGGATTTATTTGATGAGGTATTAGGCGGCGATAGTCTACCGACCAAAAAACCAGACCCCGCTCCCCTACTGCACGTTTGTGCGTCGCTAAATATTACTCCAGAGCAATCCGTTATGATTGGCGACTCAAAAAACGATATTTTGGCGGGACAAAATGCCAATATGGATACTTTAGGACTGTCTTACGGGTATAATTATGGCAAAGATATTCGTGACTTTCATCCAACTGCCGCTTTTGATGATTTTCAAAGCATGGTTGACTGGATAATCGCTCACTATTCATAATTTCTATATTTTTACAGTGCGCATATCCTCATATCAAACCAAGACTTTAGGCCAAATTATGACCCATAGACCTCCTGCTGACTTACTTCAAAAAGCCCAACAATGGCGTGAAGACATTACCTTTACTCAAGACGTACTTGGCACACCGATGCACTTCACCACCACTTGGGGCATCTTTTCACCAGAAAAGCTGGATGCGGGTAGCTTAATGCTACTGGATTACATAGACTTTCAGCTTGATGACGATTCGATAGATGTGGGCTGTGGTTATGGCGTACTCGGCATGGCTGCCGCGCGTGAATGTCCACAAGGTCAGCACACGTTGATCGATAAAGATTTTATGGCGGTAGAATATGCCAAACGCAATTGTGAGAAGAATGGGTTAACCAATGTCGATGTGCATCTGTCTAATGGCTTTAATCAAGTAGATCCCAATAAAGACTTTAGCCTGGTTATGACTAACTTGCCTGCTAAAGTGGGTAAGGAACAACATTATCTGTATTTATTGGATGCCTATAGCAAGCTGCGGACTGGCGGGCGTTTTTATGTCGTCACTATTAATGGCTTACGCCAGTTTATGAAACGGGCATGCACCGAAGTGTTTGGTAATGCTGATAAGGTCAAACAGGGTAAAACCTATACCGTCACTTTAGCAATTAAAGAGTAATAGTTTTTCTATAAAACAACCTTTCTGTTCAGGCTTGGTCAGGATCGGTCACGCTAAGTGAACCTACTATCTGTCGCGTTTGATTTTGACGTTTGGACTTGCCTTATTCGATAGGTTACTGTCTAAATTTGGTATCATTATCGGTCATAAATTAGAGTCAATAAGCAAATAATAAAGTCCCGCTCAATGAAGAACGGGACTTTTTTTTATTAATTCTTGTCGCTGGCAATTTTTCTAGCGACCTATCCTTGCCGTTTAATTAAGTAAAATCCAAGAGCTGCGCTGCCTATAATAGGAATTAAGACCATCAATAGGGGCGCTGCGCCGGTTGCCAATGAGACAAAGCTGGTTAAGTCTTGAATATAGCTAAATAACAAGCCGAATATCAGTGCCACGACAATGCGCAAACCAAGACTGTGCGTGCGCAGAGAACCAAATACAAAAGAGCACGCCACGATCACTAACGATAAGATGGCAAAGGGCGAAAGTAGCTTTTGCCAAAACGCAACTTCATGCTCAAGTGAGCGTGTGCCCTGTGACGCATTAAACCGCTTGTGTTCATACAGCTGAGTCAATGATAAATCTTCAGCACTGCGCGTCAACAAATATACTGAGCTTGGCGATATCGGCAAGTTAATAATGTCACTCGATTCGGTTTGTCTTGCAACCAATGGTTCATTATTCAATATCATACTATTTGACTGCTCTGGCTTTGAATCAATAATAGTAGCTTTATCAGCCAGATTTAGGGTCGTCACGTTTTGAAGCTGCCATTGATAGTTGGCCGATCTATTATCAGACTGCTCAATATTTATACTATCTGAGTTGGCCGAGTTTTCGGAACTAGGGTCTTGACTGCCATTCGCTTGAGGTAAGTAAGTACCGCCGGTTGCTTTTGAGACTGCGGTGAGGTTATTGTTCTTATCAAGATGCCAACGTTTCACCTCCCCAACATTACCATTTTCGTCAGCATAATCAATAAACACGATATTATGCTCTGGCGTATTGCCCTCGGCAGCAGAACCCGAACTAGAGTCAGAGCTTGGTACATCTTGCAGGGTCCAGTAGCCATTGACTGATGCCAATAATGGAGTGTCTGGCTTGCGAATTTGACTGGCCTTTAAGTTACTGGCAGGCAAAACGAACTGATTGATTGCCAGCGCCACTATGACAAATATAAAAGCTGGTTGTAACACCCAACCGACAATACGATAGATACTTAAACCAGACGCCCGCATAATAATAAGTTCAGAATTGTTAGCAAGTAATCCTAAACCAATAACAGCACCTAATAACGCCCCTGTCGGTGTGAACTGCTCAAAGAAATAAGGCGAACGATAAGCAATATATTTTAATGCGTCAAAATAGGTATAACTGTCAGAGATACTGTCTAACTCTCCAAGATAAGCAAATACTATCTGTAAGGCCCATAATCCTAAAACAGCAAACAGCATCGCAAACAATGCGTTTTTTTTGACATATCGTGACAGTATTTTGCCAGAGTTTACCTGTCTAAAGGCAGTGGAGTGGCCTGATTGTAACTTTCTCACGACCGACCTCCTTTATTCGGATGGCTATTACTTGAATGGCTGTTTTGCTGCTTTTGTATGGCACGCTGACCCAAACTAAACCGAACCCTGTGATGAATACGGCTTGCCCAGTTCAAATACAGTGCTAAGATCATGAAGCTTACTAACGTTATGGGATAGCTTAGAACCGACAGCGTACCACTGGTCACAGCGTTCTTTAATGAAATAATCACCAACGCACAACTGGTAAAAATTAAAATAGCAGGTAATAGTCTTATCCAGCGCCCTTGTCTAGGACGAACTTGTGCTAAGGGTACGGCTAGCATAGGCGCAATGATAATAAGCCAAGGCAGTGCCAAACGATAGCCAAGTTCAGCTTGAGCAGCAAGCATTTGCTGTTTATTTGGCTTAGATAAAGGCATATTATTAGCGTCACCCTGTGGATTGCTTGAGGGCGCCTCAATAATTGGGGGTAGAGAATGACCGGTAGCTGCGCGCCACAATACGGGCAAGGTTTGAGTTGCCACATTATCATCAGTAATCACATCTGCAGGGGGCTTATTAATACTAATGCGATAACGCTCGAAGCTTACTTGATTGTAGACTAGACTGTCAGCACCCACTTCATAGCGCCGACCTTGATATAAGTCTAGCTGAGTCCGATCCTCCTCCTCACCATCCATCACCTGTTCAGCGCGTTTTGCTAACACAATGACGTCACGTTCACTAGAGCTAGGCTTGCTCAAGGGACTAGGTGACGATGTTACGGCTTTAGAGTCATTCCCATCATTTTGAGCGGCAGTGACAGGATCCGTCAGTGCCGTGATCCGTTTGTCGTCGTCCAATGACGGTTTCTCGACTGAGGTTTGCTGCTCAGAGTAGGGTTGACCTTGTTGTAATACGTCTGAACCAATACTTTCACTGCCACTGCTCTCATTAACAATCCCATCATTAGAAGATGCAGTAGTATCTGAATTGCCTGATGCTGCACCATTCTCTGACTCAAGCTCACTTGTATTGTTAAGACTGCTATCACCCGTTTGAATCAAGATAACATTTTGAAGCTCAGTTCTGTCTTCATTCATGCTGCCCACATACAGATGATAGTCATCACTACTAATAAAAGACTGAGGCCGAATCAGATCAAACGCACTACTAAGCGATTGCTCTTGCCAAATACTTTCTGAGTGTCGCACGCCCCAAGGCTTACCATATAAAGACAGCCCTGCCTCGATAACAAACAGTAATAAAATCAGCGGTATCATAAGGCGTGCCAGCCTTCCTCTTGAGACACCACTGCCGTTCAGCACCGCCATTTCATGATCGACGTATAAGCGCCCAAAAACCAGCATTAAGCCAATAAAGAAAGATAAGGGCAATACCAGCTCTAAGAAATAGGGCAAATTATAGCCAATAATGGCAAATAACAGACCCACATCAAGACGACCTTCTGCAGCAATACCAAAATAGCGGATCAATCGTCCGCCTAACAATAATACCACCAAAAACCCCAATACTAATGCGGTCGTTGAAGCAACTTGACGGGTCATATATCGGCGTAAAATCACAGGCAAACTCAAATTATTGAAGGGTTGATGATGGAATAATTAATTGACATGATTCAATGTAAGGTAAATAAATTTAAGATATCTAAATTTAAGACATATAATATAGAGTGGTTTCGGCATATTAATCAGCACATTAAATAGCGATACTCACAAAGACTATACAGCAAAATGAGAAAGCTTAGCATTTAGAAATAACCAGTACCGCGACGTATTATAATCGTAAGCAGTAGCACGATGATAGTGTTATTAGGTGTAAGATATTAAGCAATATCCTAGCATGTTTTTAAAAACCTGTAATCAAAAGCGACGGCTATGATATTTTTTAGCATAAAATGAGACAATACTAGGTACTATTTATATAAGGTGCTATTGATTTGATGCGCTCGCCCTTACTTTCCTCAATAGGCCTCAATAGGTTAGTTTCTAAATTTGGTATTAATCAGTAATAGCGGATATTATATTGACCCTTTCAATATAAAATAGGCGTTTATAACCATTATGTATCATCTATAAACAATCAAAAAATTAGCTATCCTAGCTGTATAAAAAGCTGTATAAAAATATAGTCAAAAAATCATACACAACATTTAATTCACAAGTAACAAGTAAACATAGGAATAAATATGAGCTTAAGTATCTCTGTTAGCAAAACTCTACCCAAACTGGCAGCCACTAAATTGCTTAAAAAAACACCAACGACTGCCCTTCAGTCCCAGAGTCTAGCAGTATTGGTCGATAATAATAAAACTGTATTAGCCGGCGGCAACAAAGGTTTGGAGGCATACCAACAGCGTATCGAAGATTTAATGTCTGCCTCTGACTTCTCTGGCAAGCAAGGCGAAACCGTTGCAGATTACGCCTTAGCCCCCGCTGCTAAGAAGGCGCCTTTACCGTTGATATTAGTGGGTGTGGGACAGGTTGATAAATTAAGCGCTAGCAAAATTCAAAAAATTGCCAATGCCCTGTACAAAAACAGCCACAAGCGTGTGAGCGACTTGTCCGTTGTCATCCCCCAAGAACTATCTGAAAATCAAGTACATCAGTTGGTGTTAGAGCTGCAAAATGCCAGCTACCGCTTTGACAAATATAAATCAGAGCGTACAGAGTCTCGCCTTACCAACATCACCTTGGTTACAAACCAAGTCGATCAAGCGGCGGTCGATTATGCCACTGCAATACATAACGGTCAGTCATTGGCGCGCGATGTGGCGAATGAGCCTGGTAATGTTTGCTTCCCTGAATACATGTCCGATCAAGCAAGGGCTTTAGAAAAACAATATCCAGACCTTTTAAAAGTGACGGTATTGGGCGAAAACGAGATGGAAGAGCTTGGTATGAACTGCTTTTTAGCGGTATCCCGTGGTTCTGCGCGCGAAGGTCAATTGGTCATTCTTGAGTATCAAGGTAAAGACCAAGTTTCTACCACTTCTCGTAGCGGCGCAGGCTTAGCAGACAACCTTACTAATAACCTTGCCAACAACCTAGCTGCTAACTTAAAGGTTGTGACCGATAAATTGCCTAAAAAATCTAACAAAGCTAAAACAGCAAAATCTGCCCTAGAAAATACCTCAGATGCACCGATCGTATTAGTTGGTAAAGGCGTTACCTTTGATTCAGGCGGTATTTCTATTAAGCCGGGCGCTGCAATGGACGAAATGAAGTTTGATATGGGCGGCTCTGCTTCTGTATTAGGAACTATCAAGGCGTTATGTGAAGCCCGTTTGCCTATCAATGTCGTGGGCGCTTTAGCCTGCGCTGAAAATATGCCGTCAGGCGACGCCACTCGCCCTGGCGATATCGTCAAAGCTATGAATGGTAAGAGTGTCGAGATCCTAAATACAGATGCGGAAGGTCGTCTGGTATTGGCAGACACACTCTGCTATATCCAGCGCTATAACCCTCGTGCCATCATCGATGTGGCTACCTTGACTGGCGCCTGTGTTATTGCGTTAGGTCATGTACGCTCTGCGGTATTTAGTAACGATGAAGATGTATTATTTGAGCTTGAAAACGCCAGCGAACAGTCAGGCGATCTTATCTGGCATATGCCACTTGATGATGACTACCAAAGCCAGTTAGATTCGCCCGCCGCTGATATTCAAAACATAGGTGGTCGTGCCGCTGGTGCGATAACGGCTGCTTACTTCTTGTCACGCTTTGTCGAAGAGGGTCAAGCATGGGCTCATTTAGACGTTGCTGGTACAGCGTGGGTATCGGGTAAAGAAAAAGGTGCCACTGGTCGACCTGTTCCTTTATTTATGCAATACTTAAAAAACATGTCCAATCAATAAAACTGACGCTTTATGCAAATTAGCTTTTACGTCCTCGGTGAGCGTTATATGAGTTATGACGCCACCGCTGAAAACACCGCCCCCGCTGTGAATGCTGAGGCGGTGCTTAATTTTGTGTGTCGATTGACCGAAACCGTGCTCAAAAAAAGTGACAATAGCTTAGTGATTGTTGATGATAAATTAGATCGGTTGCAGCGACTTGACGCTCAGCTGTGGACCTTTAACTCGACCAGCTTTATTCCACATAACCTGATTTTGGATAAGTCTTTATTATCAGATAACTTAGTCTCAGAAGAGAGTTTAGTTTCAGAAGAGAGCTTAGATTTAGACGAGCGCGCAAATTCAGCGAATAGCTCTGATTTAGCAAAAAGCACAGATTCTGAGACCCTATTATCTGCCCCTGTGACGCTATTGCCTGTGCAACCCAAAGGGTTTGATGGTGTGGTGCTCAATCTTGCAAAAGACCCTCTCCCCTTATCAAATGATGGGGTACTTCCTGAACGCGTGCTTGAGATTATTACCCCAGACGAAATCAGTAAAGAGCAAGGACGTACTAAATATCGTGCCTATCGTGATCTCGGGTTTGAACTTGTCTATTTTCCTATAGATTAAACCTATCTGAATGTTCACATCCATTAAGCCTTATTATTTAACCTCTACACTAAATTCTATTATCGAGATTCTATTACCGAAATGCTATTCGTTAACCTCTCCTTGTTAACGCCTATCACGCACATCCAGATAACACACATCTAGTAAAAAATCTCTCAAACAAAGCGAGTGCAAACGCGACCAATAGTAGGTTTAATGAGCCTAACCGAGTCTAAAAAATAGACAAGTCACGTTATAGAAAAGGTTGAATATCTCTATCTCTATCCGTTACCTCGTTTTAAGACCCACTTTATTCTTAAAAACATCGTGTCAGTAAAGTTTCTACATGAAGTGGCAATAGTTATTGGTTGCAGTTGACGGTCAGTTTTGTATAATCACGGGATAATTTTTTTATGTAGACCAAATCTGGAAAAGATATCATATTTTTATATCATTGCTTCCAAAGTAAGGTAAGGGCTTTCTCTAAATTACTGGAGTTTTTACCCTGTTTTGTTTTAACTTATTTTTGTACTCAATTAACGTGATGCCTCTTTTGCAGTTTGAAATAACAACCAAATATCGGTTGGTCAACAGACTATCAATGAGATGACACCGCTGAGTATGACACGTGCATGGAGTGCTTATGAGAGCCATTATTGACATGTATCAACGTATCGGTTTGGTACCCCTAATTATCCTCGGACTAGTACTGGGCACTCTAATAGGATGGCTAGTACCTTCAGTGGGTATCGCCCTAGGTTTGTTAGGCACTTTATTTGTCGGTGCCCTTAAAGCAGTGGCTCCTATTTTAGTGTTTGTATTGGTAATGGCAGCGGTCAGTCAGCACCAAAGCGTAGAAAAAGTTCATGTTAAGCCGGTGCTTATTATGTACATTTTTGGTACTTTTTTGGCCGCTTTGACCGCTGTTTCTGCCAGTTACTTGTTCCCAACCTATTTAAAAAATCTAGATTCAATTCAGGCAGCGGCCGATCATACCCCGCCCTCCGGCCTTAAAGAAGTATTGACAACACAGCTAATGAACTTGGTTGCTAATCCAGTGAGTGCCATCGCTGACGCAAACTATATGGGGATATTGGCTTGGGCTCTTATTATTGGATTTGCGCTACGAAAAGCGTCACAATCTACTCGCACTATGGTGGCAGATTTGTCTGATGCTATCTCAAACGTGGTCCGGTTTGTCATTGCTTTTGCACCACTCGGTATATTAGGTTTAGTCGCTAATACGGTGGCAGAAACAGGTTTTGAGGCCTTACAAGACTATTTCCGTCTGCTTGGTATCTTAGTGGGCTGTATGTTGTTTATTGCATTGGTGGTTAACCCTATTATTGTCGCTTTTAATATCCGTAGAAACCCTTATCCTCTGGTATTCACCTGCCTGCGCGAATCAGGAATTACTGCTTTTTTCACCCGCTCATCGGCGGCAAATATTCCAGTGAATATGAACTTAGCCGCCAAACTTGGCCTGCATGAAGATACCTACTCTGTGACGCTACCTTTGGGGGCGACGATCAATATGGCAGGCGCTGCGATTACTATTAATGTATTGACCTTAGCCGCGGCGCATACCTTAGGGATAAACGTTGACTTTGGCTCAGCGTTATTACTTAGTGTCGTCGCCACAGTTAGTGCTTGCGGGGCATCTGGCGTGCCTGGGGGGTCACTGTTGCTGATTCCGCTAGCTTGTAGCTTATTTAATATCTCCAGTGATGTGGCAATGCAAGTCGTGGCTATTGGTCTCATTATCAGTGTCATCCAAGATTCGGCAGAAACGGCACTCAACTCATCAACAGACGTATTGTTTACTGCTGCCGCAGATCCTATTATGAAAAAAAAGCCTGTTTAACTGTTTAAGTCTTTATATTTAATTCGCTTTATATAATGCTCTACATCAAAAAACACCACATTCTAAGAATGCGGTGTTTTTTTAGTTCTTACTGCGAGTAAGCGTGTTAATAGAGAACCTAGTCTTTTTGAATATCTACTTCAATCGTCTGAATAGTCTGCATAATCGATTCTTGTTGACGCTTAAACTGACGCAATTGTTCTACCTCTTCTAATAGCTCTAAGATCAATCCAATAGCTGGGATACTGGCATCAAAGTCACGGCTTAAACGCGACGCTCGGCGCACTGTCGCCAGTTGATAGCCAGTAAACTGCTGTGTGTCAGGAATGTCATAGGTGATCACATTTTCTTCGATTAAATCAATGACCCAATCACGCTCTACACCACAAACCGTAATAAGCTCATCTAAGGTCAAGATTATATCGTTAAATTCATCAGAATGTTTCATGATATCTATCCTATTATTCTTATATTTTTATTGGCTGTTATTAAAAATAACTGAAATTTAACCTGAGTGTTAGTCTATCCATAGTTTTAGTCAATCCTTAGTCATGTAAGGAGCATATAAGGACTAGAAGCGAACCATTTCAAGACTTTCAACCATTAACGTTTAATATCAGCACTTGAAAAGCTTTCTTTTAAAGCAGTAAACGCTTCTCGCTGAGCTTCGGTCGTAACATCCGGATTAACGATATTTAAGGTTAGGTACAAGTCCCCGGGCTGCTTTGCAGGAATACCTCTGCCTTTAACTCGTAAATGACTGCCAGACTTACTATTTTTGGGTATCGTGACCCCTAAGGTGCCCGCTGGTGTATCCACATTTACCTTTTCGCCCAATGCCGCTTCCCAAGGGGTGATATTTACGGTTTGATAGACATCAGCGCCTTCTAGTCGAATATTGTCATCATGACTGATCAGCACTTTTAAGAATAAATCGCCATTTTTCCCACCACCCATGCTGGCAGCACCCTGACCACTTAAGCGAATTTGTTTGCCTTCGGTTATGCCTTTTGGGATTTTAATTTTTAATGTTTTTTGTTCATGGGTGACACTGCCATTCGACTGACGAACGGGCACATTCAATTTAATACTATAGTCATCACCGTTATACACCGAATCTAAAGTAACATTAATCTCAGCGTGCTGATCCTGACCTGGCGCAGGACCTGGATCTTTAAAAGCACCTCCAAAATGGTCATAGCCTGACTGACCTGATTGGCGATTTGTCTGACCACCGCCAAAAGCTGAGAAGATATCGTCAAAGCGGAAGCTACCACTACCAAAGGGCGCTCCTTCACCAAATTGATCTTTGACATCTTCCCATCTAAATCCGCCTTGACCGCCTGCACCACTGAAGCTAGAAGCGCCTTCAAAGCCGCCACCTCCTGTAAAGGGATTAGCAGTCATGGCATCATACTTCGCACGCTTTTCAGGATCTCGTAAGGTCTCGTAAGCATTGTTGATCTCCGCAATCTTTTCGTCAGCATTAGGGGCATCGCTGACATCAGGGTGATACTTACGCACAAGCTTTCGGTATGCCTTTTTGATATCTTTGTCTGTGGCGTCTTTACTGACACCTAAAGTATCGTAGAAACTCTTTTCTGCCATTATTATTATCCTTTTATGGGTCTAAATACTCATCTCATATCTTACTATATAAGGGCTATTACCCTGAATTTCACTACCTAAACGTTCCCTTTTCAATGTCATACTCTAAGCTTATCGTCATAGATTAAGCTAAAGTATGTTCTACAGTTTAAAAAAAAGAGCAAAACCTAGTATGCTCTTTTAATGTTAAAAAGTTTGATTTATAAAGGGTTTAATTTAAAAGAGATAACTCGCCTTAAGTCTCTAGGGGCTGTATAAAATAACCTACACTTGCTATAACTTTAATTTTCATAACCTTCAAGCTCTGTCATCGCCGTGATTAATGTCTCTTCTAATTCATTTTGCTGCTGCTGTAGCTGGGCCTGTGTTTCAAGCAGCGTTAACAACTCATCCTTACGAGCGTCCTCATACAAAGAGGTATCGGCAAGCCGTTGTTCAAGATCTGCTAAGTCAGTGGCCACTTTATCCAGCTTCTTTTCAGCTTGCTCAATACGCTTTCGGATGGGCGCGGTTAATTTGCGCTGCTCTGCTGCGAGCTTACGACGCTCTTCTTTGGTTAATTGCGAATCATCCTCCTTTGCTTTTGCTTCAGCCGCTTTCTTGGCTTCTTCGGCTTGCTTGGCAGCGCTTAGGGCAACAGCTTTGGCATCACGTGTCTCTTTTGCCGCCTCTTTGGCGTCGGACTTGCGCTGTTCTGATAGCCATTTGCCATAGTCTGACACATCGCCATCAAATTCCTGTAGCTTGCCATCATGTACCAGATATAGCTCATCACAAACGTTGGCAATGAGTTCGCGATCATGCGACACCAGTACCACTGCCCCAGCAAACCCTTGTAACGCCATGGTCAACGCCTGACGCATTTGCAAATCTAAGTGGTTCGTAGGCTCATCGAGTACCAACACATTTGGTTTTTGCCAGACAATGAGTGCCAGTGTCAGGCGTGCGCGCTCTCCCCCTGAAAATAGCTTACTAGGCGTATCGATACGATCGCCACGGAAGTCAAAGCTACCCAAAAATGAGCGCAGCTCTGCATCAGAGGTCTTGCCTGCCAAACGACGCATCATGATCATCGGAGTGGCCTCAGCATCTAAACTGTCCATCTGATGCTGATTGAAATAACCAATATGAAGCGTATCAGACACCTTATACGTACCCGTTAAAGGCGTCAGCTCACCAACTAAGCATTTAATTAATGTCGATTTACCAGCGCCATTCATACCCAACAGACCAATGCGGGTATCTGGTGTTACTTGTAGACTGACATTGGTCAATATTGGCGTATCCCCATAACCGATATCTGCTGATTTGAGCGAAATGAGCGGTGAGCTCATGTGACTGGGCTCATAAAACTGAAAGGTAAAGGGGTTGTCTGCCATCACAGGTGATAAGTCTGCCATCCGTTCAAGCTGTTTTAAGCGGCTTTGGGCTTGCTTCGCTTTTGAGGCCTTTGCACGAAAACGACGCACAAAGTCTTCTAAATGCGCTTTGGTGGTTTGCTGCTTTTCAAACGCTTGCTGTTGTTGAGCTAAGCGCTCGCTACGAGTACGCACAAACTGTGAATAGTTACCCGTATATAGGGTCATACTCTGGTTTTCGACGTGTAAGATATAACCAATAGTGGCATCTAAGAAGGTTTGATCATGCGAGATTAGCAGGACAGTGCCATCAAACTTCGCAATCCACTCTTCTAACCATAATATTGCATCCAAGTCTAAGTGGTTGGTAGGCTCATCAAGCAATAGTAAATCGGCACGGCTCATCAATGTCTTCGCCAGATTCAAGCGCATACGCCAACCACCCGAAAAGTCATTTACTGGAAGTTCGTGCTGATTGGCTTTAAAGCCGAGACCTGCCATAATTTGCGCTGCAGTAGTGGGCGTCCGATAGCCATCGATGTCATCAAATCGTTGATATAACTGAGCGATCTGATTATCGCTGAGCGTATCAGGATTCATCATCTTTTGGTTAATCTCATACCATTCTTTATCACCGCTTAAGACATAGTCGATGGCAGGCTGACTGGTCCCTTCGACTTCTTGTGCCATATGCGCCACATCCCATCCGCTAGGAATACTGACACTACCAGCATCGACCGTTAATTCATCTGTGCTACGTTCACCCATATGCGTTAATAACACACCAAATAAAGTTGATTTACCGGTACCATTGTTCCCGGTTAACCCCACT
Source organism: Psychrobacter sp. CX18 (assembly GCF_057396215.1). NCBI lineage: Bacteria > Pseudomonadati > Pseudomonadota > Gammaproteobacteria > Moraxellales > Moraxellaceae > Psychrobacter > Psychrobacter sp. CX18. Next base: position 241,724 of record NZ_JBXYJH010000001.1, on the reverse strand, counting down.
TTTTGTCCTGGATGTATCTGGAAGGTCGCATCTGAAAAGAGTACTCTACCATCACGGCGGACACTAACTTTGTTAAATTCAATCATGGATACTAATCACTTTTGGTTATGTCTGAGCAGGTTATAAAATTAATGCGTGTCAGAAATTAAAAAACTATGACAAAGAAACAAGGCTTGGCACAATTACAACATTGAAAATCAAGCATTATGCCTCATTATGCTATAATGAATGGCTAAAATTTTAAATAATTCATTCAGGAGCTGTATAGAATTATTTATTGAATTGATAAATGTATTCTACATAGCCACTAATAAGGATGTCATTGTACTGGCATCCCCTTTCCAAATATCAATTGTTTTTAAAAATAATAGTTTTTAAAATTGTTTTAATAATTAATGTAAATTTTGCTTTGTCTATTTTTATGGCCCATTTTATAGCCCATTTTTCATAGCACTTAATGATAGTGACAATAATTTAAATGACATTAAACTCATATTATTTCAACAACGTTCTTTACATTGATTTTGCGTTCAGTGAAGTTATACACTTTACGAGGATATTATGACAACCATTACCTTAACTGACAGTGCCGCTAATAAAGTTCGCAGATTGCGCGAAGAAGAAGGCGACAACTCTTTAATGCTACGTGTCTACGTCACTGGTGGAGGCTGCTCCGGCTTCTCTTATGGCTTTAACTTTGCTGATGAAATTGGCGAAGATGATGCCAACTTTGAAAACGATGACGTCACCTTATTGGTAGACTCCTTAAGCTATCAATACTTACAAGGATCAACGGTTGACTATACCGAAGGGTTAGAAGGGGCACGTTTCGTCGTGACCAATCCAAATGCCACTACCACGTGTGGTTGCGGGTCTTCATTCTCGATTTAGTGGCTTTAATTTTACCTGTTTTTTAAAGGGTCATTTTTAATGCGGATGTGACGCTAGGATCATTTGTAAACGCACATGATTTTTTTATAGGTTTAGGCTACACTACTTTGATATTTAAGCAATATGCATTCTTGCTAAGTTGTTGATAATACTTCCTACGCTTCACTTTATACGTTGACAGATATATGGATAAACGGTCTTAATTGACGGTTTTGACAGATAGTCTTGTCAGCGAGTGATGCCTCTAATTGATTTTGAGATTATAGTATGACTGACGTTACCCCTCATTCCCCTCGTTCTCATATACCCTCTTGGTTAACCAGCCAGCTCTTATCTGGTATGTTACGTGGTATTGAAAAAGAGGGGTTAAGAATGCAGTCTGATGGCTTCCTTGCCCAAACCCCGCATCCAAAATCTTTAGGGTCAAAGCTGACCCACCCTTACATCACTACTGACTACTCTGAGAGCTTACTTGAGCTTATCACCTCTCCGAAGTCTACGGTGGCAGAGACGTTAAGTATGCTGCGTGAATTGCATATTTTGGTTTACAACTCATTAGAGGAAGGAGAGCTGATTTGGCCCTTATCGATGCCTTGTATGCTGTCCTCCGATGACAATGATATCCCGTTGGCCGACTATGGCAGCTCCAATGTCGGACGTCTTAAAACCTTATATCGCAGTGGTTTAGGGGTTCGTTATGGCCGGCGTATGCAGACCATCGCTGGGCTTCATTACAATTTATCTTTTGGTGATGATTTATTCCGTGTTTGGCGCGATAACTCTCCAAAACAAGACCAAGCCAACTCACTTACCGAATTTAAAAATGCGAAGTATCTTGGGCTTATCCGCAACTTTAAGCGGATGAGTAGTCTGGTGCTGTATCTCACAGGTGCTAGTCCTACGGTTTGTCCCTGTTTCTTAATCGGTCGTGAGCATAGCTTAGAGCAGTTGAATAAGACGACTTACTATAAGCCAAATGCCACAAGCTTACGCATGAGCAAGCTAGGGTATACCAATAGTGTGCAAGATCAGCTTGATATTCGCTATAACACCCTGCCTGAATATGTGGACGGTCTGCGCCGTGCCATTAATACCCCATTTTCAGGGTTTAGTAAGTTAGGACTTGACGATGACAAGGGTGAACCGATACAGATTAATGATCATATTCTGCAAATTGAAAATGAGTACTACAGCCCTATCCGTCCGAAGCAAATCGCGGAGTCAGAAGAGACACCGAGTCACGCTTTAGAGGCTCGTGGCATTGCTTATGTAGAGTTTAGAGCGGTAGATTTAGATCCTTATAGTGATATTGGCATTCGTCTCTCCACCGCTTGCTTCTTAGAAGTATTAGCGTTGTATTGCTTACTGACTGACTCTCCTGATTTGTTGCCAGAGGAGGATGACCTATTGGCTGAAAACCTTGAGCGGGTTGTCAATAATGGCCGTGAGCCGAACTTAAGCATTAAAACATGCGACGGTGAAGTCAAATTAAGTCAGTGGATGCAACAGCATTTAGAAGCCATGTTACCCATCGCTACTTTATTAGATGATCAATATGGGGGTAATAACTACCGAGTCGCTGTGACTTTAATGCTTGGCAAGGCCGTCTATCCCGATGCAACATTGTCTGCTCAAGTGCTTTCTGATACGGAAAAATTTGGCAGCACTTGGAAGCTTGGCTATGCTCTAGCGCAGCAGCACCGTGACGCTATCATGCGTAATACCCTAAGTCCCAATACTCAGGCAAAATATGAGGTATTGGCAGAAAAATCATGGATACAACAACAAGATCTTGAGAGCAACCAGACTCAAAGTTTTTATGATTATATACAACAATATCGTTAGGCTTATTTAACGTGACTTTTTAGGGTGCTGTTAGTGATAAGCATATCGGTTTAATATGGATTTTAGTTGCCAAGGAGCAACCCCATGCAGCGTTTACTTTCCTATCGTACGCTTAATATCATATTAGTATTTTTTGCTGTGGTTGGCATGGCTTTTGCTATTTTATTTTTACAAAACGCCAAAGGTTTGGAGCCATGCCCTCTTTGTATTTTTCAGCGCATTGGGCTTATTGTCATGGGTATCTTTTCCCTTATTGCAGCCCTTGGTAATCCCAAAAATACCGCTATTCGACTGTTGTTATGGTTGGGCTCAATGTTAGGACTCTTATGGTCAGCTGGTGTGGCGGCGCGCCATGTCTGGATTCAACATCTACCCCCAGACCAAGTGCCGAGTTGTGGTCCGGGTTTGGATTATTGGCTCGAAGCGCTTCCAATGAGACAGGTTATCAACCAAGTACTATCAGGCTCTGGCGAATGCGCTGAGATTAGCTGGCGCTTTTTAGGACTTAGTATTCCCGAGCAAGCCCTTATCTTGTTTACCTTTCTAATTTTGGTTAACTTAATGATATTATGGCGTATTATTAAATCGCGTCCTGTTAAAGCTCGAGCCTTTTAATGTTTAGAGTCTTTAAGTCCTAAGCGCTATTTAATCGTTACACTTTTTCTTTATTTAGATAAAAACCAGAGGTTGCATGCACGTTCATATTTTAGGTATCTGTGGCACATTTATGGGGTCACTTGCATTATTAGCTCGAGATCTTGGTCATACTGTTACTGGCTCAGATACCGGCATCTATCCACCGATGTCAACTCAATTAGAACGTGCGGGTGTCGAAATTTTAGAAGGCTATCACGCCAGTCACTTGCAGCCTTCCCCTGACCTAGTGATCGTGGGCAATGCCATGAAAAGGGGTATTGAGGCAGTTGAATATATGCTCGATGAAGGTATTCCCTATACCTCAGGTCCTCAGTTTTTATCGGAGCAGGTGTTGCAACATCGTCATGTATTAGCGGTTGCCGGTACTCATGGTAAGACCACAACGACGACCATGCTGGCATGGATACTACATTATTGCGGCATTGATACTGGGTTTTTGATCGGCGGTGTGCCTTTGGTAGACAGTGATAATGATGCTTTAAACAGAGCCTTTGCCCACAGTAGCTATTTAGGCTCTGATACTAGCAAAGACGGCAAACAAGGCTATTTCGTTATTGAAGCAGATGAATATGACTCCGCATTTTTTGATAAACGATCTAAGTTCGTCCATTACCGTCCTCGCACTGCTATATTAAATAACCTTGAGTTTGATCACGCTGATATTTTTAAAGATTTAGACGCCATTCAAACTCAGTTCCACCACATGATCCGAATGATTCCAAGTCATGGTCAGATCATTATGCCGGCACAGACACCAAGTTTAGAGGCGACGATAGATAAAGGATGTTGGACGCCGATATGGCGTACTGAAATTATAGAGCCTAGCAGCTTACAAGGTACGGTAGAGTGCGTGTGGAAAGCAGAATTAATTGAAGAGGACGGCAGCCGATTTTTGGTACATTATCACGATGACGAGCATACCCAGATGGTAACCGGAGAAGTTGATTGGGGTATGAGTGGTCGTCATAATGTAGAAAATGCGATGGTAGCGGTTGCTGCTGCTTATGATATCGGCATTGGTGTTGAACAAGCTTGCGCAGCCTTGTCTAACTTCTCAGGTATTAAGCGTCGCATGGAACTGATCGCTGATGTGGAATACAAATCGGGCGACTCAAATAATAAAGTACAAGTGTACGATGACTTTGCCCATCATCCCACCGCGATTACCACCACCCTAGATGGGGCAAAAAAGAAGCTAAAAAATCACAAAATCTGGGCAATTATTGAGCCGCGCAGTAACACAATGAAACTTGGGGTTCATAAAGACAGTTTAGCAGCTTCTGCGCAACTGGCTGACGAAGTCATTTGGTATGAGCCCGCAGGTTTAGAGTGGGGGCTGAATGAGGCTATTACCGCGCAGTCCAACACTGTTCGCAATTCTCAATATGTAATGACGGATACTCAAAGTATCATTGATCATCTTGTCTCTAAAATAGGCGATACCGACAAAGATGATGCCATCATCATTATGTCTAATGGCGGCTTTGAAAACATTCATCAGCGCCTAATTAAGGCTTTAAACCCATAAAGGATGTCGTCTTTTTTTAATTTCATTCAGTCTTACTTCAAAAGCTTTATCCTAATGGATAAGGCTTTAAATTTAGGCCCTTCAGACTATACCCCTTTATCAACTGTCAATATCTCTTTATCAACTGCCACTAAATGCTCTATATCCTCTCTTTTGATTTTAATTAACAGACCATTACCTACTTAACCTTGAAACAGTGATGCAAATGCAACAAAAGTTAAAATAAACGATACAATTAGTTAACTTATTATTATCAATCTCTATTAATACTCCAAATATGGTCACATAGCCTGTACAAGGTTAACAATTCAATCTTACTACTAGTCTTTTTTAGCCGTTAAAATTCAATTTGGACGAGTATTGAAGTCTCTTCTTTTATCATTAGGTTAGAATAAATTTATTTCGTTTACTCTCTACTGTGGTTTAACGCTCTTTATGGTTTATTGCTCATCGCTTATCATTCTCTAATCATAAGTTTGACTTTAAACCTATTAGACTTATCCCTACTAGAGGATGTATGACCAAGTCATTTGAAGCGAAATTATTTAAGATGTTACTTTATAACAAGTTATTTAAAATAACTTAAACTTCTCAATTTAATCTACCTCTATAAATACATGCATAAAGGATAAGGCGCTTCAATAACGATACTTTATTAATCATATAAATATATAAACTTAGCTAAAGTTATAGCGACTGCCAAATTTAAAATTAGCTTATTGAACAAGACGCGTATTAATAAGCAGTAGACAGTGCGAGTCTAATAAAGATAAGTTTTTTTTATAAACGGTACAATAATTAATTGATAGGGAGAGAAATAATATGAGCATTATTTGGACAATTGCTGTAGGTTTTATTGCAGGGTTATTAGCACGTGCTATTAAACCGGGTAACGATGCCATGGGCTGGATTATGACCATCATACTGGGTATCGCAGGCTCTTTTTTGGGTGGTTTTATTGCCAGTTTAATAGGCTTAGCAGATAGCGGTAGATTTATTAGCCTAGCATTCTCAGTCATTGGTGCCATTATTTTACTGTTTATTTATGAACTAATTGCTAATAAACGTACTTAACCCTTTATAATGCTTTTCTTAAGACCTTTATAATGCTTTTCTTAAGATACGTATATTAATAGCAATATCATCGAAAATATGTAACTAATTTAGCGACGAAACGGACTTTTATAGTCCGTTTTTTTATGTTGCTAACTCAAAGACTCGTAACAGTACCAAATATATAAGCTAACCTATGTATGAAGGACATCCAAGAAGACGAATGTAAACGCGACAAATGCTTAGCTCAGTAAATCTGACCGAATATGACAAGGACAGGTAATTTTATAGAAAAGGCACGACACGATGTATCGGATGACTGCCTAAATTAGCTTGAAATTAAGGCTAATGCCCCTCATTCAGTGATATATAATATATTATTAACTTTTATTTTTTAAAGTTTATGGATTGCATAAACTCAGATATAGTAGACATGAGTTAGCCCATAAACTTTAACTAACATACTATGTGATCTCTTATGGCAAAATTACAAATACTTAATTATCCTGACCCTCGTTTACGTACCATTGCAGAGCCCGTGAAAACGGTAGATGATGACATCAGACAACTAATAGATGATATGCTTGAAACCATGTACGATGCCAAAGGCATTGGACTGGCAGCTACCCAAGTAGATCGTCATATTCAGCTAATCGTCATGGACTTATCTGAAAATAATGATCAGCCTCGTGTGTTCATTAATCCGAAGATTACGCCACTTGTAGAAGATAAAAAGCCTTATGAAGAAGGCTGTCTGTCAGTACCTGATGTATTTGACTCTGTTGAGCGTCCGACAAAAGTGAAGATCGAAGCGCTAGATCGAGACGGCAATGCTTTTGAAGAGATTGCTGAAGGTCTACTTGCGGTCTGTATTCAGCACGAGATGGATCATTTAAATGGGGTGCTATTCGTTGATTATTTATCGCGTTTAAAACAGACCCGTGCGCGTGATAAGGTACGTAAAGTCGTTAAACTGCGTGAAAAACAGCTTGATAACGCCAGAGCTTAACCTAACCAGTCCCCTATTTCGCTTTTAAAAGTCGATAGGGGGCGATTAAACGCCCGTCAAACCTAATACATCTTGCATATCATAACGACCAGCTGACTGTGTAACCACCCATACGGCCGCTCGTACTGCGCCTGCTGCAAAGGTCATACGCTCACGGGCATGGTGTTTGATTTCGACCATTTCACCATCAGCGATAAACATCACACTGTGATCACCAATGATTTCACCGCCGCGAATGGCATGAATGCCGATGCTACCCTCTTGACGCTCACCCGTTTTTCCTTCACGTCCGTATAGCGCCACTTGTTTTAAATCTTGACCACGTGCTGTTGCTGCTGCATCCGCCATCATAAAGGCGGTACCAGAAGGCGCATCTACTTTGTGCTTATGATGTGCTTCAATGACCTCAATATCTGCCGTTTGCCCAAATGCTTTAGCAGCCATTTCAATTAGCTTCAAAGACACATTAACGCCAGTAGAATAGTTGCCAGCATAGACGATTGGTATTTGCTGACTGGCTTCATTTAATTGTTGTTCTTGAGCGTCACTCAATCCTGTAGTGCCTATGACCATAGCGACGTTATGTTTGGCACACAGTTGTACATTATTTTCAGTAGAGTCTGGTAAGCTAAAGTCGATCAGTACATCGATGCCGTCTAGCTCTGCTTCAAGATTGTCCGTTAAAGCCACCCCATTTTTACCCAGTGCGACCAGCTCACCCGCATCCACGCCTAACAAACTTGAACCACTGCGCTCTATCGCTGCTGCTAGCTGCGTTTGGTCATTGTTATTAACTGCTTCTATTAACATTCGACCCATTCGGCCACCGGCACCAATAATGCCTACTTTAATTATTTCAGAATGCACTTGCGTCATGATTGTTTCCTTAAATTAGCTGAATACGCATAATATTCGTTTAAGAATAGGGCTTTTTTCTATCTACTATGCAATTGTGAATAATGATAGCATGATTTATTTGATTTCTCTTTTGAAGAGAGTGAAGTTAGCGCATTCCCTCTTTCATTTGTCTAAAACGAGACAATCCTTAATTACATAAGAAAAGCCCATACGTTTCACGTGAAACTTATGGGCTTTCAATATAACGATTTTTATTATATTCGACTCATAACACTGATTTAACCCAGCTGATTTTATTAGACTACTTTATTTAAATCAATGTGAACAAACCTCGTTAACTGAATGCTTTAGTCAAACGCTTTAGTCGAATAGGTCACCAAGTTTTTCAAAGAAAGACTTTTTCTTAGGAGACTGATGATGCTTGCTATCGCCATCTAAAGTATCTTGGAACTGACGTAACAGCTCTTTTTGCTCACGGGTTAAATTGACGGGCGTCTCAACCATAATACGGCATATTAAGTCACCTTTCATCGTGGTACGCACGGGAGTCACCCCTTTTCCACGGACGCGCAGTAGCTTACCACTTTGAGTGCCTTCGGCAACCTTAATCTTCACTTTACCATCTAAAGTTGGAATCTCAACTTCTTTACCCAGCGCGGCATCAGTGATGCTCACGGGCACATCCATATATAAGTCAGCGCCTTGACGTTTAAATACCGGGTGTTCTTTAACGCGGACTTCTACGTACAAGTCGCCATTTTGTACGCCTGCACCACCTGCTTCACCTTCACCGGCTAAACGTACTCTATCCCCATCATCTACCCCTGCTGGGATTGAGACTTCAAGAGTGCGAGATTTATCTTTGACACCGCTACCATGACAATCTGAGCAAGGATTTTTAATTTCTTTACCAGAGCCGCCACAATTAGGACAGGTTTGTTGTACGGCAAAGAATCCTTGCTGCATACGAACTTGACCATGACCGCCACAGGTCTGACAGGTCACAATATCAGACGCATCTTTAGCGCCTTTACCATCACAGGTCTCACAAGGGGCAGGCGCGGTAAAACTAATCTCTTTTTTACAGCCGCGTACAGCCTCTTCTAAAGTGAGCTCAATCACATATCGCAAATCTGAACCACGGCGCTGACGACCACCGCCACGAGACTGACCAAAGATGTCGCCAAAGTTGCCAAAAATGTCGCCAAAAATGTCCTGGAAGTTACCAGCACCAGCGCCACCAAAGCCGCCACCGCCCATACCATTTTCAAAGGCAGCATGTCCCATACGGTCGTAGGCAGAACGTTTTTCTTTATCGCTCAATACCTCATAAGCCATTGAGGCTTCTTTGAACTTCTCTTCAGCATCGGGGTCATCTGAGTTACGATCAGGATGGTATTTCATGGCCAATTTACGGTAGGCCTTTTTAATCTCACGCTCATCGGCGTTTTTATCAACGCCTAGAACGTCGTAAAAATCTCGCTTACTCATGGAGGCTCCTATCAACATGCCATTATTATTTCTAATGTTTCATGTGAAACATTATGAACGATGGCATTCAAATTTAATCAAAATAATCACAGTGACTATTGTCTGTAAAATTGTCTATAAATAGCCATATATAAATGACTGGCATAAAATACTGCAAAATTAATCAATACTTTTCCTGTTTAATGGTGACAATCACCTCGATTATCAAGCAATTATGCTAAAATCTATTTATTATTATGCTTATGTTTTAATAACCTTCTTATTTATTGGTCTTCTGAACCCTGTTTCTACAAACTGTCTAACGTTACCTATGATATGCAAATCTTAAAGTAACACTGATCTTATCTAACCCTTATAGACTCACAGGCCCTTACCTTTTATGAAATTCTTAAAGTTTTTAGTCATCACACTTATCATTGTGGCTATTGCTGTCTTTGCAGGCTCTCCCTACTATACGGCTTATCAAATAAAAGAGGCTTATGATGCACACGACGGCGAGTCTCTCGTCAGCTATATTGACATCAATCAACTGCAACCAAATATCGAGTCACAGTTAATGGCTAAGTTTTCTAATACGTTATTACAGTACCCATTGGTCGCAAAACTTGGTGGTGATCCTCTAAACCAAGCCGCTAATGACTTTATTTCAAGCTCAGTATCTAACGCCATTACTGCCGACAATATTAGTAGCCTAGTTAAGACTCAAGGCCAAGCCAATCAAGCGACTAAGGAGCTCGCAGCCGCATGGGCCATTGCTAGTAATAAAGTCAATCTGCGCAAATTAATTCAGGACATTATCGTTCAGCGTGGAGATATTAATACGGTGATCAAAACCCAAGTGCAGCAGGTGATGGACAGTCAAGCCTCGGATCTTGAAGCCCATGCTGAAGCAGGAGAGGATAGCGAAAAATTTAAGTTAAACTACTGTGGTATCAATTGCTTCACAGTATCTGGGGATATTAAAGGATATCCAGTCAAAGTTGAGATGACACGGGAAGGGTTTGTTGATTGGAAAATAGTTAACGTGGTATTGCCATAACCGTCTGTGTTAATCAATTAAGCCCTCTCTATTTTCAGTGAGTTAAGCCGTATCTCGTATTGTCTCAAGTATTCAGCTACGGCATCTCACTCGCCTGTCTCCAAGCTTATCTCTAAACCTATCGCTAAACTTTCTAAGGTTGCACTTGCGCATGTCAGCCTTATCCCTCTGTTAGTTGCCTAAGACTATTCAAAGTTAAAATACGCTCTTCTTATCTTTCTTAAGCTATTCAGCTTTTTAACCTACTCAACGTTATCCATTCTTCATTAACTCAATTTGCTCACCTTTTTAACCTACTCAACTTACTCAATGAGCATCTAGGCTAATCCCTTTAGCCCAAACACGTTTATGCCAGTTTAGTAAAAGCTGGGCTATCCCTATAGCCTTGTATCAAGATTTAAAACTAGGATTTTAATGAAAATTTTTCATTAATCATGAAAATAATTATCATTAATACAAGTTGACCCCTGTTAAGCATTTGTTTACTATGTTTTAAATTTTAATCATTATGTAATAGATATAACAAAGACATTTACGGGGTTAACCATATCCCTATTGATAAAGACTTTTGAGGTCCTTTTAAGGTAAGGGTATCTGATAACAGCATTTAGGGTAATAACGCTCTGGTAGCAGAATTTGACGACCTTGATAGATTGTCATCTCTAGATGGCAAATTATCCAAATATTTTATGAAAATCAAATATGTAAAGAAGCTTAAATAGTTAAAGCCACTTAATACAGCCGTATAACAAACTTTATAATTGATAACTATACTAAAAAGGATCAAAGCAAAGCATGAAACATCTAGTATTTAATGGAAAAGGTAGTGAGTATTTTAAAATATGGATTGTTAATGTTTTATTATGCGTTATCACGCTTGGCATTTATTATCCTTGGGCAAAAGTACGTACACGTCGATACTTTTATGCCAATACCGAATACTCAGACCGATTTTTTGATTATCATGCGACAGGCAAACAACTCTTTTTAGGCTATCTCATTGGTATGTTCATATTGATAGCCATTATTATTATCAACCAAGTCTATCCAGTGGCTGGGTTGATTATACCTATTATTATTTTCGCAGTTATGCCATGGGTAATCTGGCGCAGCTTAAAGTTTACTATGCGAATGACCAGCTTTAGTAATGTACGCTTTAGCTTCAACGGTGGTCTAAAAACGTCGTACTTTATCTATATGTTAATCCCTGTCGTGGGCTATTTGGCCGTTGTATTGCTTCTTTTAGGTAGCGTATTCCCTCTGATGCAATCGCTTCAAGGCGGTGGATCTATCCCTATGGCAGCCAGCACCATCATCGCAGTGGTGGGCGTTATTGCTACCCTTGCACTCGCCATTTATCTGGGTGGTTTATTTACTAAAAAAGCCGCTGAATACCAGGTTGGTCAGACCAAATATGGTCAAGGTAACTTCTTTATTGATGTGAAAACAGGCACATTTATAAAAATTGCGTTTAAAACGGCGCTAGTCGCCATTGGGTGTTATTTGGTACTGGCTGCGTTATTTGCGGTCATATTTTCGTCTACGATGTCAGGTGGCTTTGATCCTGAAACGATGGCCAATGAGATGGCGACTGCTAGCGCAAATCCACTGTTAGCCATAGGGCTGGTGTTGGTATATTTAGGCTTTATCGCTGCTGCTTTGTTGGTCGCGGCCTACTCCTATAGTCGCCAACGTCAATATATATACGACAATACCACATTAGATAAAGCGATCAGCTTTAAGTCGACGGTTAGTGCCAAACGGTATTTCATAGTATTGCTGACTAATATGTTACTGACTATTGTTACCCTAGGGTTGGCGCTACCTTGGGCTCAAGTACGTGTGGCACGCTACCTTGCTGAAAATACATGGATAGAAGCTTCAGATGTGGACGTTAATAGCTATTTGACTCAAAAAGAGAAAGAACAGTCTGCTATTGGGGAAGAGATTGGGGATGTGTTAGACATCGATATGGACATCGCGCTATAAGCCAATAACAAATCTAGAAATTAACCAATCGAGAATGGCTCACTAAACTCTACAACTAGTAGGTTTAGTGATCCTAATCGAGTCTAATCGGGTCTAATAAGGATAGGTTATTTTATAGAATAAGTATGATTTAGATTGAGCATTTGTTTTGAGTAAATATGGTTTTAAGTTATTATATTGAGTATAAAAAATGAGAACATCAACCCCAAAGCCTTTAAACACAAATCACTCAAAAGATGGCACAGGGATAACGGGTAAATGGTATCCCAAAGACAGCTCAACTCAATATCCTGCTCAGCTTATCGTCGATAAAACACGCTATGAGGTACATATTGTGCCTCATGAGCACAATACTACTCTCAAAGATCATGTTGAAGATAATTCAAAACCGAATTTAAAAGGTAATACGCAAAAAGACCATAAGCTAACGGGTCAGTGGTCTCAAATCAGTATCAATGAGCGCTTAGGCAATACCGAACGTAAATTGATCTTGGCGGATGGCTCACTGTTTACCACTTTGGACAACGACGCTATAGATATCTTGATTCGTGGTGATACTAATAGCAGTACAGGTTCAAAATGGAATCTACGCTTACACCAATATGAAACAAAAATGAGCAGTGTCTTAATGATGCTGGTCTTAACGGTCGTGTTTGCTATTGGCTTTATAAAATGGGGCATACCGTGGACCAGCCAAGCCGTGGCTCATGCCCTACCCCAATCGACGGGTGAGTATATTGGCAAACAGTCATTACAGGTTATCGACCGTTATTTTTTACAACCTACTAAAATAAGTGACGCGGAACAACAAAAGATTATCTCTCGTTTTGAAACCCGATTAAAACCGTTGGGTGGCAATGACAATATCCATTATCAGCTCCATTTTAGAGAGATGAACATAGGGGGCATGAGTCTGCCAAACGCATTTGCGCTGCCCTCAGGTGATATTGTGCTGACCGATAAATTTGTCGAGTTAAGTCATAATGACGATGAAATAGATGCAGTACTATTGCATGAAATGGGGCATGTGGTTGAACGTCATAGTTTAGAGATGCTGACCCAAAACTCATTCACCACTATGATTGTCATGTTAGTCTTGGGTAACCCTGATGGTATCAGTGAGCTTGCTACCGGCTTGGGAACAGCGCTGGTATCAAATCACTATTCACGTCAATATGAAACGGAAGCGGATGAGTTTGCGTTCAAAAAGATGCTTAAAGCAGGTATTAATCCGCAGGCTTTTGTCGCTATTCTAAGCCGCATGGAGGATTACTCTACTGGCGACACAGTAGACGACACCACAGCCAAAGATGACAGCCTATCTGATTTTTTATCCACTCATCCTAACACCCAATTGCGCATTGAAATGGCAAACAAATATAGCAAATGCTTCGAGCAGGGTCTAACCGTTTGCAACTAGTCATTTAAGAGTGGCGGGTTAATTTGTAGTGGTCGAGTTTAATTATACCAAATCAAGAAATTAACCTATCGAGGAAGGCGAGTGCAAACGCTACCAATAGTAGGTTTAGAGAGCTTAAGAAGATAACCTGAATTCGGGATAAGCGCTTTTGTAAGTCATTGTTTTTATTGGGTTGAAAAAATCCATCCCCAACCCTTCCTTTGGAAAAGGAAGGGAGTAAAACTGGTAACTTCTATAATCAAAACTCTATTTTAACGAGTAATAGTTGTAGCGTGTGGTGAAACGAAGTGTCACCCACGGTTTTTTTAGATGCCTCTTTTCATACAGGTAACCCTCTATTTGCAACATAGGCTATTAGTTGACAAGTATTTAAATCACGATAAATCGTGGCAAGCAGAGGATGTGACCGCTAGCCCTGACAGGAGCGGATATACTTGCTTACCCACTGAGAATAGCGGGGCTAGGCTGAGGGCAGTATCGAGACAACAGGAATGTCCTCAGCCTATAGTCACCGCCTCAGTGGGCAAGCAAGATAATAGCGGATGGCAGGATGAGCTACTCTAATTTATTCGCTTAGATTTAGGGCGTGTGGAACATTCGCAAGTTAGCACTGCTGATAGCTAAAATCGTTCCAGACTAGGCGCAAACTGACGCTAATGTCTAGACCTTGGCTAGGTTTGTAACAACGTCTGGGGCAATTTTAGTATCAGCCCGAAGGGGCGGGACTCTTTTTTGCCAATATATGGCGAAATTTTCTAACTTAGAATGACTAAGCGTCAAAAATTTCACTGCATATTGACTAAAAAATAGTCTCCGCCAGTGCCATGGTCGAATGTTCCACACGCCCTAATATTAAAAACTGGCGACTTCTTCTTCGGTGAGAAAACGACTCTCGCCTTTCTCTAATCCCTCAAGCGTCACCATGCCAATACTGGCACGATGTAGGTCGACGACTTTGTTACCGAAGTAGCCCATCATCCGCTTCACTTGATGGTACTTGCCTTCGGTCAGAGTCAAACGGGCATGCGTGTCATCTAAAAACTCTAGAGTAGCAGGCTTAGTGGGCTCATTATCGTCCTCTAATAAGATACCTTCAGCGACCTTTTGGATGGCTTTTTGTTGAGCCGCCTCGTCCATAGGATCAGCAAGCGTCATCTCATACACCTTAGCATGTTGATGACGGGGACTGGTGACACGATGCAACCAACCGCCATCATCACTCAATATCAGCGCGCCAGTGGTATCAACATCTAAGCGCCCTGCGATACGCAAGCTGCCTAGCTCGGGAACCGCGATAAGCTCGGTGACAATCGGGTACTCTTTTGGCTTTAGGGTACACTCAAAACCTTCGGGCTTGTATAGTAAAATATAACGATTGCCAGCGGCGACAGATAAAGGCTCGCCTGCCCACATCACATCATCGTTGAGCACATCGACATGCAAGCTGCCATCTTTGACGACTTGATCGTTGACGGTGATTTCGCTGGCGTGCAGTACTTTTTTGGCTTCTTTGCGCGACAATTCTGTCGCCTTACTGATAAATTTGTCTAACCGCATTTATGGTATCCTTTGTGTATTACTGATATATAGTATGAGTTCATAATAACTCACAGTTTAACACACCCATAAATGATGCATTTTATCACTTTAGTATTTTTGACTGAATTCAACTATGACTTATCAAACATTATCCAAGCCTGTCACTGCCCAACTAGAGATTAAAAAGTCGCAGTTTATTACTTACGCATACCCTGTCCTAAGTCGTGAAAAAGCGATGTTTCATGTGGAACAATTGCGTGAAAAATATCCAGAAGCCCGTCATCACTGCTGGGCCTACATTATCGGCGATCCAAATAATACCACCAGTGCTGGGTTTGATGATGATGGTGAGCCTAGTGGTACGGCAGGCCGCCCTATCCTAAATGTGCTACAGCACAAAAGCATCGGTAACGTGATTGTCATAGTGGTACGCTATTTTGGCGTTATTAAACTCGGTGCGGGCGGTCTAACAAGGGCATATGCGGGCTCCGCTCAGGCAGCCGTGGATCAGGCTCATGAACAAAACAGGCTGACCGCTTTTGTACCGATGACCCATAGACAAATTGAAGCCGACTTTGCCAATGAATCGCAGGTACGCTATGTGGTGGAGGATGTGGGAGGCACAATTGATGAGGTAGCATACAGTAAGGTTGTGACTTTAGGCGTGATCCTGCCAGAAGCTGATGTAGAGACGTTAAAAGAGCGGTTGGGGATGGACGGTCGTGTGCTTGATGATGAATCAGAATTTCAATCTAAAGGTTCTAATTTGCATAATTGAGATATAACAAAATGAATAGTAAGAAGCAGGACTCTAACCCGCTAGGCCTTGAAGTGGCTGATTTTAAACCGCCAGCTTTCAAACCGCCCGTTTTTAAACCGCCAGTATGGTTAAGAAACCCGCATTTGCAGACCATATTACCTAGATTTATTATGCCAGAGTCGCCCCCTTATCGACGCGAATTGGTATTGGATTCGCTGGAGGAAAGCGAAGTCGCCTATGATTTCTGGGATGGCATAGAGGTTCGAGAAAGCGAAGTTCGAGAAAGTAAGATTGTTGATAAGCAAATTAGTGAAAAAGAAGTTATTGTCAAAGAAGTTGCAACAAAAGAGACTAATGTCGGCTCAAACACCAATCCGTCAGACACAAACCCATCAAATAGATTAAACACGCCTTTAGTCGTGCTATTTCACGGTATGGAAGGCAGTAGCCAAAGCCACTATGCCCGAACACTGGCGCATTACGTGCATGACCAAGGTTGGCATTTTGTGGTGGTACATACTCGAAGTTGTGGCGGTGTGGCGGTAAAAGGGGAGCGGCTTTATAGTGCAGGCGATACCCCAGAGGTGCATCATGCCTTGCAACAATTGACAGCGCGTTATACCACCATTTATTGCGTAGGCGTGTCACTTGGTGGTAATACGCTTGCTAAATATATGGGTGAATATGGTGATCAAGCCCACTGCCAAGCGGCCGCTATTTTCTCAGCGCCCCTAGATTTATCCTCTGCCGCTACTGCTATGGAGAATTTTTTGGGTCGTAAAATTTATACCCCCTACTTGCTCAACCCTATCGCAACCAAAGCGCTTCAACTGACCCTGAGCGAGTCACAAATACAAGCAATTAAGACCAGTCGTAATATTGGTGAATTTGATAGCGTGTTTACCGCACCCTGCTATGGCTATCGTTCAGAAAATGATTATTATCACCAAGCGTCCGCCATGCCATATTTGCATCAAATCACCAAACCGACGCTGATTGTGATTGCCAAAGACGACCCCTTCTTAGGAGTGCTGCCTTCTCAAGGGGATGTATCAAAACAGGTGACGCTGTATACGCCCGAATATGGCGGACATATTGGTTTTTTGCGTTGGAAGAATAAGCAACTTGATGCTAATTGGTTTCCAGAGACTGTTTTTCAATTTATCAAGTCTTTAGCAGTTGGTGTTTAAGAGTAGTAAGTCTGGAATAATATTTTACCCTATGCTCACCACTACCTAACAATTACTTAATCACATATAATCATAACACTTTGATTTTGGGGCATTCGGTGCAATACATTTTAATACCCTTCATGCGCTTTAATAATTGTCAGTAACCAAATGTTCACTGAAATTATTTGTGCATATAGGATATTATCGTGCTCATATTTTAATCCCTAACTCTTATGATGAGCGCACTCTTATGGTCGATACCACTACCCACACCCAACCAATTGACTTCCATCACCAACCCTTTAATCCGCCTTTTTGGCTAACTAATCCGCACATTCAAACCATCCTACCTAAGTTCTTTGCTCCCAAAACACCAAATTACAGACGTGAAATATATCGCGACTCGCTCAGTGAAAGCGATGTGGCCTATGACTTTTATGATGCAGAGTCTGTATCTCCAGTGAGCAGTGACAACAAAGAGACCACGCCAATAGTCGTATTGTTTCACGGTATGGAAGGCAGTAGTGACAGTCATTATGCGCGTGCTTTGGCACATCATATTCATGCTCAAGGATGGCATTTTGTGGTTGCACACTTTCGCAGTTGTGGCGGCATTCCGACCCGAGGTCGTGTCTTTTATAACGCGGGGGACACCAAAGAAGTACACCATATGCTACAAACCTTAAAACAAGATTATGACAACATTTATGCCGTTGGCGTATCGCTAGGAGGCAATGCGCTGGCAAAATATATGGGGGAATATGGTGATGAGGCGCTGTGTCATGCAGCCGTTGCCATTTCAGCCCCAGTGGATATGTCGTCAGCAGCGATGAATATGCAGCGCTTTTTGGGACAAAAGATTTACACCCCCTACTTACTGACACCCATTATCAAAAAAGCATTGGCAAATGAAATCAGTAAAGAGGAGCTAAACGCCATAAAATCAGTGGACAGTATTAGTGAGTTTGACCATATCTTCACCGCGCCCCGACACGGTTACCGCTCAAGCAATGACTATTACCGTCGTGCCTCTGCCCTACCTTATTTGAGTGAGGTCACCCATCCCCTTTTACTCATCAGTGCCAAAGATGACCCCTTTATTGGCTTTACCGCGACTGACAATGATGTGTCCGAGTCAGTAACTATTTTGGACACAGCGCACGGTGGGCATATCGGTTATCTTCGCTACAGTTCTATCAAAGCTCAATCTAATAAAGCTCAATCCAATCACGCTTTAGCGCAGGCTGACCGTGACAATAACTATCATACTCAGGCAAAACCACAAAAAAACAGTAAGTTTGATATCAACTGGATACCTGAAACGGTCAGCGCCTACTTCATTTCGGTAGGTATTAATAAGGACATATAACCAAACTGGTTGAGCTAATTATATAAAATTCGACCTATCATGAGATACAACGTTTATAAAGAGCTTTCACTATTGCATACCGCTCTCAGTCTGGTCATATCGTCTTAATGACGGGTTAGACACGTCTGCTACTTTGCAACCGTCCATGTTTTGAGCATAATCGAAGCACTATTTCTATTTCGAGGCGTGACTATGTATCCTTTTTATCGTTATACCAAGGCTATCGTCAAAGCGGTTAATGCCACTCGCAAAGGCGAGACCATTGACCTTGAGGACACCGCAGAGATTCAGATACGCTGTAGCTTGACTGATATTGATAACTTTATTGAGATGAATAATGGACGGGTTCTCACGTTATACGACTTTGGCCGTACCGACTTTGCCATCCGCACTGGACTGGGTAAGAAACTACTTGAAAAGCGTTGGGGTTTGGTGGTTGCGGGCAGCACCATTCAATATCGCAAACGTATTCGTCCGTTTGATCTGGTCACGATTAAGACGCACATCGCTGCTATTGACGAGCGCTGGATCTATGTCGAACAATCTATGTGGGTAAAAGGCAAACCGTGCTCAACTGCTTTATTGCGTACTGGTGTGACCAAAGGCGGAAAGGTGATAGACACTCAAAAGATCTTAGATGCGCTGGGTCAATCTGATTTAAAATTGCCTGCTACGGGATATGTGGCGGAATGGATCGAAAGTGAAAAGGATAGACCGTGGCCGCCTAGAGGGTAGGAGGATTTGGAGTGTAAATTAACTGAGTAGCCAATCTCGCCATTCGCTTGTATCTACTGATATGAGCGAGGCGGTGACACAAAATGAGTTGTTGCTGTTACCTCGACACCCCCTCATCTTTAGCCACCGCAACTCGCTCAAACCAGTAGGATACCGCTACTGTCAAGGCTAAACCGCTCCTCGGGAGTGGGGTTAGAGACAATATATAAACATTTTGCGTTCATTTGCGTTCATTTGCGCTTAGTTCTTATCGACACTCGATAAGAAATAAACAACAGCTCTACTTTGGCCTTTCTTATGTATAAGACCTAGTTCGATTAATTTAAACAACTTTTGATGCGTTTTACTTCTACCCTCATTAATATATTCTTGAATCTCATTACGTGAAAGCTCTTTATTTAATTTTAGCAGATACTGTATGTATGAGCTTTGATAACAAATGGAAACCTGGTATCACCTGCAAAGACTTCCACTAAGGAGGTGCGTAAGCTGGAGGTGAGTGCTTCTTCAAAGCTACTGAGGTCTTATGGTTTATAAATATGCGTAAAAAAGCTGAGTCTAAACTCAGCTTTTTATTTTAATCTTGGAAAGAGTAAGCATTTAATCTAAATCGCAGTTACACAGAATTTGTGGTGGGCTCTGCTTAACCTAAGTATCTTAACGCTTTATTAACACTACTTTTAAAATCATCGTCTTTAAGCGTTTTCTGTATAGCAGTGGTGCTACTACCCCATCTGAGATTTTACCTGTATAAAACTTTCCATCTGCTAGACTATAGTAGTATTTATTTTGTAACTATCCCCTAAACAACTGAGCTAATAACTATCATAATTTTCCATAAATCGCTCAAGACACTTTGGCGTTTGAACGTTCAAGATAGGCTTTACGGCAAGGACTATGAACAGTCCAGCTGACAGACACGTGTAACTCTTCATTTATATTATTGTCTGGGAAAAAACCATCTAGTTTTTCAACATTAAGGTTATATTGATTATAGCAATAATCGTATTCTCTATAGTCTTCTAAATATACTTTTTGCCAAATTTGCTGGTTGTTAATATTTTTAATTAATCGATCAACCATTTCTTGCGATGGGTTCCTATATACCTTATTAGCGTATCGCACCTCAGGTTTTGACATTTCAGTGTTACGTTCTGCAGGAGGAAGTCCTTTAGTCACGTTATTTAATAATATTGTGACCTCCTCCATGGATGGTCTATCCTCTCTTGGTGGTGTTGTACCTCCGAATCCTAGTGAGCCTTCTTCATAAAACCCCCACCAGATGAATATAAATAAAGATACAACCATTGTGATAAAAACATATCTTACAATAGAAACAATATTGTTCATTACTTAATACCTAGCATGCTCAGTACCTTTTGCTTATTTTCTTCGCTCTCCTTAACCATTTTACCACCACTTAATCCAATTTGACTTGTTCCTAAACCATAGGTAACTACTTTATTTTTCGATGCGGTATATATCCCTCCGATACATGCACCATGGCAAACTTGTACACCCACAGAACTACCTTCAATGACACCGTCAATTTGACCTGCTGTCATATTTCCTCCAACGATACTACCAAAATTTATAGAAGTGGACATACCTACGGGTCTTGTTATTTTACCATTTGATGAAGTTACAGCATTTGCTAGCCAGCGTAGCGTGGGTTAGATTTTTCAAACCTCAAAGAGGTGCAGAAAAACGTAACCCACGTCTATTTATGGCAACAAACTATTCTGTTGCTAAGATGGTAGTCCATAATGGCTCACAGAATCGACTTTATGGGCTTGCTCGTGGCTTTATTATCACAAAAAACACCGCAATCGCTAATGTGTCTTTCGATAAGTAAGCGAGGTCGGGCTTGTAGTAAACATAGCGTGGACACGAAACAGCTTATGAAAGGTTTGGTGTTTAGATATGAGATTTTGGAACAATATATTCGCAGGTTAAGCTATCGCTAACCCACGCTACGCTTGCTAAACCTGTTAAAGTTTAAAAATAACTCACCCTTATTCTTATTCAAGTTGTTGATTTAGTTAGTAGTTCATGGTAGCGTTTCGTTTGAATCAGTTTTGAATGCTAATTTTTAATTATGGCTTTTAAAGAATCTAAACTCTTTCTAATTAACTGATCTTGTGGATCTATAGCAAGGGCATCTTCATAACACTTTTTAGCGGATTCTAACTCTCCTATATCAATTAACAAAGCACCTAAATCAATATAAGCATCGACAAAATCAGGTTCTATTTCGATTGATTCTTGGTAGTATTGAAAAGCTTGAACGAGATCATTTTTATTTAAAAAATCTGAAGCCCATAGATAATAATATCTCGATATCTTATAATTACTATCTTTTTCATATGCCTGATTGTAAAAATCGAATGCAGCACTATAGTTCTTTTTATAAAACTCTGCATTTCCTTCACATTCCAAAAATGCAACATCTGGTAGATTTGAGTTTTTTAGCAGCTCATACCCCATATCAAAATTATTATTTTTGAATAAATTAGTTATTTTTTTAACTGTATTTCTAATCTCAATATTTCTATTTTTCATAAATCTTCACTTCATTTTTCTTAATTATTTTATTGAAATTTTCAAGAATATCAGAAGAAGCTACAATATTAGTCAAACCATGTTCAGTGATGTCTTCAATATTTAGTTTAAAAGCCTTAATACCTTTAGAACCTGCTGGGTCAACCGCATTTGACATCCAAACTACTCTTTCTTTAGTCCCTCTCGAAATGCCTTATAATCATCAGCCGATTGATTCACTGCTTCTAATACGGGCACATGCCCAATGTCTGGCATTATAATCACTTTCGCTTGCGGTATAATTTGGGCAATGCGAGAGGCGGTTTCAGGCTTAATTACTCGATCTTTATCACCCCATACAACCAAAGTAGGAATGTTATATTGAGCGATGATCTTAGCACGCTCCTCAACATTATCTTCAACGATTTGTTTCAGGATAACAGCCTCAAGTTTTTGATTATCAATCCTTTCTTGAGCCAATACTGCTTTTAATGTTTTGGGAATATAGGGTGGTTTATTCATCACTAAATCTAACAGGTTATAGAAATCTTCATAATCTTTAATCAATAGTGGGTTGTTCTCAAGCGTTGTACCTTCAAAGGTCTCAGACCTACCCACTGACCAAAACCCAGCACTGTCTATCAGCCATACGCTAGCTACTTCTTCTGGGTACATTGCTGCATATGCCACCGAAATAGACCCACCCATCGAGTTACCACCCACATGCAAATTAGGCGTCATACCTTTGGCTTGCATCAGCTCATGCAACCGCTTGGCTTGGGCATCGGCACGGTAATCTGCCAACATCGGTTTGTCAGAGCCTCCAAATCCTAATAGATCTGGAATAATCACGTGGTAATCTTTGAACTCATCAGCGATACGCACGAAGTTGTCCATATTACCGCCAAAGCCATGAATCAGTAGTAAGGGCTCAGCAGTAACGTTGTTATTGTCAGCATAGACCAGTGTCTCGCCAGTCGACAACACAAAAGACTTAACCTCTAAACCTGATTTAGTACGCTCATGCTGTAACAGCTTTTGAGTGGTGGCGACCGTTACGGCATTAGGGGTTGTACAGCCGATAACAGATACGGCAAGCAACATGGCAATCACTTTTCGCAATTGTTTTTTGATCGGGGTCATTTAAGCCTCTCTTATATAGAGTATGGTTATAGAGTATGATTATAGAGTATAGATATCAAGTATGAGCGATAATGAAATGGGGTGTCCTAATTATGTAGGACCTTTAGATAAGGTAAATCAGTTAAATCAATAATACACTTAAATTAACTATTCAACCAACCTAATTTAATGCAGTCAATAATGGCTAAAGTGCTTATAGGGTGTGTGGAAACATAAAGGGGATGTCATATCCTGACATTTTTATGCAAAAATTTTACAGAGCTCATAAATAGCATTTGTTATGATAATCTAAATCAAGAGGTTAAGATTAAATAGAGACAGAATGATTACCTCATGATTACTTCGTGATAAACGCGCCAAGCTTTCAAAAAGCAAAAGCCTCTCCTAAATAAGAGAGGCTTTTTGAATGGAGGATAAGAATTAATCCTTCCAAAAACCGAGCCAAAAACCGAGTTTGACCCAGGTGGGTTAATTCTTAGAAATGATATTATGAATTTAATACGCCTTATGGAGTCACATGAACCCATGACCGAATCTTCTCAAAACCAAAGGCCCTCACCTAAAATACGTATTCATCAAAAATATTATCGTCTGATATTTACAGGACTGATGGCCTCGCTGATGTCGGTAATTATTTCTGGCGCATTAATACTGATTAAAGAGGGCTATAGTGATGCTTATTTTGAGCATCTTATCAGTTCGTGGCTCTTGGCTTTTGCATTTGCGTGGCCAAGTGCTTATGTGTGTGCGTATGTTATACAAACCCACATTTTAAGCCGTATCGATTTTTACACTGACCAAGACCAATAAGATTAAATAACAAACTTACACCAGCGGCTCAAGATTTTGAGTGTATAACGTACGACCGTACAGGTCTTTTAGCATCACCGTCATTAAGGCTTTAGGTTAAATTTATTAAGAGTCGGTGATAGGGTTAACAAGTCATGCCAAGTCTAGAAATTAGGGGCTGAATAAAAAAAGTATTTTTTATAGAAAGGTATAGTTTCAACGTTAAATAGTTTTGACGTTAAATAGTTTAGACATTAAAAGTTTTGACGTAAAAAAACCGCTGTCAATACAGCGGTATTTTAAATTAGGGTCTGTGACTGACTTCTTAATTCAGCTTTAATTGGCAATAGCGTCCAATATTTGGAACGGAAAGGTAACCACATCGAATGCCAAGGCGAACGGCAATAGCACTAATTTTTCACCCGCATTATTGCCACTTCGAGTGGTCGTTTGACTATTAGAGTGGGTGTAAATAACAACAGGATACGGTTTGGTTAACGCGTTGTATTTAGACTGAATCATACTTAAGTTGCTAACCGCAGGATACACGCCACCTTTAATAGGCACATTAAAACAGAAGCGCTGTGCGCCAATACGTTCATCACTCGCATTGGTACACTCTTTACCTCCATTTTGTAAAAAGAACTGATAGTCACTGCGCTTAAACTCATCTCTTAGTTTCGCATAGGACATCTTCATCTCACCTTGGAAATAGCCATCATTATTAGGTGAGTAAAAAGTCATATCACTGTCGACTTGGATATTTTTGGGGGTAAGATTGGTCAATATATTGACCATTTCAGGACCCCCTTGACTCAGTACATAGCTGTTCTTTTCACC
Source organism: Psychrobacter sp. CX18 (assembly GCF_057396215.1). Taxonomy (NCBI): domain Bacteria; kingdom Pseudomonadati; phylum Pseudomonadota; class Gammaproteobacteria; order Moraxellales; family Moraxellaceae; genus Psychrobacter; species Psychrobacter sp. CX18. The sequence continues at coordinate 217,056 of NZ_JBXYJH010000001.1, read as the reverse complement.
AACGATAACCACGCTACTGCCTGGCATATTGGGTAGCGGCTGCGCGGGACGACCGAACGCCACCAACTGATCTTCTACCAGTATTTGCTTACTAGATGTCGTACTTGTTGTGGTACGGCTACCCGAATCGAGTAATTCAGATGTGGCACAGCCTGAGGTAAATAAAAGGGCAGACAGCGATGCGCCACCGACAATAGCTTTTAGACAAGTAGACTTCTTCAGGGCAGATCGAGTTAGATATGACTGGGTTAAATTTGACATGACAACGTCCTTGTTTATGTTAATTGATAAAATTGAGCATCTACTAGGATCTCTTTTTCTTAACTATAACGTCTTCTATAACGAATAACATACTAAATATGTAGTAAATCTTACTGTTATCTTACTGCTTTAAAACTACAGTTTACTATCTATGGGCGGTACGAGAGGCTAGGCTACCTCACCTTCGTCACCTCCGCCAATAATAGGCACTCTATTTTTAATACAGGCCACCTGATGATCACTGCGACCTTCAAGTACTGGCTTTGTTTGAGCACAGCCATCATCCGCAATAGGACACCGAGTACGGAACACACAGCCTGAAGGCGGATTAATCGGACTTGGCAGATCACCTTCTAAGAGCTCGATGGTTTTATTGCGCTCAATTTGAGGATCTGGAATAGGCACCGCTGACATTAAAGCTTTGGTATAAGGGTGGGTAGGATGGCTATACACCGCCTTATCGACGCCAAGCTCAACCGCATTGCCCAAATACATCACCAGCACTCGGTCAGATATGTGCTTGACCACAGACAAGTCATGCGCAATAAAGATCAACGCCAAGCCCATCTCTTTTTGCACGTCTTGCAATAGGTTAATCACCTGTGCCTGAATGGAGACGTCCAGTGCTGATACTGGCTCATCACAAATAATCAGCTTCGGCTTTAAGATAAGCGCACGTGCAATACCGATACGTTGACACTGACCACCGGAGAATTCATGCGGATAGCGGTTTACTTGATTAGACAGCAAACCCACCTTCTTCATCATGGCACGTACTTGCTCTTCAACTTCTGCCTTAGGCATCTTAGGATAATAAGTGCGTAGTGGCTCGGCGATGATATCACCCACGGTCATACGTGGATTTAACGACGCTAAGGGGTCTTGAAATATCATTTGGATATCTTTACGTTTAAGGCGCATCTGTTTTTTAGTGGCGCCAACCATCTCCTCTCCATTAAATTTAATACTGCCTGAACGGGCTTTGACTAAGCCAATAATAGTACGAGCCAAGGTGGATTTACCACAGCCCGATTCACCGACCACCCCCAAGGTCTCGCCAGCACATAGGTCAAACGACACGCCATTGACCGCCTTTAGGGTTGCAGGCTTCTGCCAAAAATAGCTGCCTTTTTGTTTGATATCAAAGCTTGTCACCACATCCCTTACTTGCAATAAAGGCGCATCATTGACCACATCGATTCGATTGTTTTTAGTCTGTGTCATGGCTTATCCCTCCATCCCTGTCACGATTTGATCTTGCGCATCTTGTGGCTCAGTATTGGCAACGTCTTCAGGCTTCCAGTGACATGCCCGCTGTCTATCGTGAGGTAAAAACTCAAGAGGAGGCGGCACATCGTGACAGATGTCCATCGCATAAGGACAACGCTCATAGAAGGGGCATCCGGGTGGTAGGCTGAGTAAGTTTGGCGGACTTCCCGGTATCGTCTCAAGCTTACCGCTGTTATTATCCAAGCGCGGAATGGCTCTTAGTAGCCCCTTGGTATAAGGGTGAGTCGGGTTATAAAAGATATCTTCCGTCTCGCCATAGGCCATGGTGCGACCTGCATACATCACCAACACTCTATCACAGATACCTGCCACCACGCCTAAGTCATGGGTAATCATAATAATCGTCGTACCGAAGTCGCGCTTAAGCTCATTCATTAAGGTCATGATTTGCGCTTGTACCGTCACATCGAGCGCGGTCGTCGGCTCATCAGCAATCAACAGCTTAGGACGACATAACAGCGCCATCGCAATCATCACCCGTTGCCGCATACCGCCTGAGAACTCATGCGGATACATGCCAATACGCTTACGTGCTTCAGGTATCTTTACTGCATCAAGCATCTTGACCGCTTCATTCCACGCGTCTTTTTTGCTCATGCCTTTATGCAATATCAGCACTTCTGCCAGCTGATCCCCGATTTTCATATAGGGATTTAGAGAAGTCATTGGATCTTGGAAGATCATAGACACTTGTTCGGCGCGTAGCTTATTTAGCTCTTTTTCAGACAAGCCAAGTAGCTCACGTCCTTCAAATAATACCGATCCTTTGGCATGACCATTTTTAGCCAATAACCCCATTATAGCGAATGCGGTCTGCGATTTACCTGAGCCTGACTCACCGACAATACCCAGAGTCTCACCCTGATGCAAATTAAAATTGAGTCCATTTACAGCGGTCACCAACCCATCTTCGGTACTAAATTGCACCGATAGATCCTTTACTTGCAGTAGGTCTGCTGAATTACTGCCCTCAATTCCTGATTTTAGGTTGTCTTTTAATACTGTCATAACGGTGTTACCTGTATTGGCTATAATTGGCTATCAGATAATTTGTTTATTCGGTTAAATGATGTCTAAGCTAGAATCTGTGGTGCTTTCGTCCTACCATACTTACTATACTTACTATCCTAGGACTAAGGCCTAGTTAACGGTCTTTAGGATCAAACGCATCACGTAAGCCATCACCGATAAAGTTAAAGCAGAACAAGGTCACTACCAAAAATACGGACGGTATTAATATCTGCCACGGCGCAACCTGCATGGTCTGTGAGCCTTCTTGCAGCAGTGCCCCCCAACTGGTCATGGGCTCTTGTACCCCTAAGCCTAAAAAGCTTAAGAAAGATTCGAACAAAATCATACTCGGTACCAGTAGCGAGGCATACACTACCACGACACCCAGTACGTTAGGCACGATATGACGCATGATAATATTAAAACCTGACACCCCGCCCACATGCGCCGCTTCAATAAATTCTTTACTCTTCAAACTTAAGGTTTGTCCACGTACAATACGAGCTACATCAAGCCATGACACCAAGCCAATGGCAACGAAGATCAGCATCAAATTACGACCGAAAATAGTCACTAGCAAGATCACGAAGAACATAAACGGGAAGGCGTTTAAGATCTCTAAAAAGCGCATCATGACCGCATCGATCTTACCGCCCAAATAGCCAGAAGTTGCCCCATACACCGTGCCGAATATCACCGCCACCGTTGCTCCCGCAATCCCCACCAACAGCGAAATGCGACCACCAATAGCCGTACGTACCAGCAAATCACGGCCTAACGAATCAGTGCCAAAGTAATGCTTATTATCAAAGGACGGTGCCCCCTGCATATACCCCCAGTCGGTTTCTGCATAACCAAATGGAGCCAGCATAGGCACGAATACCACAAACAATGTCACCAAAAACAAGATAACCAAACTGGCAATAGCGGCCTTGTTTTGATAAAAGCGGCGCCACGCATCTTGCCATAAGCTTCGACCTTTGATCGCAGGTGCCGTCGGCTCATCTAAATCAATTGCTTTATCAGTGATAACACTCATAGTCATCCTTATTACTATTATAGTCCGCGAACTACAGGGTTCTTCGACTATAGCGTGTGGTGTTTAAGGGTTTTATTCGTTAAATCTGGTGTTGTCTTATTTATACTTATGATCGATATACTTACGAGCTATTTACTTAACACTTACGATCTAGCTATTAAGGCTAATACTTAATTTGAGGATCAATAACCGCATATAAAATATCGACAATGGCATTAAACGAAATCGTTAATACCCCAACCAATATGGTTAAGCTCAGCACCATACCGTAATCACGATTGAGTGCCCCGTTAACGAACAGTTGACCGATACCCGGCAAGCCAAAGATAGTCTCAATGACAATTGAGCCGGTGATAATGCCCACAAAAGCAGGGCCTAAATAAGAAATAACTGGCAGCATCGCTGGACGTAAGGCATGTTTAAAAACAATGCGCTGCATCGGCAGACCTTTGGCGCGGGCGGTACGAATATATTGACTGTTCATCACCTCAATCATTGAGCCGCGCATAATACGCGCAATACTTGCCGTATAAGCCAGCGCCAACGCCGTAACCGGAAGAATTAAATTCTGTACTGCCCCATCATTCCAGCCGCCGCCTGGCAACCACTTTAAGGTAATGGCAAAGATAAGTACTAAGAGTGGCGCCTTAACGAAGCTTGGTATCACCACCCCGATATTGGCAAAGGCCATCACCACATAATCAATCCAAGAGTTTTGCTTTAAGGCGGCTACAATGCCAAAGATGAGCCCTAACACCACTGCCAAAATAAAAGCATATAAGCCAAGCTCTATAGATACAGGTAAGGCTTGGGCGAGTAGCTCATTAACGGTGTAATCTTTGTATTTAAAGGACGGCCCAAAGTCGCCCACCGCAATTTGCTTCAGATAATTGACATATTGAAGCCACATCGGATCATTAAGATGATATTTGGCTTCAATATTGGCCATAACAGCAGGTGAGAAACTACGCTCTCCACTAAACGGACTGCCCGGCGCCAAGCGCATCATAAAGAATGACACGGTTATGAGGATAAACATGGTCGGAATGGCTTCTAATATTCGCCGAAATATAAGCTTTAACATAAACCCTCTGTTGTCAATAAGGCTACTTGAATTGAGAAAAACTCGTTAATCTGTGATGTTCTTTCTAATTCACACCCCTAGTCATGCTTCGCAATAGAGACGTCTTTAATTTGCCAGTTGCTTAATGGATCTTGAATGGGAAAGTTAATTACGTATGGCTTGACCATGCTGATTTTCACAATATGGAATACATTAAAAAGCGCAGGCAACTGCACTACAACACACTGCTTTTTTAAAGACACGGTAAGACTGATTCATAGTCATATCCTTCAATCGCTAGTCATTTTGTAAGCCAGTTAAACAGATGAATCTCACCCTTCACTAATAGAATACGAGTGACCAATAAATATAGTCGGCGAACTTATAAAGAATCACAGTGTTAACCTCGTTAAGCCTACTCCAGTAGTACTTGCACTCGGTTGACTTGTAACTACTTTAAAGCTCTTTGACTATAGCATTGCGGCAGGGGCTAAGTAATCTAGCCCCTGTTAAACCTAGCTTTGGTTAATCTGGTTTTGGTTAATCTAGTTATCGTTAACCAATGCTATTCAATGTTTATCATTTAATGATTATAGGTTCGGTTATTCAGGTTACACCCATGTGGCATAACCCGAAAAAGCGTTGCATAAGCCGTTTTGCATAATTTATGCCAAAGTGTATTCGTTACCAGAGGTCTTATACTGACGTGGTGAACGATCAAGCAGACTCTAATGTTTGGCAATTTTTAGATCTTTACCTTGCCAGTTATCTAACGCGTCTTTGGTTGGGAAGCCGATAACGTATGGCTTGATAAGACGTGGGCTTACATAATGGTAAATATTGAGCAATGGCATATCTGCATCAAGCTGTTGTTCGGCTTGTTTGTACAGTTGAGCTCGCTGCTCAGGACTCACGCCTGCTTTTAAGGTTTGGGTAATGATGCTATCAAACCTAGGACTTGAGTATTTACCATGGTTATTACTGTTGCCAGATTTGACAATATTTAGGAAAGTAGAAGGCTCATTATAGTCGCCACACCAGCCTGCGCGCGATATGTCATAGTTACCATTGCGACGAGTGTCCAAATAGGTTTTCCATTCTTTATTAACCAAGTTGACATCGACAAAGTCTAACGACTGCTTCCATAGCGAGCTGGCAGCAACAGCAATCTTTTTATGGTTGTCATTGGTGTTATACAGTAGCTCAAACTTTAGAGGGTTGTTTTGGTTATAGCCAGCTTCGTTAAGCAGTTTTTTGGCTTCCTCAACCCGCTTTTCCTGACTCCAGCTTTGCCATTCAGGCTTATTATTTTCCATCGCATTAGTCGATACTGGCGTAAACTGGTAGGCAGGAGTTTGCCCTTGACCAATGACTTTATCGGTAATGGTATCACGGTCTAGCGCCAATGCTAGCGCACGACGGACACGAACATCATCAAATGGTGGTTTGACGGTATTAAACTCATAATAGTACGTACATAGCATGGGTGACACTTGTAGCTGATCGCCCAATTGCTCTTTTAACGAGGCAAACTGCTCAGGCGGTATTTCGTTATAAGTGACATCGATTTCGCCAGACTGATAGCGTGCCACATCCGTGGTACTTGAAGGAATAGCCAATAAAGTAATTTTATCTAGGGTCGTATTTGCATTGTCATAGTAGCTGTCGTTACGCGTTAATACTATTTTGTCATTTACCTGCCATTCACTGATTTTATAGGGCCCATTGACCACAATATTGGCAGGGTCAGTCCACTTATCACCAAATTGTTGCACGGCTTTAGGATTGACGGGCTTAACAGAGGTGTGAATAAGCGTATCTGGAAAATAAGGCACGGGCTCTGATAGCGTGATCTGTAGCGTTTTATCATCTAGTGCTTTGACACCCAAGGTATCTGGCTTAGCGTTACCATCAATAATATCTTGTGCCCCCACTACCTTGGCATCTGCTAAGTAGCTGGCATAAGGTGAAGCGGTAGTAGGATCAAGCACTCGGCGCATACTGTAAACAAAGTCTTCGGCGGTCACTGGATCGCCATTTGACCACTTAGCATCACGAATTTTAAAGGTCCAAACTTTATTATCAGGGCTATCCCAACTCTCGGCCATACCCGGAATGGTTTTACCCTCAGCATCTGTTGTCGTCAACCCTACCAACATCTGACGCAGAATATTGGCTTCGGGCACCCCTGATACTTTATGCGGATCCAACGACTCTGGCTCAGCGCCGTTATTAATGACCATCTCTTGTTTGTCAGCCATCACATTGGGGTCAATATTAGCTGAGCCACTGGTATCAGCTGACTTATCACCACAACCAACTAGTGCCAATGCTAGCGCTAAAGAGGTGGGAACAAAAACGGCGTTAAATAGTGAGGTTGGTTTGAGCATGTTGACATCCTTTTAACTATGGCTAAGAAATAGTTCACGAGAACTATCGTAATCAATGAGAGGTTTAGGCGTTAAAGCAAACCCCATTAAACAGACATTTCAATCAAATATTGAAAGCAACGCTTTAAGTAAACCCAATCAAAGTAAACACAAGTAAACAAACTACAGGCGTTACATTGAGTATAAAATCTGATATCGAGTTTACTATTTATTACAGGTGGTTAAAATAACAGTAATTGACTATTGTAGGCATATTAATAAAAAAAATATATAACGTTGTCAATAAATTTTAATAGTTTTATGTTATATACAAAGCTTTTGACCTTAAGTCTAAGTATTATAGTCATGGTCAGATAAATACAAGTTAACTAGAGTTATATTGATAATAAGAATGATGCTTTGTTAGGGTTAGTAGTGAGGTTAAAAACCATACAAACGCTTTGATATAAATAGCCTCAGCCCCGCATTTATGATAATCCTCAATCATGCTAAATCCCTTTAGTATCAAAGCCCCTTCATGCTAAACCCCATTCATGCGAAATAAGGAACGTATCATGCGTAGTGCGTCTTATCATACTTTTGGCAATCCCTCTGAGGTTTTAACAGTCACCGATACCCCGATACCAGAACCTGGTCCAGATGAGATACGTGTCAAAACCATATTGGCTACTATTCATAATCATGATTTAGCCACTATCAAAGGTCAATATGGCGATAAACCCACCTTACCGGCCATCGCAGGTAGTGAAGCGTTTGGTGTGGTTGATGCCGTTGGTGAAAATGTAGAAGGATTTGCCGTTGGTGACCGAGTTGCTGCCGCCAGTGTTCAGGGTACATGGGCGGAGTATTTTACCGCTCCAGCAACAATGGTATTTACTATCCCAGAGACGCTTGAAGATCACATAGCCGCCCAGTTGATCGCTATGCCACTGAGTGCCTTGATGCTACTTGAGTTTATGCAGTTACAACTGGGTCAGTGGGCTATTTTAAATGCGGCAAACGGTGCGGTTGGCAAATCCTTTGCGATGCTAGCAGCAGCCCGTGGTATCCATACCATTAGCTTAGTACGTCGTGCTGAAGCTGCTCGAGAGCTTAATGAACTGGGGATTAAGCACGCGATTGATACCTCATCTCCTAACTGGAAGGATCAAGTACGCAACATCGTAGGCGAGTCTCAAATTAGTGCGGCGGCCGACTCTTTAGGGGGTAGTGCCAGTAATGAATTGTTATCCGTATTGGGTCATGGCGGCACGTTAGTCTCATTTGGAGTGATGGCAGGTGAGCCTATGATGATAGACCCGGGCCCATTTATCTTTAAACAAGCAGTTATTAAAGGGTTTTGGGGCAGTAAAACCAGTCGCGAAATGGATCTTGAGAATAAACGTCGCCTAATCTCTGAGCTTGTCGAACGAGCCCTAAGCGATCAGTTGCTTCTTCCTGTCGAAGCTATTTATGACTTAGAGGATGTTAAAGAAGCGGTGTCGGATGAGCGCCAAAATGGTAAAAATGGCAAGGTGCTATTAAGAGTTTAAATCACACATTGTGACTTACAATTTAAACCATCAATTTTGAGAAGTTATGACTTTCTGTTATTACTGGTGGATTGTGAGCTTTTAAAAATAAAGGAACAACACTTGTGGTATTGTCCCTTTAACCATTTTTTATTTGAACAGTTTTGATCTAAACTGTTTTTATCTGAAAAATGAGCCTAATATACCCCGTATAACCCTAGCCTGATAGCTTTTTGCCCTTGATTTATTTATTGTAATGTTTTTCATCCATCCATAATAGAAATATGGGAAAGGTCACCACATCAAAAGCAACGGCAAAGGGCAACAATACAAGACTACCGACATTACCTCTTTCATAAGTTCTCTTTGTTTCATTATCCATGGTATATAGAACAACCGGGTATGCTTTGCTGAGGGCGTTATATTGTGACTTGACCGTATCAAAATTGCTGACTTTAGGGAATACCCCACCCTCAATGGGTATCTTAAAGCAGTAACGGACTATTCCCGCTTCTTTATCGCTGGTTTTACTGCAGTCTTTGCCAGCAAGCTTGTCAAATACCTGATAGTCGCTTTGGGTAAAACTATTTTTAGGCTTAGCATAAGACAGTCTCATTGTGCCCTCAAAGTGACCGTCGTTATAGGGTGAATAAAAAGTCATATCACTGTCAACTTTGATATTTTTTGGGCTAAGACCCGTCAAGAGACTCATCATCTCTGTTCCACCTGTGCTTAAAACATAGCTTTTTTGGTTGCCGACAATCACTACGCTATCTGCTGGCATGTTAGGTAAGGCCTGAGCGGGCTTACCAAAAGCAACCAGTTCATCCTCTATTAAGATATGTTTTTCAGAGGTTTGGGTAACGACCGTACTACCTTTGGCCTCACCAACAACAGCTATTGTGGCACAGCCGGATGCTGCCGCTAAAAACGCGACAGAAACAGAAATAACGGCTGACTGTCCTAATGGTTTGAGTTTATTAGGTGTATCCAGCATAGCACTCTCCTAAAATAAATGAACTAGACATTGTTAATATCGTTGGTAATTCAATCGCTATCTAAGCTAATAACCGTTCAGATTATATGTAAACGCTGATTAAGATATTATTCCAATCGGGACTACCGAAACAACGACCCCAATATACCCCGCATAATCTTACCGCCTGTGGCGCCGCCTACTTGCCGTGCCACACTGGTCGCTAACGTGCCAATGACACGTTGCTTGATCTTTTCACGATCCCTCTCAGCGCGTTGTTGCTCCTTTAAAGCCTCCGCTTGTTGCTTAGCCTTTAACTTATCGGCCTCTTTGGCTAGCTTCTCAGCTACTTTAGCGTCTGCTTCTGCTTGCTTAAGGGCTTCTTGCTGCTCTACTTGCTCAGTCTCTTCTTTTATGGCCTGTTGCGCCCGTTTATTGAGTAGCTCATACGCGCTTTCGCGATCAATCGCCTCTTCATAGACCCCTGCTAGATCGCTATTATTCATAATATCCAAACGCTCGCCAGCACTAAGCGGTTTAAACTGGCTATTAGGCGCTAACATCCATACCCGCTCTACTGGCGTCGGTGTCCCTGACTCATCGAGCACACTGACTAACGCCTCACCCACTCCAAGCGTTGTTAATGCGGCTTCCACATCGACATTGGGATTGGGCCTAAAGGTTTGCGCGGCGGCACGAATGGCTTTTTGATCTTTTGGTGTAAAGGCACGTAACGCATGTTGAATACGATGACCAAGCTGACCTAAAATATCATCTGGAATGTCGGTTGGGTTTTGAGTTATAAAATAAATGCCCACCCCTTTTGAGCGAATAAGTCGTACCACTTGTTCAATCTTCTGTGATAACGCATCATTGGCATTTTGAAATAACAAATGCGCCTCATCGAAGAAAAATACCATTTTTGGTTTTTCCATATCGCCCACTTCAGGCAGCGTCTCATATAGCTCGGATATTAACCACAGCAATAAACAACTGTATAACTGCGGGCTCAGCATGAGCTTATCGGCGGCTAATATATTGATGATCCCGCGCCCGTGCTCGTCCGTCTGGATTAAATCATCAAGATTGAGCGCAGGCTCTCCAAAAAACTGTTCTGCTCCCTGATCCTCTAAGGTCAATAATCGACGCTGTATTGCTCCAACGCTAGCGGCTGAGATATTGCCATAACGATTGCGCAGATCTGACGCATTATCCGCGATAAACTGTAGCATCTGACGCAGATCCTTCATGTCTAGCAGTAACAGCCCCTCGTCATCTGCCACTCGAAAGGCAACGGTCAATACACCGGCCTGAGTGTCATTTAAATTTAGCAGTTGCGCTAGGATCAAGGGCCCCATCTCACTAATGGTGGTACGAATCGGATGCCCTTGCTCTCCAAACACATCCCAAAACACACAGCGATAAGCGGTGAAACTAGGTGTAGGTAGCTGTAGTTCATCCAGCCTTTGTTGCAGCTTACTACTCATCTCGCCGGCGTGTGCCAGTCCTGAGATATCACCTTTAACATCGGCCATAAATACCGGTACGCCTTGATCGGCAAACTGCTCAGCCAATACTTTTAGCGATACCGTTTTACCGGTGCCAGTTGCGCCGGCAATCAGTCCATGACGATTGGCCATATTTGAGCGTATAAAGAGGGGGCTGCGTTCTGTATCAGAGGTCAAGGTAGGGTATGCAATGGTTAGGTTTGCCATAGTTTAGCTCATCAGAAGGGTGTATTTAGTATCCTTAACTATAGCATTTAATGTTAATCCATCGCTACACACTATTTAAAACAATAGTGCTACGTGTTGATAACGTTTAAAATTAATAAGGACTTAAAAGAAACGAAGTTTGTAACGTTATCTTTTTATAAAAAAAGTTATTATAGTATTCAGGTTTCACGTGAAACAACATGTTTGATTATTCTAGCCTATACCTCATTTAGTTCAACGTTGTCATATAGTCAAAGAAGTCTAAAATGGTTACGAGGCAACCGAGTGCAAGTAGCAATTAATACGGGAGTAGGCTTAACGAGGTTAACACTGTAACCGTTTAGTAGTTCGCTGACTATAGGATTGATAATGCTACCGGACTCTATACTCCTACTATTGATAATAGCTATAATTTGTACACTATGGGAAGTGGTTTTACTGATTCAAAAGACAGAGTTTATATTACTGCTTATCATTGTATTAACGATACTATTTTCAGATCTTAACGTGTTTTTGGCTATTTTATTATTGATCAAATTGACCCTATATTTACGTCATTGGGATGATAAGCAAGTACGATCGGTATGCTATTGTCAACTAATCATTATTGTTATTTATTTCGCTACGATAGGTATTGTTATGTTGGATAATCTGAATGAGTCACGATAAACAAGACTATCTTTTGAGGCTATGTTTAAAGTGTGAGTGTTGTCCTTTTCATCCTTGAACGTCAACGCCAAAAGCGGTTTAGCCACGATTGCAACGGATATCCTGCTTATTGAGACGAGTTGCAGAGGCTTGCTTTTTTCAGAAAATCGTAGATTTTCTCTTGCGTCGGGGTGAAGCAGTGCTTCACTTTATCCCTCCTCAGGCGCACGAAGTAAGCGACACCCCAAAGCTTAGACTCTGCCTCGTATAAATAAGCAGATAGGAGTGGAAAGCGTGAATAGCTACTTGTTATTGATAAGAATTAGCAAGTTATCATTAAAAACATTAAATTTATCGTGTTATTAATGGGTTTTAAGGTATGGGTTTTAATTTTTTCTGAATACAAATGTCTTGTTATTTAGCCCAATATTTAAATAACTTAAATTGTTTTATATTTAAATAAAACCATGCAAGCACTAAGTTTATCCCCCAGGCTAATACACTTTCAGTTTGGTAGATATGAAGTGGGGTAAGCCATTCGAAGTATGGAGCGAGTTGATACAGCCCCAATTTTAAAAAACGTAAAGTAACCGCTGATAAGGTTAATGCATAGCTATAAACCATTAAGGTTCTGTGCCGTTTGAAACGTCTTTTTAAAGCAAAATAAACACCCCCTAACGTAGTCAGTCCCCATAAGAAACACAATACAGTAAAGCTCATCCGAACGGGCAGCCCGCCTAGCGCTGTTAAAGCCAATACAAACCCCGAAGGTAATGCCAATACTAGAATGATAAAGACATAACCATACCCCAATCTACGATGCCACTTTGCATAATTAGGAAAACGAACCGAGTTGAACATATTCCAAAACTGGGTAAACCCTGCCAACATGGCAATGCCACTACTATAAACATGGACTTTGAACGCAAGTCTCCACCAGCTATACTCGACCCAACCTCTTTTTAAGATAAGAAACCCTGCTCTGTCTTCAAAGGGGATATAAATAAGTACCGTTTTGGCCATTAACCAACAAAACCAAACTAATAATCCTAAGGTAAGAAATTTTAAGGCCTTGCCCATTAATTTATGTTCGGCTTTAATAGTTGACATACAGTAAAACCTTAATGGATTTTTAATGAATAATTAATTAAATTTAATTAACTCTTTTAATAGAATATGCTACATTAAATTTAACCTATTGATTCAATAATAATAAGAATTTTTTAAGACTTTCCAAAATTTTGCAGATGATGGATACCCTAAATCAATCTTAAGGAAAACCCATGAAAACGTTAACCCTTCCCATCGCTTTTATTGCAGTGACGTGTCTCGGCGGTATCAGCTATGCTAGTACCTATCCAACTGGTGTTTTCTCAGGCAAATTTGGTGACGGTAAAGCGACGCTATTTATTGACTCTGTCTCTAATGGCAACGTTCGAGGCAGCAGTTTATACAAACATAATAAACGCCCTTTAAACGGCACTATTAAGGCAGAAGGTAATTTTTGGCGACTGACGTTAAATGAACCTGCTACTCAGATAGGAGATGGACAATTTGATATGATGACCAATAAGAATAGTCCAGATCTGTTAATAGGAACTTGGAAAGTTTTTCCTAAAACCGATACGGCTTTTGGTCTATCCGTCAAAAGTTTTAATCTTAAACAAAAAGAATGTGGCTATGAAAAATATAAGGGTTATTATAGTGAGGCTTCAAATCGTTTGTTAACAGATGAAGAGTTGTTTACCAGTCCTTCAGATCTAGATTATATGCGTAATGAGATTTATGCTCGCCATGGCTATTCATTTAACTCTACTGAATGGGCTAAAACATTCGCTGAGGAAGATTGGTATGTGCCTTGTTATACCAATGTGGACAATAAATTAACCAGTATTGAGAAAAAGAATATTGAAAACATAAAAGCAATGCATAAATATATGGTTGCTAATCCAAGTACTTGGGGACGTTAGAGAGTCTAACTCCTTTGACTGATAAAGTTTATAATGACAAAAAAGCACCTAACTGGGCGCTTTTTATTTATAAACCGACCTACCTCCTAGGGTGAATCAAATAGGGTTTAGTGCAAGGAAGGTGAGCGCAAATAGCACATCAAGTGCATTAAGCGAACCTGACACCGCAATAAATGCCTATTTGGATCAACCTCTACTCCCACTCAATCGTTGCCGGCGGCTTGCTCGACACATCATAGGTCACACGCGATACTTCCGCAATTTCATTCATAATACGGTTACTCACGGTCTCAATCAGCTCATACGGCAGATGTGCAAAGCGGGCAGTCATAAAGTCTACCGTTTCTACCGCACGTAGCGCAATCACCCATGCATAACGGCGACCATCACCGACCACACCAACGGATTTGACAGGCGTAAATACTGCGAAGGCTTGTGCTGTTTTTTCATACCAACCAGAGCGCTCAAGCTCTTGCATAAAGATGGCATCGGCTTGACGCAGGATATCGGCGTATTCCTTTTTGACTTCACCCAAGATACGCACCCCAAGTCCAGGTCCTGGGAACGGATGACGATAAATCATCTTGTGCGGTAAGCCCAAAGCAATGCCCAACTTGCGAACTTCATCTTTGAACAAGTCACGTAATGGCTCAACAAGTTTAAACGCCAAATCTTCTGGCAGACCGCCTACGTTATGATGGCTCTTAATCACATGTGCCTTGCCTTGATGCGACTTAGCAGACTCAATAACATCAGGGTAAATCGTCCCTTGCGCCAAGAACTCAACTGGCTTGCCGTCGCTGCCTTGGCTCACATCACGTGCGGCATCGGCGAAGACATCGATAAAGGTCTTGCCGATGATTTTGCGTTTGGCTTCAGGATCCGCCTCGCCCGCTAAGGCATCTAAGAAGCGGTCTTCGGCATCAACACGTACCACTTTAACGCCCATGTTTTCAGCAAATACTTGCATCACTTGGTCGCCTTCGTGCAGACGTAATAGACCGTTATCGACGAACACACAGGTAAGCTGTTTGCCAATGGCTTTGTGTAATAATGCTGCAACCACTGAGCTGTCCACACCGCCTGATAAGCCTAATAAAACTTGCTTGTCTCCAATCTGTTCTTTGAGCTGCTCAACACGCATATCGATGATGTTGTCTGGTGTCCAGTCGCCAGCGCAGCCGCACACTTGATGCACAAAGCGGGATAGCAACACATCTCCTTGCAAGGTATGGGTCACTTCGGGGTGGAACTGTAGACCGTAGTATTTTTTGTCCTCATTAACCATCACTGCGATTGGGCAGCTTGGCGTGCTGGCAATCACATCGAACCCTTTTGGGGCTTCGACCACTTTGTCGCCGTGACTCATCCACACATGCAGACGACTATTGTCTTGACGCTCATCTTCAATACCGTCGAGCAAAGTGCTAGAACCCGTCACATCAATAACGGCGGCTCCAAACTCATGGACATCACTGGCCTGAACTTTACCACCGAAGTGATCCGCCATTGCCTGCATGCCATAGCAAATGCCTAATATAGGCACGTCTAAATCAAATAAGGCTTGGTTAATACGAGGGCTATTGGCATCATGGACACTTTCTGGCCCCCCTGACAAAATCACCCCTTTAGCACCAAAAGCTTCAATGCGGCCTGCATCAATGTCATACGGATACATCTCACAGAACACGCCAGCCTCACGCACACGACGAGCGATAAGTTGGCTGTACTGTGAGCCAAAGTCGATAATTAAGATACGATCTTCTTTAATGGTAGGCAGATTTTGGGTAGCGGTGCTCGGTGTGGCTATGCTCATAATGTGATCCATTTCGAGTGAAAAGTACAAAATTTAATGTGGCGTCTATTTTACCAACATTCTGCAGTATTATGGAGATTGTATCGCTAACTAATTTATTCGATGAATCATTTTAAATCAGCTGATTAAAAGCGGCTGATTAGAGGTGGCTAGTTGACAATGCGCTTAGGGATTGTATATTGGACTGGCTCTATCATTAATTCTCGACGTTTGCTATTAACTGGACGTGTCCTGCTTTCTGCGCTATCGTAGTGATTAACGTTGCTGATCTTCTTCTCTATTATCTAAGCTTAACCCATGGACAAGGCTTACCTCTATGAAAATTAAAAGTGTACTGGTCTTCTTTTGTGTCGTCTTTATCCTAAACTATGTGATCAATTGGGCGATGCATTTAGGTCAAGATTTACGGTACATCTTATTCTTGAGTCTTGTCACCACCGCTTTATTCTATCTACTCAACATCATGCGCGGCAGATGGACGAAGTAGGCTTCCCATCTACTACTCAATGTTGCCGTCTGCAGCAGTGGTCAAACCAGAACCACACAACCCTAACCTCCTTATAGTTATCTAAACGGTGACATCCTCTTCTTTATTGCCATTATCATGACCTCAGTCATGAACTTTGTTATGGGCCTGTTTTGTGTCACAGTCGTTATCCTATCAGCTGAATCACGAATACTTCCTATTGTGTTAAGATGGCTAAAATTTTTAATCTAAATTTAGCAGTAACATCCTTTTTAATATGTAGGAGTAGTAAGATGACTACCTCTAGTGGCAGTAACAATAGCCCCTCTTCGCAAAAGTCTTCGGACAATAGTTCTCAACAGTCCACAAAAGAGTATTTACCAGACTTTATTAAAACCACTAGAAATCATCACAAGCCACCTCATTTGGGTACGTTTGGCGTCAATATGGACATCCCACAACGACGACCCGACCATGTACCCGATACCCGTATCGATAAATTTACCTTTGGAATGGTCATTGCCATTCTACTGGCGATTTGTATCCCGCTTATTTTCTATCAAGAACAAGGTAAAATTTGGGTCGGTATGGCACGCACGTTTGTGACCAACAATTTTGGCGTCGCTTATTTGGCATTCGGTGTCATGGCAATGATGTTTGTCATTTATATCGTGTTCTCTGATATTGGTAAAATCAAATTAGGACGCCCAGAAGACACGCCCGAATTTGCGGATGCATCATGGGCGGCCATGCTGTTTTGCGGCGGTATTGGCGCCAGTATTTTGTACTGGGGATTGATTGAGTGGGCGTACTATTTCCAAGGTCCACCGTTTAATTTAGAAGCCGGCTCGCCTGATGCCATTCGCTGGGCATCAACCTACGGTATTTTCCATTGGGGACCTGTGGCGTGGGCAATTTACCTAGTGCCTGCAATTGCTATCGCCTATTTTTATTACGTGCGCCAGACCCCTGTCCTTAAAGTCAGCCAAACCTTAACCCCATTATTGGGTGAAAAATTAGCCAGCAGCAACTGGGGTAAGATGCTCGATGTGCTGTTTATTTTTGGCATGGTGGGCGGTGGTGCGACTACATTGGGCTTGGCATCGCCTTTAATTAACGAAGGGTTATACAACCTATTTGGTCTACCGCGTAATGCCTCAATGCAGATCGTAGTACTGTTAGTCACCACCCTTATTTTCGCTTACAGTGCTTATCAAGGTCTAAAAGGTGGCATCCAAAAGCTGTCTAATATTAACTTTTATCTGTCACTGGTTTTGTTGGCGTTTATCTTAATAGCAGGACCAACGGTATTTATTTTAAACACGGGTCTTGAGGCGATTGGTCGCTCGTTGACCGAAATGCCACGTATGATGACTTATATTGAACCGTTTAAAGATTTTGAGAGCGCAGGATTTGAGCACACCACCTTCCCGCAAGATTGGACAGTATTCTACTGGGCATGGTGGCTGGTATTTGCACCAACCATTGGTTTATTTATTGCTAAGATTTCGCGGGGTCGTACCATCCGTAATATGGTGGTCGGATCGATGTTTTACGGCTCGATGGGCTGTGCCATCTTCATGATCATCCTAGGTAACTATGGTCTGTATTTACAGTTGACCGGTACTGTCGATGTGGTCGGCGTGTTGAATAATGAGTCTGCTACAGCGGCTATTTTCGCCATCTTAAATAGTTTACCAATGAGCTATGCAGTGGTTGCGGTATTTACCTTTTTGGCGGTTATCTTTACTGCCACCACGTTTGACTCCATCTCTTACATTTTGGCGTCGGTGGTACAACGTGAGGTTGATGAAGAGCCACACCGCTGGAATCGATTATTTTGGGCATTCACCTTGTGTTTATTACCGGCAATTTTGATGTTCTTAGGTGACTTAAGTACCTTGCAAACCGCTTCTATTTTCTCTGGTGCGCCACTCATTGTTATTTTAACCATGATGATGATTTCCACTGTAAAAGCAGCCAAGTTTGACTTGTACTATCAGCCAGATTACAACATCAAAACCATTCATATTGAAGAGCTTGCCGACAATGCACCGTGGGAGGAAGGCGAAACCTCTGTTGCGCCTGAAGGCTCTGTATTGGCACAGCAAGATGAGTGGGAGCAGATGCGCGAAGATGAGGGAGCAGCTGAAAAATCAGACCTAGCTAAGTAAAATTTCAACAATTAAGGGGTCTATGAGCACTGCCTACTACCAATAATATTTGTTATATACTCAAGGAAGTCTAAAATGGTTACAAGGCAACCGAGTGCAAGTAGCAAGTAGCAAGTAGCAAGTAGCAAGTAGCAAGTAGCAAGTAGCAAGTAGCAAGTAGCAAGTAGCAAGTAATAAGGATGTAGGCTTAACGAGGTTAATACTGTAACTGTTTAGTAGTTCGCTGACTATACCCCTAAGATGACCTGACGGTACTTAAATCAGCTGAAAAATACTAGAAGTCAGTAAGTAGTGCTTTACAAGTTGATTAAAACTCGAAAAAATTATTTAACGTACTATTTTTTTCTTTTTCACTTTTTGTGCTGTCCTTATTTAGATTTTTTACAACCGTCAAAGAATACAGAAAGGATTATGATTTACATCACCTACTCAAGTATTCCAAGACTTTTATTCACAGGTTTCATGATGAAAATAACCAGGTGTTTTATTCCGTGTTTGACAGCAGGGGTTAGGGTCTGAGTATACTGTTTAGACCACAGCCTAATTTTTCAGTGTTTCACGAGGCGTTTCACCAAACCTTTTCCGATATTCTTGTGAAAAGCGTCCTAAATGGTTAAATCCCCATTCGTGAGCCACTTTTGATATAGATATGTTTCTATATTGATGCGCAGTCAACACCTTGTTGATCTGGTCAAGTCGATGATTTTTCAAAAAAACCATGGGGCTGACGCCATAATAACAATTAAATTCTTGATATAATTTGGATTTAGAGACACCCACTCGGCGACAAATATCTTCAATGCTAATCTTTTCTTTTGAATATTGTATTAATAACTGCTTAACCTTAACTAAATACGCCGGTTCTTCAGTCAATAACTTTTGCTGAATCTCATCAGAATAATTGTGATCTTGAGACAATAGTAAGCCTTTGATCATAAAGTCTTCATAGTCTTCAGTCCAGAAATGTAGGTTCGGGTTACCAGTGGTTATTTGAGATTTTACAAATAACTCAATATTTTGCCACCATAGCTTATTCAAACTATGATTATCAATCCGCATAGTTGGCGAAAAAGTAACAGGCTCGCTAATAGGTGCTGAGATTAGTGAGGATAAAACCTTAGAGAGTCTATGCTCAGGTATGACAAACTGAAGCTTCTGACAGTTTTCTTCGATAATTAAACTTTGCTCACTTGAATTAGAAACAATAATCGCATTATTTTTATCAGATTGATAAGTAATTCCATCATATGTCAAATATTGTTTGCCATAGAAAGGTAGACTGATACTGTACGATCTAAGTGTTGAAATATCGATACACACATCTGCCCCATATTGGATGGTGCCTATCCCAATACGATTATAGGGTAGAATAACCCCTTGATAACGAAAGTCTAATGAATGCTTTGCTAGGGTACTTAGTGAGTGATAGCCACATATCTTGGACATAACATCATGGGCGTCATGGGCATATTGAGAAGTAAAATTTAACACTCCTTTGTCGTTAACTACTGACATAGCGGATTCCCTTCGGCCTATTTGATAATTAATGCAACATCCTCGTATCTCTTACAATTATTATAGTCAAAGAAGTCTAAAATGGTTACAAGGCGACCAAGTGTAAGTACTACTGGAGTAGGCTTAATGTGGTTAACGCCGTACCCATTTAGTAGTTCGCTGACTATACGTCTAAAGTATACTCTACTTAGGTACTTAGTAAATAATAGCTACAGGTCATGAACATAACATCATGAGTTTAATGAGAAGTAACACTAAATACCCTTTTCGATAGCTATAGAAATAACAAATTCCCTTCGAATTTTTTAATTAATGCAATATCATCATATTACTTTAATATATTTATATTATAGCTTAATAAATACCACATATGTATGTGCAACTTTTGTGCCAAGCTGATAATCCAACACTCATTTTTTTATATAAAAAAAGCACCAAAAGTATACTTTTGGTGCTTTTTGAAGTTTTAATACTGTTCAAATTCATCACTACAAGCAAGCATTAGTGATATCTTTCTTAATTAATGTTTTGATAGCGTCGCATCATTTACAGTTAACTTTGAGTGAGTAGTACGTGATTTAATCACTAGTGCAATAGCGGCAATCAAAACTGGTAGAGCAAGAATTAAAATCAATTTGCCTAAACCCCAGTTAAACGCTAGTAGTTGTGAGCCGAATAACGCACCACAGATAGCTCCGATACGCCCGATACCATGCATCCATGATACCCCTGAAGCACGCCCTTGGACAGGGTAATTGAGCGCAGTTAATGTTGGTAATGATGACTGGGCACCTGCAATTGTACTGCCACATAAGAAGATAAAAAACCCTAATAAATAAATATTATTGGTAAAAAAACTCGTTATCACAAACAATATAACTGCAATGAAATAGGTAATCTTTATGGTACTGACCGGACGAAAACTATCCATCAGATAGCCGATTATAATGGCACCAAATACACCGCCAAATGGGAAGATAGCAGCAAGAGTACTGTATTGTTGTGTGTTAAAACCCGCTTGATTGAGCATTATTGGCAACCAACTTGTTAGGAGATAAAACACCAACAAACTCATAAAACAACATAGCCAAAGCATCATTGTGCCTAAGCGATATCTTGGTGATAGAATTAAACTTAATCCTGACTTTTCTTGCTGAACTGCTGAATTTTCTTGCTGAACCGTGGAATCAATAAATAACTCAGACTGATTGATTGCAGGATTACCAGAAATTTTCAACATAAGTTTTTTAGCAGCATCTTGCTTAGCACGATTTAGCAAATACGGAATTGATTCTGGCAGCATGGCGATCAAAACAACTGTTAGTACAATCGGAAAAATGCCACAGTAAATAAACATAGGTGACCAACCCGAAACTGGGATAACTTTTGATGCCAATAAGCCGCCCACCGTAATGCCAAGCGGAAAGGCACAAATCACAAAATTTACCATTTTGGCGCGATTTCTTTTCGGCATATATTCTGCAACTAGTGTGGCTATATTTGGCATCGCAGCACCTAACCCTAAACCAGTCAAGAAGCGATAGATAGTTAAATCATTTAGCCCTGTGCTAAATGCGCTTAAAAGGGTAAATACACCAAACCAAGCTGTACTGATATTAATCACCCAACGACGACCGAATTTGTCTGCCAAAACCCCTGAAACCAATGCGCCAATTGACATACCCACCAAAGCTGCACTCAATGCAGGCGCTAATTGAGCTTTACTAACACCCCACTCTTGGAGCAAAGATGGTGCCACGAAACCAATGACGCCCGCATCCAAACCATCAGCAAAAATAATTAAAACACCAGCGATAAAAACAAACCATTGTAATGCCGACATTTTGTTTTCATCGATATATTGTTGCACATCTAATCTTTCCATGACATCCTGCTTAATATAATCTTGTTGTGTTTCTTTAATTTGAGCCATTCTAGGCTGCTGTAACATTTTTACAAAATCGATAGTTGCACTTTGCCACCATCGATTTTATACAATACGATTACAAATGGTAAAAATCGAGAACCGAGTCAATCTTGTCATTGAGTAACACAATGTGCTGAGAACGAATGCGGAAGCTATCCTGCTCTGGTCGTAGGATATAGGTCGCCCTGCCATAGAAGGTGCCTTCTAACCCTTGACGATTGTAAAGTGTTTGCCAGTTTACCTTTGCTTCAACAAGGTTGTCGGGTAGTGTTTTTACTCTGACATTACTAATCATATGTAAGGTTCGTGGTAGTGGCGTGGCGGATGCGGCTTTACCTGTACGAATGCGAAAAACCCGATCTTCAAGTCCTGTCCTGTCGGCATAATAGATATACGATAGCCCTTGATTTGGGTCTTCCACATAGCGATGCTCATCAATCCACTGGGGTACATGATAGGTACTATCTTCATCATATAACGCTAAGTAGTTATCCCAATCATAGTTATCACAAAATTCTGATTTTTCGTTTAAAAATTGGGTAACCTTGAACGTTAAATCTTGTATTGTTAAATTTTGCAACATGGTTTCCTCCTTGTTTATGCTTAACGATAATATTTCGCTTAAAAGGTGTATTAGTTCGCCTTAATTTGCATGATTTATTGACCGTCTCATTGATCTGCTTGCTGATCGATCCCTTTTAAAAGCAAACGTTGCCATTCACCATGTTGGTTCACATATAGACCTTCTTGAGTAATCTCAGTCCCTGTAATAACAGGGCTGATACCCAAGTTTTTAGCATGTTTTCCTTGTGTGTATAGCCAGTTTTGATGGCCACGAGAGATATCACTCCACTTTTCTAGGCGTGCCTGGAAGCCCCGTTGTTGCTCTCTAAATTCAACTAAATCATCCGGCGTTCCCATACCAGAAACATTAAAGAAATCCTCAAATTGACGAATACGGTTACGCCGCGCCTCTGCACTTTCGCCTTTCACACCAATGCATTGACTCACCACCTCGGTTTTATTCCACGCGACTGGGCGAATAATACGCAATTGTGAACTGATTTGATCCATTAAGAATAAACTTGGGTATAAATTGAGGTTACGAAGTCGGTGCATAGCCCACGTAGCATACTCATCGCCATACTCTTCCTGCAATCTTGGCATGACATCCTTATACCCAGGGCGTACTGTAGGATTGGGCATATCGCTAAATAATACGCTATGTCCATTTTTGAAAGTAAACCAACCGTCATCGGTTTGGTCATCCCCTGCGCCTAATTTACTGTAATCTAAGGTATCAGCATCATCTTCTTTTTGCTTAAATTGTTTACGGTGTTGTACGGTGGCCACGTAGTTATAATGCACTGTGCTAACATGGTAACCATCTAAACCGTTTTCATTTTGCAATTTCCAATTGCCCGCAAACGTATAGGCAGATTTGCCAGGCAATACTTCAAGCTCACCTGTCGGTGATTGATTGACCACCATGTCCAAGAAAGTCTTGGCGTCACCTAAAAAGTCTTCTAACGTGTCTTGAGCGTTGATATCTAAGCTGACAAACACAAAGCCACGGTAACTTGCAACGCGAGCTTTTTTCAGGTTGTGATTGGTTTTATCAAATTCTGCATGGTATTCTTTAGGAGATTTTACTTTCAATAAACGACCATCTGATTTATAGCACCAGGCATGAAATGGACAGGTAAAAGTAGATTTATTGCCACAGGAGCTACGTGTTAAGGTTGCACCACGATGTTCACAGGCATTGGCCATTGCATTTAGGTTACCTTGATGGTCACGGTTAACAATAATTGGCTGACGCCCAATTTGTACCGTGACAAAATCATTATTATTTGGAATTTCACTTTCATGACAGGCATAAATCCATACCTTCTCGAAAATGTGTTCCATCTCTAAGTCAAAAAGTTCTTCTTGGGTAAACATATCACGTGAGATGCGAAATACCCCATCATTAGGCCGAAAATCAAGGCTGTTTTCGATAACTTTACGCCACTGGGTTTGATCAACTTTTTCCATGATTTGTAGACTCCTTAATCAACTATTGATATAGACCTTTTGATATAGACCTTTTGATATAGACCTTTAAAGTCGTTTCTATCATTAAAGGCTTTTTTTTGGTGTATTACTATCCGATTCTTCCAAAGTTTTATCCAATTTAACACATAGTCTTGTTTTATTGATTCAGGTGAGACAGTGCTTATCAGACAATTTTGTTAGATAAACTCCTTAATAAGTTTATTAAAAGCGTGACGTTGTTCAATATTGGCAATGTGCGATGCCTCAATCGTTGCAAGTTGGGTATTCGGTGCTTTATCAACGATAGCCTTTGCATCTGCAACCGTGGTTACAGGGTCTTGTTCACCAGCAATCACTAGCATTGGGACTTTGGCATTGGCTAGAGCTCCTCGCAAATCCGCTTTCGCCAATGCTTCACAGCAGTTGGCATAGCCATCCGCATTGCCCTTTGCCAAATCGTCGCTCATTTTTTTGACGATATCTGGGTTATTTTTAATAAAATCTTGAGTAAACCAACGACTGGCTGCAGTATTAGCAATCGGTTGTAAGCCGTTTTGTCTTACGCTATTTGCACGTTGTTGCCAAGCGTCTTGTTGCCCGATTTTGGCAGCGGTGTTACTAACAATGACTTTATCAAAATATTCAGGTCGATTGATAGCAAGCCATTGACCAGTCAAGCCCCCCATCGAAATCCCGCAGAAATTGGCTTTTTTCACTTCCAAGTGGACAAGCAAATCAACCACGTCTTGCCCCAATTCTTCAATGTGGTAAGGATGATTAGGTGCAGAGCTTTGCCCATGTCCCCTTGTGTCGTAGCAGATAATATAGAAATCATCTTTTAACGCATCGATTTGAGGTTGCCACATGGTGTAATTTGTTCCTAAAGAATTGGAAAAAATCAACGCAGCGTTATTTTTATCTCCAAAGGTTTGGTAGTTGAGGGTAACATCAGATTTGGTTAAAGTTGGCATCATTTTTTTCCTATTAAACGTTTTCGTTGTCCACTCTTTCAATGATAAGAGCGATGCCCTGACCTACACCGATACACATACTACAAAGACCAAAGCGGCCGCCCGTAGTTTCTAACTGATTCAGGGCAGTTATCACCAATCTTGCTCCCGATGCCCCTAAAGGATGACCCAATGCAATCGCCCCACCATTGGGATTAACACGGCTATCGTCATCAGCCAGCCCCAAATCACGGGTACAAGCTAACGCTTGAGCAGCAAATGCTTCGTTTAGCTCAATCACGTCTATTTGCTCAAGTGTCAAATCCGCTTGTTTGAGCAGTTTTTTAATCGCAGGGGCAGGGGCAAAACCCATGATACGTGGCTCAACCCCAACCGTGGTACTGGCTACGATTTTGGCACGGGGTTTTAAATTATATTGTTTGACCGCTGCATCGGAGGCAATCAGTAATGCCGCTGCCCCATCATTAATCCCTGACGCATTGCCTGCAGTGACTGTGCCGTCTGGTTTCACCACACCTTTTAATTTTTTTAGCCCATCAAGGGTGCTATCGGCTCTGGGGTGCTCGTCAGTATTTACCACGACAGCCTCGCCTTTACGCTGTGGAACGGTTACAGGCACGATTTCTTTGTCAAAGTAGCCTTTGTCTTGCGCGGCTTTGGTGCACTGTTGACTGGTTAGGGCAAATTGATCTTGGTCTTCACGGTTCACGTGAAATTGTTCTGCGACGTTTTCGGCAGTTTGTGGCATGGTATCCACGCCATACATTTCTTTAAGCTTGGGGTTAATAAATCGCCATCCCATGGTAGTATCTTCGATTTTTTGACGACGTGCGTAGGCAGATTCGGCTTTGCCCATGACATACGGCGCTCGGCTCATGCTTTCAACACCACCTGCGATAATCAAATTGGCTTCACCCGCTTTTATGGCACGGGCGGCGATGGCAATGGCGTCTAGCGATGAACCACATAATCGGTTTATGGTTGTGGCTGGAACTTGGTACGGCAATCCTGCTAACAAGGATGACATCCGACCAACGTTGCGGTTGTCTTCACCTGCTTGATTAGCACAGCCGTAGATGACATCATCGACGTGTTGCCAGTTGATATTTGGGTTACGCTGCATCAAGGCTTTAATTGGGATTGCGCCAAGGTCATCGGCACGTATGGGAGCTAGTCCACCACCATAACGTCCAAAAGGAGTGCGAATGGCGTCGATAATGTAGGCGTTTTGCATGATTTTTCCTTTTTAGTTAGACCGTGGCATCAATCAAGGTCGCCCCTGTTAAGGCTTGTAGTTCGTCAAAGCTTAAACCATCAACTTTTTCTATCACTTTTAGACCGTTATCCGTGACATCAATGACGCAAAGGTCGGTATAAACTCTATCCACGCATTTTTTTCCCGTGATCGGGTAAGTCAGCTGTTTAACGATTTTAGGCTCTCCTCTTTTAGTGACATGGTCGGTGGCAACGAAGACTTTTTTTGCCCCAATGGCCAAGTCCATCGCACCACCTACCGCAGGAATGGCATCGGCTGCTCCTGTGTGCCAATTAGCGAGATCTCCTTGTTCATCGACTTGAAATGCCCCAAGCACACAGATATCCAAGTGTCCGCCCCGCATCATGGCAAACGAATCACCGTGATGAAAGAACGAACCGCCTGTGAGCATGGTGACGTATTCTTTGCCCGCATTGATAAGTTCGGGGTCTTCTTGCCCTTTTGGTGGCGCTTCACCAAAGGCAAGTAAGCCGTTCTCGGAGTGCAAAAAGATTTCTTTGTCTTTGGGCAGATAGTTGGCGATTTTAGTGGGTAAGCCAATGCCCAGGTTGACGTATGAGCCTTCAGGTATGTCTTGGGCGACTCGCTCAGCAATTTGGTCTCGGGTGAGTTTTTGGTAGGTCATGACGTTTTTCCTTATGATTGAGCGTTTGTCACGGCATGATTTTCGGATTTTAGTTCAATAACGTGCTGTATAAAAATCCCTGGGGTGACAATCACTTCGGGGTCTAATGCTCCAAGTTCTACTACTTCGTTGACTTGGACGATGGTGACGTCGGCTGCCATTGCCATGATAGGACCAAAATTACGGGCGGATTTGTTGTACACCAAATTACCCCAGCGGTCGCCTTTGTAAGCTTTAATTAAGGCAAAGTCGGCTTTAATCGGGTACTCAAGCACATAGTCCTTGCCATCGATATGGCGGGTTTCTTTTCCTTCAGCTAACAGCGTGCCAAAGCCTGTCGGAGTATAAACTGCCCCTAATCCCATTCCTGCCGCTTGGATACGGCAAGCAAGATTGCCTTGGGGTACGACTTCCAGTTCGATTTTGCCGTCACGGTATAAGCCATCAAAGATATACGAGTCGGCTTGGCGGGGAAAGGAGCAGATGATTTTTTTGACTGCCCCTGTTTGTAATAGCCTTGCCAAGCCATAGTCGCCATTGCCTGCGTTGTTGCTAACAATAGTTAAATTTTTAACATTGCAGTCAATTAATGCATCTATGAGTTCGGCAGGTTGTCCCGCAGGTCCAAAACCGCCGATTAGAATGGTTGAGCCGTCAGTGATTTGTGACATGACGTCTTTTAATGATTGTTTGCTTTTGTCAATCATGGGTTTTCCTTATGCGAATAACTGCCAAACTTGGTCGTTTTTTTGGGTCGTGGCGCAATGTTCGCTATCATATTTGAAAAGGGTTACATCTTATATCCATTGGCAATGTGCTAACATTCATTTGCACATTGGGCGTATCTAATACGCCTATCAAGAAACTTAGCCTTGATCACCACCACCCACAGGCAATACCGTACCCGTAATATACGACGCATCATCTGACGCCAAAAACAAAATCGCTGCCACTTGCTCATCAATCGTGCCATAACGTTTCATAAAGGTGCGCTCAACGGTTTGCTCAACCACTTGCTGCATCCAGACTTTTTCATCGTCTGTCTGCGGGTTGGTATTGCGAGGCACCTTGCGAGGTGGGGCATCCGTACCCCCTGTGGCGACCGCATTGACTCGAATCCCGTCTTTAGCATGTTCAAAGGCAAGGGCAGCGGTCAAGCCATTAACGCCACCTTTGGAGGCCGAATAGGGTACACGGTTAATCCCCCGTGTCGCGATCGATGATACATTGACAATCACGCCTTGCTGTTGTTCTAGCATTTGCGGTAGTACAGCACGGCAACACCACAGTGTAGGAAATAGCGAACGATGGACTTCTTTAATGATTTCTTCTTCACTAAACTCATTAAACGGCTTCATCCATATTGCCCCACCAACATTATTAATAAGCACATCGACCCGAGAGTATTTTTTGACTGCCTGTTTGACAACGTCACTTGCCCCTATAAAGGTTTCTAAGTCGGCTTTAACGCTAATGGCTTTACCTTTATGGGTTTTAATTTCGTCTAATACCTCATCAACATAATCAGAACGGTCAGCCAACACGACTTGACCGCCCTCACGAGCGACTTTCAAAGCGACACCCCGACCAATGCCTTGGGCAGCCCCCGTGACAATAACGACTTTGTCTTCAAAACGCTTATTAGAATGTCTGTTGGTTGCCATGCTTGGCTCGACTCGCTTATTTGATTAAAACGTTTTTAAAACGACAAAACTAGTTGGCGGAGAATTTTTCAAAAAAGAAATTGGCAGGTTGTATTCCTTTGCCATCCATCCAACCTTTGACTGCATCCACCATCGCTACAGGGCCGCACAGATAGACATCGACATCGCCATTATTGAGCCACTCGTCTTCAATGTGAGCGGTCACGTAGCCTTTACGTTCATGCTGAGATTCTTCACTGGCAACGACCGTACGATAATCAAACCAAGAATGGGCAGCTTTAAAGGCATCAAGGCGTTCAATATCCACAAAATCATCATCATTGGTCACACCAAAGACCAAACGAACCGGCTGTTCTGAGCCTGTTTCAACTAGCGTTTGTAACATCGATACAAACGGGGCTATCCCTGTACCCCCTGCCAACATCAAGGTCGGTCGGACAATTGGACGCAAATAAAAACTACCATAAGGTCCATTAAAGTGCATTTTATCCCCGACTTTGGCGGTATCGGTCAAAAAACGACTCATTTTGCCATTTGGTACATTACGAACAATAAAGCTGGTTTTGCGATGTAAGGGTTTTGAACTAAATGAATAAGATCGATGTTCATCGGTATTTGGTATGGCGACTTTCACATATTGCCCTGATAAGAAACTAATCTCAGGTTGCTCTTCATTCAGCGTTATCTCAAAGCTTATCGTTGTATCAGAGATTTTATGCAAAGCGGTTAATGTGCCTTCAAAGGTATGTGTTTGGGTTTGACAGGATTCTGATGACGCTAAAACCTGTACCACCATATCGGATGTTGGGTTGCATTGACACGCCAAAATATAGCCTTTGGCGGCGTCATCGGCAGTCAATGCGTCTTCAATATACATATCCTCGTCCATCTCATACTGCCCCGATTCACAGTAGGCTCGACAAGTGCCACACGCCCCATCACGGCAGTCAATGGGAATATTGATTTGCTGACGATACGCTGCATCCGAGAGTAACTCACCTTCATTGACGTTGATAAACTTGGTGACCCCATCTTCAAATTGTAAAGCAACATTATGGCTCATACTAAGTCCTTGTCTAATAAAAGCAGTATTTGAAAACAATAAAATCTTTTTTATTGTTGATTGATCGATTAGCTGTCATCTTGACGAATCGATGATGTATGGCGATTGAGCGGGGTGACTTCGATTGTCATAAACTTATACAGCGGTAAAGCTTGCAAGAGGGTGTTAAGCTCATCGTTACTTTCAACATCAAAGATACTGATATTGGAATATTGCCCCGAAATCCGCCACAGATGACGCCATTTCCCTTGACGTTGTAGCTCTTGCGAGTAGGCTTTTTCGGTAGCCTTAATATCTGCCGCGAGTTTTTCATCAAAATCAATAGGAATATTGACATCCATTTTTACGTGATACAGCATAGTACCTCCTAATTTATTCAGTGGTTATTAACGACGTAAACTATCGATTTTAGCTTCATCAAGCTCGATGCCTAGGCCTGCTCTAGTCGGTACGACCATTTCAAAGTTCTCGTAAGTTAGTGGGGTTTTTAAGATTTCTTCAGTCAAAAGCAATGGCGCAAATAGCTCTGTACCATAGGCAAGATTGCCAAAGGTACTAAAGGCATGAGCTGAAGCGATGGTACCGACTGCCCCTTCAAGCATAGTACCGCCGTATAGGTCAATGCCTTCATATTGGGCTATTTTGCCAATATCACAGGCTTCAATAAGCCCGCCAGCTTGTTCGATTTTGACAGCGAACACATCGGCGGCGTGTTGTTTGGCAAGATGGTAGGCATGAGAAGGATATTGCACCGCTTCATCTGCCATAATCGCCACATCAAAACGTTCGGTTAAAAATTTTAGGGTATCGATATCTTCAATGGCGCACGGTTGTTCAATCAAGTCAATCCCGCCTGTTTGCAGCTGGCTAATACCATCGATACACTGCCTCCTTGTCCACGCTCGATTGACATCAACTCGGATACTAACGTCTTTACCCAAGGCTTGTTTAATAGCTACGACATGGTCAACGTCTTCTTGGACTGAGCGTGAGCCGATTTTGAGTTTGAAAGTGTTATGGCGTTTAGCTTCAATCATTTTTCGGGCTTCGGCGATGTCTTTTTCGGTATTGCCCGACGCCAATACCCAAAGCACTGGTAAACGGTCACGCAAGCGTCCACCTAACAATTCGCTTACAGAAACACCCAAACGTTTGCCTTGGATATCAAGTAAGGCCGTCTGAACGGCACATTTGGCAAAGCGATTGCCCATGATATTGCGATTGATAAAACGGGTGATTTGGGCGATATTGCCGCTATGTTCTTTAGGTAAATTAGTTAGAAATGGAGCAAAATAGCTATCAAGGTTGGTTTTGATGCTCTCAGGGCTTTCTTCGCCATAGCTTAGCCCACCGATGGTGGTCGCTTCCCCCCAACCGACAATACCGTCTTGGTCGGTTATTTTAACCAACACCAAGGTTTGCTTCTGCATGGTGGCAACCGACATTTTGTGCGGGCGAATAGTCGGAATGTCTAGAATAAGGCTTTCAACGGAGCGGTACATAAATCCCTCTATCTTAAACAGTTCTTTCCTTTCACTTATACTTTATTAGAATATAATCTGGATTACCAAGACATTATAACTATAGTAAAATACCTTTTAGATATAATATCATGGACAATATTGGGGTCGCTCTGCGATAAGGAAACTCATATGGAAATTCGCCATTTACGTTATTTTGTTGCGGTGGTTGAAGAGCAAAGCTTCACCAAAGCGGCAAATAAATTATTTATCACTCAGCCGCCCTTAAGCCGACAAATTCAAGACCTTGAAGAAGAGTTAGGCATTGTGTTACTTGAGCGAGGCTCACGCCCTGTCAAGACTACCGAAGCGGGGCAATTTTTTTATCAGTATGCAAAAAAACTGCTGACCAATCTTGAACAAATGGTGTCCATGACTCAACGTTTGACGACGTCACAACAGGTATTGCGTGTTGGCTTTGTTGGGTCGCTATTATTTGGGCTATTGCCAAGAATCATATATCAGTTTCGCCAGTTACACCCTGAGCTAAAAATCGAGTTGCTAGAGCTGGGCACACAACAGCAGGTCGAGGCATTAAAACAAGGCAAAATTGATATCGGTTTTGGTCGGCTTAAAATCAGTGATTCGATGGTACAGCGAACTTTGCTACGCCAAGAACGCTTGATGGTGGCTGTGCACGCTCATCATCCGTTAGCCGCTATGCAAGAAACTGGTGTGTATTTATCTGACATTGCTGATGAGTCAATACTCTTGTACCCCAATACCGCCAAGCCAAGTTTTGCTTCGCATGTGTTGGCGCTGTTCTCGGAACATGGCTTATCGCCGGTCCATTATCATGAAGTGAGGGGGGTTAAATTGGCAATAGGGTTGGCGGCGTCGGGGGAAGGTATCACAATTGTTCCACATAATTTGGTAAATTTACAACTTTACAATCTGGTGTATGTACCACTATTAGATGAAGAGGCTACCAGTCCTATTTTTATTGCGGTGCGACATCTTGAAGATAATCCGTATATTGCGTCATTACTAGATACCATTGAGGCTATTTATACGGAAACAAAGGCAATCTAATTGTTAGTATAATTATTAGGGTCTGTTGAACAGTTTGGCGATGTTATTTAATATTACCATCTCTTTTTAACAATGCCATTTCAATGATTTTTTGATTAAACACCTCTAAATCAAAACCTTCTTTTAATAAAGCATCAATATCCAACATAGGAGTAGCAGCGTTACTCTTAATGCCTTGATTGTGGGCAATTAATCGCTGCAAACCACTAGATATTTACAGTTTTGAAGCCATCTCGATAGTTGATTCACATAATTGCTTAATCAATAGGCTACCTGCCTCAATATAACCGTCGGCTAGTGTCAAAATCAAACCCCGTTCAACTGCGCTTTGTTGTTCTCGCATATTGCTAAGATAAGCGTGTTTTAGCATCATGCGTTGGGCTTGATCGGTAAAGCTCTAAATAGATTTGTTATACATAGTATTAGATTAAACTATTCCAAGGAGCAAGAAATTTAGGCGAACTTGATCTTTTTCAAGAGGGAATTAATATAACTATACCTTTAAGATATAGTTAGATACTTATAATGTGTTAGCCAAACGCCAAAATATGGCTTAAATTACTTTTAAAGTATGATATTAGGATAAAGGGATATAACCAAGCAGTTTGTATGAATCGTATATAGCTTGTTAATACTGGCATATACACTAATCTGTCAATCATAGGGAGCTAGCCATGACAGCCAAAAACGTAAAAATATTTGATAGCAAGGATGTACAGAATTTTTTAGTCTTAGTGAGTGGCCTTGAGCAAGACGGTGGTAACCCACGTGTTAAGCAAATTTTGCATCGTATTGTCTCTGACTTATTCAAAACTATTGATGATTTAGACATCACCCCTGATGAATACTGGCAAGCCATTGCATATCTTAATACACTTGGACAAAGTAACGAAGCGGGACTCCTTTCACCTGGCTTGGGCTTTGACCATTTCTTAGATATGCGTATGGACGCCCAAGATGAAGCATTGGGGATTGATAACCCAACACCACGTACCATCGAGGGACCTCTATATGTCGCAGGTGCTCCTGAATCAGTCGGCTATGCCCGCATGGATGATGGTAGCGATGTCAATGGCACACCACTTATCCTACATGGCACAGTATACAGTGCAGAAAACAAACCTCTTCCCAATGCCAAAGTCGAAATCTGGCACGCCAATACCAAAGGCTTTTATTCGCACTTTGACCCAACAGGTGAACAACAACCCTTCAATATGCGTCGGACTGTGATGACCGATGCTAATGGTCAATATAAAGTCCGTACCATCATCCCAGCAGGTTACGGCTGTCCCCCTGAAGGCCCTACCCAACAGTTATTAAACCAACTCGGTCGTCATGGTAACCGCCCTGCCCATATTCACTACTTTGTTACCGCTCCTGATCATCGCAAACTCACTACTCAAATCAACGTCGCAGGCGATCCTTACACCTATGATGACTTTGCGTATGCCACCCGTGAAGGCTTGGTCGTAGAAGCGATTGAACATAATAGCCCTGAGGACTTAGAAGCCTTTGACATGGAAGCCCCGTTTGCCGAAATGGTGTTTGATATCCATTTAAGCCCATTGGTCGATGGCGTGGATAACCAAGTGGTAGATAGACCTCGCCTACAGGCTTAATCAGCCGTTTAGTCGTAGACTATATGTAAAATCAATCAGACCAACTGGCAACATTGGTCTGATTTTTTCTAAGTATAAGTATTTGTCTAAAAAATTTTTTAAAAGCCATAACAAGGATGTTATTGCTATGATTTTGCAACGATTTGACCCGCTTTGTTCCAGCATTTTAGCCATCACTCCCGAATACACAAAGCAATTAGCCCGTTTTCGGGCGATTTTGCTTGCTAGTGACATTCCGACAGTCACCGTGGTGGGCAAATACAATCACGGCAAAAGCCGTCTATTAAACGAGTTGATAGGCGAAGATGTCTTTGCAGTGACAGATAAACGGGAAACCACTACTTTAAGCCATCATATTCATAATAATGTGCGGTGGCTAGATGCCCCAGGTCTGGATGCGGATGTCAATCAAGCGGATGACCAGTTTGCCCAGTTGGCGATTTGGCAACAAGCAGACATTCGCTTATTTGTCCATTCACTTCAAGAAGGTGAATTTGATGCCCAAGAAACAGCGTTATTGACAGATTTACAGACTGATGAACAACTCACCCACCGCCAAACGTTGGTGGTTTTTACCCAAATCGACCAAGTGGCGGATACAGCGACTTTAAGCCAAATTACCGAGCGCTTGCAACAGCAAGTCATGCTTGACAATGCTTTACACGTATCTGCCCAACGTCATAGTCAAGGTGTTAATAAAAACAAAGCTTTATTGATTGAGAAAAGTGGAATTCCACAACTAAAGCAGCGGTTAGCCGTAGCTCTAGCAAAGGTCGCTGACGTACGATCCTTTGAAAAAGCGACGATTTGTCAAACGCTTAAAAATCGGTTAAACACTCTACAAGCGACTACTGAGCAACAAATTAGTGAATTAAGCCAATATCTCAACGACAAACGCCACGATTTTGAGCAAGATTTATTCAGCGTCTTGGATAAAGTACAAAATGATTTACGCCCTATCATGCAAGTTGATGGTAAAGATGCGTCACTCGAAGTCGATTCCTTTGCCACCAAATACCAACTCACCGCAGGTAAAAAGGAGCGTAATCGCATTCAAGTCGCCTATTCACGGGCGTGTATTGACATCAATAGCCATCTGATTCGCTATGGCGTGGTTGGCTTGCCTGAGAGTCAAAAGTCAAATGTACGAAGTCTCGATACCGTGTTGGTTGCGGTATTGGGAGTGTCGGTAAAGCTACGAAGAGAATTAAACCTAATTTTTTTCCAAGAATCGGGACGACAACGGCTAAAACGGGAATTTTGTCATTACTTTGAACTTTCGCAAGAGCGTATGTCAAGTAAACAACGCCTTGAGCAATTTAACACCACCCTTACACACATCCAAGCCGCATTGGTAGCGGTCAGTGACTTGGAGAATCTGTAATGTCAGAAACACCTACTACTTCATCGGCTCTTAAGCAATTTATCACCGCCACACAGCTTTTAAATAGCGGTTCATTAACTAATTTAGGCAATATAAATACTCAGTTAGTCGACTTACAAACCTGGCAACAGCAACTACTAGCTGACTTTCGCCACAATAGGCTTGATGCTTCAGCATTGAATCCACAGGGCGATATTACCAAACAAATTAATGAATTAAATGAATGGCTTGAATCTAGTCTTTTAACCCGCCAAACCACTTATCAAACATTGGTTACCGCTCAAAATCTGGGTGAGCAATTAGACAGTAAGGTGATTTTATTGGTGTTTGGTAAGTTTAATGCGGGCAAAAGTTCGTTATGTAACCTGTTAGCTGATTGTTTCAGACAAGCACAGCAAGCCGTGCATTATTTTTATATTCAAGACAGTGACATTGTTTTGACGGATGCGACTTTTCAGGAAGGGGCAACCGAGACCACGGCAGGCTTACAAGGCATGTGTTTGGGTAAAAATTTGGTGCTACTTGACACGCCGGGCTTGCATTCGGTTACCGCTGCCAATGCAGCCTTGACCCAACGATTTATGGAAAGTGCTGATGGGGTGTTGTGGCTGAGTAGTTCATCGTCACCCGGTCAGGTGCATGAGCTTGACACCTTAGCCCAGGAGTTGCACCGTCAAAAGCCACTGTTACCCGTCATTACCCGCAGTGACTATTTGGAAGAAGATGAAATAGACGGCGAGATTTGCCATGTACTTTGTAATAAATCTGCCGCTCAACGTAAGCTTCAAGAGCAAGATGTTCAAGCCCGTGCCATTCAAAAACTTGAGATGATGGCAGTAAATACCGCATTATTAAAACCACCTGTGTCTATCTCAGCACACATGGCAAAACAGTGTGATTTCTCTGCCGAAAGCATGAAAGAAGCAGGATTTGATGAACTATTTTTGGCGTTATTGGATTTGATTGAACCTGCCCTTTTCTATAAACAATGTAAACCTGCTGAGATTTTTTTACATTATTTACAAGAGCAAGTATTAGAGCCATTACAGCAGGGTTTTAATCAACGTTTCTCGGCATTAACCCAAACCATCACCGCTGAACTTTCTAATTTAGCAACGCATCAAGCAACCATCATCGAACAAGTATGGCGGACAATTGTGCCGTTATTGCCTGATTTGATGAATAAGTATCGACCTTTACACAGCGTCGATAAACTTTTAAATGACGTAACCGCTAAAACCCAACATCAACTACAAAACCAACTTAATAGTACTTTAACCAACTCACAAATTCACTTTAAGGATTGGCAGACCTTATCGCTGATACGTGAAGTCAACTATCAAACTGACGAGGAAAACCAGATTTTATCGATTGCCAACGAAGAAAAATTGTATAAAAATATCTGTGATAGTTTGACGGTATCGTTACAGCAAACATTGGATAATGAGCTCGATGCTTATCGCACACAACTACAAAAATTGCTTGATACTATTAATCAGTTGCAAGCGATATTGACAGATTACCAAAACTGCTTAAGTTCGATTGCCAGTGATATCAGGGAAGTAAGAGACATGAGTAAAATAAGTCATAAGAAGTAATAATTACTTGCCATTTGGCTGTTTTTTCACTTATGGGCGCGTGCATCAACTCCCACTTAATCCTTGATGCACTCGCTTTAATCCTTCCATTAATATCGACTCAGGACAAGCGACGTTAATACGCATTTTTAGATGCCCTTCCTCACCATAGCTAATGCCTGCGTTTAGCTCCACTTTTGCCTCACGCAATTTATTGTATAACGTTTTGTCGTCATCCGCATAAGCCGAACAATCGAGCCAAATGAGATAAGACGCTTCAGGGTGCATGACTTTGATATCGGGTAAATGCTCGTTTAAATAATGGATGGTCAAGTCTATATTTTTTTCTATATAGCTCAGCACTTGCGCCAACCACTCTCCGCCTTGTTCATAAGCGCTACGAATGGCGGTATAGGCAAATAAGTTTAATTCGTATTCGTCGTTTAACTGCTGTTGCTGACTGATTTGGTTTAATAAGGCTTTGTCTTTGGCAAATATCATCGAGCCTTTAATACCGGCGATATTAAAGGTTTTGGTCATTGAGGTTAGCGCCACCGTCATGTGCTCGTAGCCTTTGGCAATATTTAAAAATGGTGTAAAGGTGTGACCCGTTAAGGTTAGGTCTTGATGAATCTCATCGCTAACAATGGCGACTTGATATTTTTTACAGATTTTAAAAATGGCTTGTAACTCTGACGCTGTCCATACGCGCCCGCCCGGATTATGCGGATTACATAGCAGAAAAACTTTAACTTTATGCTGTTTAATTTTGGCTTCAATATCGTCTAAATTAAAAACATACTTTCCGTCTAGCTCGACAAGCGCAGAACGAATAACCTGACAGCCATTAAGCTTTGTTTTGGTGACAAAAGGTGCATAAATGGGGTCGTTTATGAGTACCGCATCACCCATTTGAGTGAAAACGTTGAGCATCAACGAGATACTTGGTACCACACCGGGGGAGAATATAATTTGCTCAGGCGTCAGGTGCAAATCATAGCGAGTGCCATGCCAGTTTATAATTGCTTGATATAGCGCATCAGTTTGTTTGGTATAGCCTAATATGCCGTGGTCGATGATATGTTGAAGGCTATCTAACACGGGTTTGGGTGCTTTAAAATCCATATCCGCCACCCATAACGGAATGGTGTCGTCCTCATAGTGCCATTTGATCGACCCTGTGTTACTTCTGTCGATGACTTCGTCAAAATTGTATTGCACGAATGTACTCCCAAAAAATAACTACATTTAATAGGATTATACTATAGTCAAAGAAGTCTAAAATGGTTACAAGGCAACCGAGTACAAATAGCAAGTAACACGGGAGTGGGCTTAACGAGACACCGCGTTTAGTAGTTCGCTGACTATAACCGACTAGACAGTAGCTGACTGTTATTTTTAAGATATTGGTAAAAAGCTAGGTATCATGACGTACAAGTTCTATCAACGCGCTATTGCGATAGTAAATATCATCACGAATGTTAAAGCCCATTTTCTCCCAAAAGCCATTACCAATATCGTTGCGCTTAAATATAAATAAGCCGACTTTAGAGATGTGTAGCTGTTTCATCTCATCCAATACCTGTTTTACCAAACGTTGTCCGATGCCTTGATGACGATAGTCTAAATGCACAGCGGTATGATAGATATAACCCCGCCGCCCATCTTCTCCTGCGATTATCACCCCAATAATCTGCTTGTTTTCATTTTCTGCCACGAAGCTTAAGGTAGGATTACGGTTAAGCATCCGCTTGATGCCTGCTTGCGAGTCGTCAACGTCGTTAAGTCCCATGTTTGGGGTGTTTATCCATAAGGTATAGATAGCATCATAATCGTTGAGGGTCATTGGGCGGATGGTCATGGTGATGAATCTCTAGAGTTAAGATTTTAATTGAAATAGGACTTACGCAAAATTAATATTGATAGCGGTTGAAACAGAATAATCAGCAGATTGGGCGATATTGTGTGTGTGGCAGGGGCGAAACGCTATGCTGTATAGTTTAATAAAATTTGATGTAATCGTTTAATTAATATTAATAAACATAGTAGATCATTTACCGAATACTTTAACTATTGAATATCCGTCGTGCCAATTCAGATAAGCAAAATGCAACAGGCTCTGTGCATTCTGTTGGGTTTGCGTGTTAATTTTAAATAGTAGGCTAATTGAGGTAGCTATTATCAACTATTTAAAACATTAGCCTGTAACTTTGTAGTAATTACCTTTTGTCCAAGAAAACTACCTTTCGACCTTTTAGGTTTAGATGGTTTCATTACGATTTGTGCTTCGTTTAATATTTTCAATAGTTTTTCATTGTCTGTTGTATTCGGAAACTCAACTTCTTGACCAGTAATTAAGCTTCGATAAGGTTCATCCATTAAAGTTAATAGCTCTACTATCCTTGATTTATTTAAACTGTTCATATGATGCAAAAATAAATATCGAATCTCACTATCATTAGCTTGCTGTTTGAATTCCTTATAGATAGTTTCAGGTAACGCCTCATTCTCATATAATTCAACCACCTTCTGTCGGACCTTTTCATCCATTGCCATTAGGTCGTGAACTTCAATCTTACTTAAAACTTTCTTATGGCCATTACTAATGCTAGTGGCGTACAGTAAGGTTTTCATATCCTCTGGACGGAGCTCTATAGCGTCTAAATCTTCAATAATAGCTTTATGATGATGAAGTAAAAATTTTTCAATTACTTTATTAGAAGTATTGTGCTTAATTTGCTCCCAGTTTTCAGGCGTCAAACTTAGCTTATCTAAACGTATTAAGGCTTCAATTTTATCGTTACTAAGATTCTCTAATTTCGAGTTATCCCAGTTATTGTCCGTGATTTTAATTAGTTTTTCATATGCTTCATCACTTAAATTAGAACATGCGTAGAGACGCTCATCAAAGTCTACTTTAGTACCGCCCCAGTCTTCAATATCTTCAACGTCTGATTCAGAGTAGCTTTTATAGCTTAATGTACTTGCTCCATTCTCCAAGAACTTGTTAAGCGAATCATCTATCCCTCTATAAGTCCCTTCTTCATCAAAATAGGACTCAGAGAAATATTTGAAAATATTTGACCATTCGTAGGTTGCCTTTCGCTTACCAATGATTTGTCTTTTAGTATGATAATCGTCGATGGACGCTATATCCTTAATTTTGGTAGCAACGTTATCTATTAACGTATTCACCATTTCTTCAGATACATTTAATGAGTTAAGTACCTTTATGTAAACCTCTTCATCTTCATCGTATAAGTCATTCTTGGCTTTTACTATAAATACTTGGATATACTCACTCAACTTATCCGACCAAAAGTCTTCGACTAAATAGTTGATATCAGAATTAGCTATAACGCTCAAGGGCTTAGTCTTTAAAGCAACAACAACACTTTCATCTAAGTTAGTTCTTAAAACCTGCTCTATCATGTGCTTATTAATAGCTAAATAATTATTTCCACCTAACCAATTAAGCACTTCAATCTGATTTTCTGAAAAATTGGCATGTTTAAGTGTTGGTTGAACTGTATCGGTAAACTCTTTAAATCTATCAGTATTTTTATCAAAGCAGTCTAAGATGAAACTAACGTAGTCTTTTAGAAGGTTTAGCTCACCTCTAAATTGCTCAGTTAAGTATGGTAGTTTTTCATAACATGTCAAAGGTAAATGCCTAATGAATCTGTTAAGGTTAAATCTAGCATCTTCGGTATTATTGTAAATGTTTATATCATCAATAATATTCTCTCTAATATCTACTATCTTTGGTATGAGTAAATCAAGATTTTTATCTCGTTTGAAATAAAGTTTAAGAAACTCATGAGATAATTCTGAGCCATCACAAATAGTTTTTAGGTAGCTATTTAAATATGCTGAATTATTAGCACTGGCAAGCAAATAATCTAACATACTAAAATTTAAAGCACTATGTGCTGATAATTCTTCAATGCTCAAATAGTTTTCGATTAATTCCCCACAGTTTGTTAACACGAGTTCAAAACTTGGATCATCAAAAGAACTAACTAGAATGGCATAGTTTTTATCGTTTAAAGTAATAGACTCCTCAAAGAAGTACGAAATATAATCCTGATAGGTCTCATCTATAAAGCCATTACCAATAAAATACCTTAATAATGGCTTATTAATTATGATATTAGCCTCTTTCAATAGAGCTTCAAGTTTAGCTCTCTTAATGTTTTGAATTTCATTTTTTAAATCAGCTTCTTCATTTGCTATTTTTTCTAATTTACCATTTGTCTTAGCATTTACATTACCCAATCGATCAAAATAAGATTTATCTGGATCGATTTCACCTTCAATCTCATTAAATTTTATTTCTTTCGTAAACTCAGTATTCGTAATTTCAAGAGTTATTTCTTTATGGTTGGCTATTTCCTGGAGAACCTCTGTATTAGATATTTCATTTGCAGTATATTTTTTAGAATTAACGGTTACAAGAATCTGTGATTCATTTGAATAGCGATGTTGTCTCGTTTTATCTAAGTTTTTTAAAATCATATAAGCATAAATACTATTTAATTCGTCAACAGAATTTAACCTTTCATTCGAAACTGCTTCTTCTTTAGTATGTAGACCATCAAGCTTTAGCTTTTTAACCTCTATTAACCTTTCTATCAGTATCTTTTTTTCTTTATGAAAAATATTATAAATTTCACCATCATTTGAATTAAGTTTAGCAAACTCATTTGGGTAGTAGTTTTTGTAAACAACTATCGCAAAAAGTTTATTTTTATCTATATTTAAAACGTTTAGTTGGTCAAGATAAGACTGGTACTCGTTTAATACATTCTTTAATAACCTCATATCGCTAAAATACAAACATGTCTTTCGTAAAAACCTAGGATCAAGCATATCAGCTATATCGCTATAATATTTTTTAACGATATCATAAGCATTTGTAGGGTTCATATTTG
The DNA here is from genome assembly GCF_057396215.1 of Psychrobacter sp. CX18. Lineage (NCBI taxonomy): Bacteria > Pseudomonadati > Pseudomonadota > Gammaproteobacteria > Moraxellales > Moraxellaceae > Psychrobacter > Psychrobacter sp. CX18. Next base: position 175,582 of record NZ_JBXYJH010000001.1, on the reverse strand, counting down.
GTATAACAGGAATGATATAGTCAAAGAACTTACTCCTCTCACTATCTTCGAAAATATCATCTCGAATAGCATAAATAAATATGACTCTATGAGGGCAGGACTTGTTGATTATCGAATTTAGCTCTCTAAGCCTAATAAATATTTCGGTATCATTAAATCTATCCAAATCTTCAATGATGACAACATTTTTTCCTGTAGTCTCAAAGAAATATAATATTTCATCTAAATGGTCATTTAAGATGGACTTATCTTCTTCATTCTTAATATTAAATTCAGCGTTATGGAGATTAAATTTAATTTCTTTGAGCCCAAAAGTATAACTATATATTTTATTAATTAAATATATGGTACTTACTAATAAAGCTATTAAGTTAAAGTAATCAAAATACTTAGGGAAGTTCAATAAATTTGTGATAAAACCTAATTGATCGAAGGCATAGCCATAACTCCAAAGAGCGATCAGTATCACGTAAAAGTTATCTTTATACTCTTTTTTTGAGTTTTCGGTAATACGTTTAAATCTTGATAAAGGTATTTTACTTTGAGGTACTGCATAAAAAAATTGCTGTAATATACTACGTTCAATTAATTGTATCTGATCAGATGTTAATGCTGGGATTTCCTTTTCTATTTTATTTAAGTCTTTAGTTGTGTTATCTACTATATCAACACTACCATTTTCATCTTTATTGTTGTTATTATTTTTTTCGACTTTAAATGTAGAAAGTGAAATATCCAAAAAGTCCCAATCATTTTTATAAATTTTCTTAAATGTATTTAAAACACTGCTTTTACCTGAACCATAAATACCTGTTAGCGCAATATTAAAAACTAACTCATGGCTTAAAGCTGCAACTAGCCTTTTCTCATAGTTTTTATAACTTTCACTATCGCTTAAATCATCGGATGGTGATAGCACTGTAATTTTGAATTCATCATCTATTTGAGGGTTATACTTTTTAGATTTTTTGCTCATAGGATTCTCAATCAAACTTACATTTTTTGTCGTATAGATATTCTTAATAGTACAGTGTTAAGAAGTAATTCACTTTAAATTATAGCAAACTTAATATATGACAATACTTTAAATCCTAAATTAACTATGCATATTAAAAAAACCCTGCCGTAGGAGCGGTTTAGCCCCGATTGACGCGGATATACTGCATGTCAGGGCGAGTTGCATACGCTTGCGATGCGGTGGCGCGCGAAGCAGGCGACGCCACATCGCTTAGCGCATGCCTCGTCATGGCGTGCAGATAGTAGCAAAAAGCGGGGACAGCTCCAGACCTATTCAGCTGACGTTTAAACCTTCCTTTATACTCTAAAACCCAACTGTCATTTCCCAATAAATCATCACCGCACTGAGATTATAAAATGAGCCAATAGTCGAGATATTGTTGATAGTAGTTAATGCTTATCCTCATCCACCTTACTTTCAATTTCAATATGACGCACTATGGAGGTCATCATCATAAGTAGTAGCGTTAGAACACCCCATACCTTAGCACTCAGCCCAAAATCTGAAAGTGCCATAATAGAGAGGTTTTGGTCTATAAAGTAATGCTTGAGAGTGAGAAAAATATAAACAACCAGCGCCACCATAAATCCACGATAATGACAGGTAATATATGGATGCCCTTTAATACGCCAAGTTATTAGGTAATATATACCCTCAAAAAATGCTGGACCAAGGATTTCGACAATCACTCGTACAACAAGTTTCACTACATCATCCAGCATCATTACTCCGTATTCATCATGCCTATTTTAAGATAAGCCTACCTACTAACTGTGCCACTTAAAATATTAACACTCTAACGCCCCTTAAACTCAGCCTCACGCCTTTCAACCATTGCCATGACCCCCTCTTTGGCATCTTCAGAAGCGAACAATGGCGGTAAAAAGCTATGAATATTATCAAAGGCAGTTGACGCACCATTGCGTACGGCATCCTGTGCAGATGCCAACACCCCCTGTACCCCAAGCGGTGCAGCTTTACTAATCTCATTCGCCAACTGCTTGGCACGTTCAAGTTGTGTGCCTTGCTCTACAACCTCACTGACCAAGCCCAATTTGTCAGCAGTTTCACTATCAAAGGCTTTACCAGTGAGCAAATACGGCATGGCTTTTTGCCAGCCTGCCGCTGCCACAAAACGCACGGTTGCGCCGCCAAACGGCATGATGCCACGCTGTACTTCCATTTGCGCAAAGTTGCAATCGCTACTGGCTACTACAACATCGGCATTTAGCATCAGCTCAATACCAGCAGTAAAACAGGTGCCTTGTACCGCAACGACAACAGGTTTGGTGCGCTGTTTGCCACTGATGCCCCATGGGTCGATTTGACTGTCATCAAAAGCAAAGATACCCTTATCGAGCTTATCTTGTAGCTCCATTAAGTCAAGCCCTGCGGTAAAGTGCTCGCCATGGGCAAAAATTAGCGCACAACGTAGTTCGCTATCGGCTTCATAGCGGGTTAGGGCATCAGATAGCTGGGCAATCATATGACTATCAAAGGCGTTGCGTTTATTGGCTCTGTTCAGACCAATTAGGCAAATATAGCCATCGGTTTGATAGGTGATGCGCTCAATTTGTGCGGTGCTTGTATCATGAGCTGTCATGGGGAGCTCCTTTTTGATTTTATGGTTGTTTGTTTTAAGTTGGCTGATTAATTATGTTAACTGTATCTATCCTATACTATTTAGGGCGATATAGTGCTGGGTAACTTGACGATTGAGTTAAGCGTTTAATAGTGGTAAATCTGTTAAACTAACCGTTACAGCATATTACCTACTTTTTGGATGTTTAAATCACAATGACACAACCTTCGTACCCTAATCGCAAACCAACGCCTTCTAAAAGCAGCCTGCATCCGCGCAATCCGCATCAGGGTCGTTATGACTTCGAGAAATTAACCAAAGCGTTGCCTGAACTGGCGAAGCACACGATTGCAAACCCTAGCGGTGAGCCGACGATTAACTTCTCTGACGCTGACGCAGTCCTGACTCTAAATAAAGCCTTGCTGGCGCTACATTACGGCATTAAGTATTGGGATTTGCCCAAGGGCTATTTGTGTCCGCCTATTCCGGGGCGAGCGGATTATATTCACCAAGTCGCCGATTTATTGGCGGATAACGACAGCAAAAGCGTTAAAGAGCAAGAGAATAAAAAACCTCATGTGCTTGATATTGGTACAGGTGCTAGCCTGATTTATCCGATTGTCGGTAGTCAAAGCTATGGTTGGTACTTTACTGCTACCGATATTGATCCGATGTCGCTTAATACTGCCAAGACCATTTGTGATCTTAATCTTAACCTTAAAAAGCTAGTGACTGTCAAACCGCAACCCAATCCAAAAGATATTTTTAAAGGTGTCATTGGTGAGCATGATTATTTTGACATTACGGTGTGTAATCCGCCGTTTCATGGCTCAATGGAGGAGGTATTAGAGACCAATCGACGTAAGCAAGTTAAATTGCAAAAAAATCGTGCCCGTCGCAATCCGAACAGTCAGCTCGGCAGTAGTGCGTCGAGTCAACAAGCAAATGCGGCCAATAATCTCAATTTTGGGGGTCAAAATGCAGAGCTGTGGACCAAAGGTGGCGAGCTTGGCTTTATCAGCCAAATGATTAAAGAGAGTGTCCAGTATGCCGATCAAGTCAATTGGTTTACGACATTAGTCTCAAAAGCTGACAATCTAAAAGCACTTGATGCGCTGTTAAGAGAAGTGGGTGCCAGACAGATTAAAACCATCAATATGCAACACGGTCAAAAAGCGACGCGTATATTGGCGTGGCGTTTTAAGTCATTATAAACAACGCATAATTTTATTTAGAATTAAAAAAAGACCTTTCGTATAACAAAAGGTCTTTTTTATAGCTGATTGAATATAAACTGCCAGCTACAAAACCATATTAACCCCAATCGCTATCAATACCAATCCTCCCAATATTTCGGCTTTATCTTCTAGCCAAGTGCCTGACTTGTATCCTAAGTAGGCTCCCACAAAGCCAAACATAGCGGTTATGATCGCAATAATAAAACAAGCAAGCAATGCATTAATATCTAGTAAATTTAAAGTAAAACCGGCAGCGAGCGCATCTATACTGGTGGCGATTGCCAGTGACAGCATTAGCTTATGATCTGTTGTTATCGTGCGTCTATTGTTTTCGGAACCCTTGTTGAGTTCGCTGCTTAGTAGCTCATCAGGTAGTAACTTATCAGGACCGCCACTAAACGCTTCATAAAGCATCTTGAGACCCAAACCAACCAATAGGATACCGCCTATCAATGGGGCGGCAGAGGCTAACCATCCAATTATCGCTGAGCCTAACAAATATCCAATTAAGGGCATGATGCCCTGAGCTATCCCGAAATAGAGTGCAGAGAGTAAAGCCAGTACTAGGATGGCACGGTTGAGGACTGATTGGGAATGAGTATTAGATTCAGTAGTATCACTAGGGACAGCGGTGGACTGTTTAGCCCCTAAACCAATCGAGACCGCGAAGGCATCCATCGCTAGAGCAATCGCTAATAGAATGACTTCAAGCACGTCGTTTACTCCTTTGTTTAGCTGCTAAAGTTTTACCCTAGTAAAACCACTTTAATACTAACATAAGGGTGATTTCCCTTAGCCAAAACGGTAGTAAGTGCATTCGCTTACCTTGAATGACTATTAAAATGTCTTACAGTTGTTTAAATAAAACTAGTTTCACGTGAAACAATAAAAAGCCACCTTGAATAACAAGATGACTTTTAGTTTAGAAGGGATCAGCTAGCAGAATTGATTGACGACATTGCCGAGCAAATGAGTCTGAATTCTAAATGTCTAAATTGGTCACCGTTAAAGCATTCTCTTCAATGAACTGACGGCGTGGCTCAACATCATCACCCATTAAGCACATAAATAGATGGTCAGCGGCAATCGCATCTTCAATCGTTACCTTCAACATACGGCGATTTTCAGGATCCATCGTGGTATCCCAAAGCTGATCGGCGTTCATCTCACCCAGACCTTTATAGCGCTGTACAGACAGACCACGGCGCGCATCTAGCATGACTTGCTGCCATAAGTGATCGAAGTCACGTAATAGGGTGTCTTTCTCACCGCGGCGGATAAACGCCGTCTCGGTCAACAGGGTATTCCACTCTTTTGACAGGCGCATGAGTCGGGCATACTCACCCGAGTTAAAGAATCCCGAATCAAGTAAATAGTGCTGAGCAAGGTTGTGCACATAGATGGTAATACGGGGCAACCACTGTGGCTTAGTAGATAACATTTCACTATCACTGCCCTCAACTACTGTCGCATCTTCACCATCATCGTTTGGACTGTCTACTTTAGCGCCCACTTTAAACTTAAACTGATTTTGAGCATCTTTATCCGCTTCAGATAATGCATCGGTTTGCGGAGCATGGATATTATCAAGCTCAATAACCGGATGTAAATCACTACCAAAACGCTCTAATTGGGTTTGAAGAGCAACTTTCCAATCACTCATGGCCTCATGATCATAGGTCATGTCAGTGGTCAGCTTTGGCACATGCGTTAACGCGTCTAACAAGACAGCAGGGTAGCGTATTTGCAAACGGGCTTTTACCAATTGCGTTTGGTTATAGTCGTTGAGTAATGTTTCTAACGCTTGTCCGGTAATAGGCGGCGCATCTTCGCTAACATGAAGCTTCATCTCATCAATGGTCGACGACAATAGATACGCCTTTAATGCCTCATCGTCTTTTAAATACAACTCTTGACGACCCTTTTTAACTTTATAAAGTGGGGGTTGGGCGATGTACACATAGCCACGTTCAATAAGCTCAGGCGTTTGACGGAAGAAAAAGGTCAACAGTAAGGTACGGATGTGCGACCCATCCACATCCGCATCGGTCATGATAATGATTTTATGGTAGCGTACTTTGTCAGGGTTATACTCATCAGGACCAATACCACAGCCTAGGGCAGTGATTAAGGTACCTACTTCGGCGGATGACAGCATTTTGTCAAAGCGTGCACGCTCTACGTTTAGAATTTTACCTTTGAGTGGTAGAATCGCTTGCGTTTTACGGCTACGACCTTGCTTCGCAGATCCGCCAGCTGAGTCACCCTCCACAATATATAATTCAGACAATGCTGGGTCTTTCTCTTGGCAGTCGGCCAGTTTACCGGGCAAACCAGCGATATCGAGCGTGGTTTTACGACGGGTTAATTCACGGGCTTTACGGGCAGCATCACGCGCACGCGCCGCATCAATGATTTTATTAGCAATAGATTTAGCCGCCGAAGGATTCTCAAGCAGATAGTCATTAAACTTGTCGTGCATTGCTGACTCAACAGCAGACTTTACTTCACTAGACACTAATTTGTCTTTGGTCTGGCTTGAGAATTTAGGGTCAGGCACTTTCACCGAGACAATAGCGGTTAACCCTTCACGCGCATCATCGCCTGTGGTATTGACCTTCTCTTTTTTCATCAGCTTCTCGTTGTCCATATAAGTATTTAGACAACGAGTGAGCGCAGAGCGGAAGCCTGATAGGTGAGTACCCCCATCCTTTTGCGGGATGTTGTTGGTAAAACACAGTACTTTTTCGTTATAAGTATCGGTCCACTGCAGCGCCGCTTCGACGACGATACCATCATCTTGCTCACTGACGAAATGAAAGACCTCATTAAGCCCGTCTTTACCTGAGTTTATGTAAGCCACAAACTCGGATAGACCGCCTTTGTGCTCAAACACATGTTGTTTATCAGTACGCTCATCGGTCAGAACAATGCGCACCCCTGAGTTTAAAAACGACAGCTCGCGTAGGCGCTTGGCCAAGATATCAAACTCAAATACCGTCCCAGTGAAGACGTCTGGGCTGGGATAAAAGCGAATCTGTGTGCCTGTTCGATCCGTCTTTTCCAACTCTTGAATATCACTATCAGGCACACCATCACTATAGGTTTGCTGATAATGATGACCGTCACGCCAGATATTTAGCTCTAACTTTTTCGATAGGGCATTGACCACCGAGACACCCACCCCATGTAGACCACCCGAGACTTTATAACTGTTGTCATCAAATTTACCGCCAGCATGCAACACGGTCATAATAACTTGTGCGGCTGACACTCCCTCTTCTGGGTGAATATCAATGGGAATACCACGCCCATTATCCATGACACTGACCGACTCATCTTCATGAATAATAATGTCAATTTGATCACAGTGACCTGCTAATGCTTCATCGATTGAGTTATCCACGACCTCAAACACCATGTGGTGTAAGCCTGTGCCGTCATCAGTATCACCGATATACATACCGGGACGTACGCGAACGGCTTCAAGTCCTCGCAAAACCCGAATATTCTTAGAGCTATAATCATCTTCAGACGCAGCGACAGGTATCGCACCTTCTGGTAGCTCAGTTAACTCTATGTCGTTACCCTCTGTCAGAGCGTCTAATGGTGCCTGCTCGGTACTATGGTTTGACTCACTCATGTTCTATCCTTTCCTAAAACGGCAATACTGAATTAACAGCAAAAATAGCAATATGGTATGAAGCTTGATTGACAATAACGTGTTGTTTTAGTTAGCGAACGCTTAAACAATTACGGTATCCATCTCGCTAAGTCCACGTCAGTAGTACTTTAGCAGTACTCATATACTACTGACTCTCCATAGCCTTGTCACCCTGTCTCTTTAGCGTTCTTTGACTGTAGCTTTTGACCATAGGTAATGGCATCTTATGCTTACAGTAAGATTCTCTAATAATAAACACTGTTTCAACCAAGCTCAACTTTGACTTCTGGCACTCCAATTTTGCCAAAACTCAAGTTTTTCATGCCAATAAAATCGATACTAAAAATATTCACTATTATAGCATTTTTCGTCAAGAAAAGCATGAACTGCCCAGCGCCTAATTACCACTACATCTAGGTTTTCAAGGCGACTTTATAAGATAACATTGGTTAGTCATGTCCCCCTTCTGTGACGTTACCTTGTTTCATGTGAAACAACTTAGCATTTGGCCAATAGTGATGTATCTGACTCATAATTGATTCATCTAAACTGGTAATGAACACTTGGCAGGATAGCCCAGAAAGCGTCTTTAAAAGTATGCTCAGCGCTCGGTCGTCAAGCTCTGCGGTCACGTCATCTAATAACACCACAGGTAATATTGAGTTTTGGACTTGGTTTTGATCAGAGTTCAATGAAGGGTTGTGTGTTGGTAGAGAGTAAGTAGCATTATAAGAGGGGTTGGTATTGGACAGGGCAAGCAAGGGAAGTTGAGACAGTCTTAGAGCGGTAATTAATAATTTTTTCTCTCCCCGTGATAGGACATTTGCCGCTTGCTCACGCACATTGCTCGAAATAGACTCTTTATCCTCAGATGCAGGTATGCCTTCTTCTTTTTGGGCGTCATTGAGCACATTATCCTGATAATAAGTTAAATTATCCTTGATAATACCTTTGAATAACTCTGAGGAAGAGTCATTGTCCACTTTCGTATATATAGCTAAGCTTGACGTTGGATTATTATTATAATCTTTGTTACCTGTTAAGTCCGATGCGTCGTTCACTGATGACTGTTTGTGCTGCTTAGTAGCCGTTTCACGCGCGTGAACATCATCGACCCATAAGACCTGCACATCCGCACGATGACAGCCAATACGGGTATAGCCAGTTTGGCAATCTTGCTGCAAACGTTGCTTAAGAAGCTCATCCAACCCAACTTCAGTGTTATAACCGGGTGAAAATTTTAACTGGATAAAGGGTGCGTAATCGGGGAGCAGCTGCTCAATAAGGCTATTGAATAAGGGTTGCCACTCTGCAAAGGCTTCGCGCCGGTAATGCGTGATTAAACTGGCATGTGTTGCCAATCCTTTATCCCAAGCAGCCAACTCCTGCTGCTGGTAGGAAGATAAATGAGTAGATTGCTTTAATAAGGCATTACGTTGTTTTAATAACCGCTGATACGCTAACCACTGCGAATGGAAACCTGGTTTCACGTGAAACGTTATCCAATCGAGTAACTGCCTGCGACTACCACTTCCTATTTCCAGCACATCCATAGAAGAGGGGTCTATCAATAACGTAGGCAGTTGCTTTGTCAGCGCACTTTGAACATAGACAGTTTGTTGTCCTAAACGCAGTGTAGTACTGGCGTCCTGTGCCTTTTGGATAGCCATACTATGACCATCTACAAACTTTGCATGGACGGTTGTGTGCAGTGCATGATGACTAATATAACGCTTCGGCTGATGGTGGCGAAAGCTTTTACCTCGTGATAGCAAATATAAAGATTCTAATAAAGACGTTTTACCGCTGCCATTAGCGCCTATAAAAACATTACATTGCCCAACCTGAATACTGACAGACTGCAAATTGCGTAAATGATGAATACTCAGCTGGGTTAGCATAATTTAAGCACCTTATTTAAGAGCTTTATGTAAGAGCCTTATATATAAGCTTTATCTAAAAGCCCCAAGTACACTTTAAACATAAGACTTATTTGACACATTATGTTAAATAAAAACTGTATTTATTTCAGCGTTACTATGAATTCTATAAACCTAAAAAAAGCAAAATCCATAGATTTTGCTTTTTCATCTTTACTTGTACATATCCCATATTATGCAGTTCATATTGTCTAGATACGCATCGGCATGATGACGTATTGATGTTGAATATCGTTTAGCTGATTGACCAATACTGAGCTATTGGCTTGACTCATATGTAACTGAACATCACCCCCCAATACGTCTAATACATCCTGTAAATAAGCGGCATTAAAGGATAACTCTATAGGCTCGCCTTGGAATTGAACCTGCAATGCCTCCACGGCCTCGTCTTGTTCTGCATTATTAGCACGAACCTCAACATTGCCATCTTGGCTAAACTTAAAGATAACTCCGCGTGATTTCTCATTACTTAAGATAGCAACGCGTTTTAAAACATCGGTCATTTGTTCTTTATTGGCTAAGGCAACTTTATCCGTATTGGTCGGCATGACTCGGCGATAATCAGGGAATTTACCATCAATTAAACGCGCGGTAAAAGTGACTTTGACAGAGTCATCAATTTGGCCAGTACTGTCTACATTACCAAAAGGTAAGCTCACTTGCAGGAATTCACGTCCAAAACTTAAGGTTAAATTACCGTCTTTGTCTTCAACCAACTTACCCAGTTCATTCGCCAATCGCTCAAGTTCGATAACCGCTTTACGAGGTAATATAGCTTGCATCGAAAAGTCGTCAGCCACATCAATAACACTACGTGCCAAAGCCAAACGGTGACCATCCGTTGCCACAGTGGTTAATTGTCGTTGATCTACCTCAAACAACATTCCGGTTAAATAATAACGTACGTCTTGTATTGCCATAGCAAACTGAGTCTTAGCCATTAAATCTAGCAATACCGTACGATTCAATGTCAGTGGCGTAATATTCGCAGGACGTCCCAATACGGGGAAATCTTCTGCAGGCAAAGTACCTAATACAAAGCGGCTTTTACCACTATTAATCACGCAGCGCTCATTGGCTTCAGCTTTCATATCTATCATGGTATCTTTAGGCAATAATTTGCAGATTTCATGCAATTTGGCGGCTGGTAAAGTAGTGGCACCCACTGTTCCAGTCGCGCCGTTGCCTAACTTCACTTCGGCACTCAACTCTACTTCTAAATCAGACGCCGTCAACATTAAGGCAGTCTCAGTTACTTCCAGTTTTATATTCCCTAATACCACCATGTTATGGCGTTTATCCGCTGCTTTTGCAATTAGATTAATGGCCTTTAGCAGCAATTCACGATTTATTGACAGTTGCATAATATATGGCTCTTCAATGAGGTCTTAAATTTATTTGGATTTATATTTAATGAATATCTAAGTGTGTTGTCTAACGCACTATGTTTAAAAGGGTTGTGCTTTAAAGGGTTATCACTCATAGGAATACTTTTTATAGCAGCACCATATATAGCTTATGGCATTTTATGATTTTAATATGGTCAACTCCCACTTAGTATAACTAAATATTAAACCCTCTGCACAGTTTCGACAGCTTAGTCTTACAAATGATACGTATTTCAATACGTGTCTTTTTACCTGCTAAGATTCCTATGAAAGTTAACCTTGTGGTAGCCTTTAAAAACAGCAATATTTCTTTGCGCCCTATACTCTATTCTCTATACCCTCTACGCCTGCTATCCTGCCTGTAATGTCATGGATAGGGCTTTGTATTCTTTATCCAAGACCGGATCTTCACTACGCAGCTGCGCAATCTTTTCACACGCATGCATGACTGTCGTATGATCTCGACCACCAAAAGATTGTCCGATATCAGGAAAGCTGTCTTTGGTTAATTCTCGAGCCAAAGACATGGCGATTTGACGAGGCCGAGCAATACTACGGGTACGCTTTTTACTCATCAAGTCTTTAACAGACACATCATAATACTCAGCGACTACCTTGCGTATATTATCCATACTAACGGCTTGCGAGCGTATCGCGATCACATCTTTTAGCGCATATTGCACCATATCTAAATCGATGGGATTACCCGTCAAGTTGGCATTTGCGACCACCTGATTAAGCGCGCCTTCAAGACGTCTGACATTGGATACCACATTTTGAGCGATAAATAACGCACATTCTTTTGGCAACTCCACACCGGATAAGTGGGCTTTCTTCTGTAAGATTTGCATGCGGGTTTCCATCTCAGGAGGCTCAATCGCCACGGCCAATCCAGACGAAAACCGCGAGCGAAAGCGTTCATCAAACTCGGTCATTTGCGAAGGATGGCGATCTGAAGCCAAAATCACCTGCTTGCCCTCTACCATAAAATCGGCAAATAACGATAGAAACTCACTGCTCGATTTATTCTTACCTGCCAAAACGTGCACATCATCGATAATCAAGAGATCTACACGTTTTATCTTCTTTTTAAATTGCTCAATTTTCTGATTGCGCAGCGCATATACCAGCTGATTAATAAATTTTTCAGACGAAAAATAATAAAAAGTTTTGCCAATTTTTAAGTATTTATGAGCCACTGAGTGCATTAGGTGAGTCTTACCGAGACCTGAAGCACCATATAAAAACAAAGGGTTATGGCGATTTTGCGATTGTTTTTTACCCAATTCTTGACAGGCTTTATATGCCAACATATTGGATTTACCACTAACAAACGTCTCAAAGGTAAATTGCGGATTAATATAACTTAGTGATTTATCTGAGGCCATTTGCACAGCATCGCTTACTGAACCGGCAGAACTTTTTCCATTAACGTAGTGACCCGAGCCACTCATTTCGGTGGCGTTATGCTGATCGCTTACACCATTGACAGGGTTACCATTATTTAAACGCCCTGATTTATTAGGGGAGCCCTGTTGGCTACTGCTTTCAACTTGAATGACAATATGGTTGATATCCCCATTGCTGTGCCGCTTTGCTAAGGTTTCAATTTCAGCAAAATGATGTTGCTGTACATGAGACACAAAATATTGGTTGGGGGCTAGTAACTCTAACTTATCCCCTACAATATTTGCTGATAGAGGACGCAACCACATCGTGAACTCATTTTCTTTGAGCTGATATCTTAAATCATTAAGGCATCTATCCCATAACGGCAAACTCTCTGACATGACCTGGTAACCCTACTAAAACAGATTCAAAAAGATGGATAGGATGGAAAACATCATTACGCTTAATGGCTTTTTTAAGACTCTCATTACTGTCTTTAATATGGTTCCAACCTATTTTGAAAGCCTACTTTAGCATACAAAAACGTAAATATCATCATAATTATTCTGTGGATAACTTTGTTATTAACCCTGTGGATAACTAAAAATGCAAAGTTATACAGAGTTTAATAACAGTTTATCAACAACAATAACCACAGGATAATTTACTGATATTTAATGATATTTTTGTGTTATACACAGGAATATAAGCTACTAATAATAACAAAAGAACTATTATATATATAGTTATAGAGCGTAATGCTTTCTGTGGATAAGTTTTTATTTAATGCCTGTATTCTTTTCAAACGACATCAGTTACCTTCACAAAAAAAATAATCTTGAGTTTGATTTTCATTACATATAATCAAAATTAATAACCCTTAAATCAATGTGTATAACCGTAAAGTTGGCAACCGTCAGTTATTGAATTGTCAGTTATTGAATTATCGAAACGACGACTCATAAAGTTTTGATATTATACGAACGACGACTTAAAGTTAGTTGAAAACGGCTTTAAATGATTCGAAAGCCGTTAAATTAATTTTTTAATTGTATAGCTGTTGATTTTATTAGCGCATTAGCTAGTTCCAGTATTTTAGATGTCTTTGTTTGATTAGATAAGATTGGGGTAGTTTTAAAACGGATTACTTTTAATTACTATATCAATTGACACGCCTTGTGTTCGACTTCTTTTTTATTGACAATAAGGGTTAACACTGGCATAATCGTCCGTTATTACTAATTCTTAGTGAACTCCATACACTTTATTTTCTTTGCTGTTACAGGTGATTTATGAAACGTACATTCCAGCCAAGCGTTATTAAACGTAAGCGCACTCATGGTTTCCGTGCTCGCATGGCCACTAAAAAAGGTCGCCAAGTATTGGCGCGTCGTCGTGCAAAAGGTCGTCATCGTTTAACGGTGTAATCTTAGCTACGTTATTTATATTTTAAGTTGTTTATATTTAATGACTTAGAATATGATGATAGATCTATCGATCTCTATATGTATAAAAAAGCACCTAATGATTAGGTGCTTTTTTATTATAATATTAACAATAACTATCCACGATATTCTCTACGATAATCATAGGCCGGTAAAAGAGGGTTATGGCAACCACTTTCAAGTCTGCATAGATAGATAGGCTTAATGAGGTTAATGCTTTAATTTTCTAGTTTGCCTATGCCCGACTTTTACTGGTATATGACCCTCCCATGACTGACTCTTGTGCCCAAAGCTCCCGCCCTTTAAGCCAATCTACTCCAAAGTTTGGTTACCCTAAAGCCAATAGATTGCTTAAACCTGTTGACTTTACCCCAGTATTTAATCAAGCTTTATTTAAGGTGCATCAAACGCACTTTATGGCGTTTGTTATCGACTCTAAGCACTCACAGGCACGACTGGGTATGGCTATAACTAAGAAAAAAATACCCAAAGCAGTCGCTAGAAACACCATTAAACGTATTGTTCGAGAACAGTTTCGTCATAAACACTCTAAACTGCCTGGTCTAGACATTGTTTTTATCGTAAAAAAATCGACCAAAGAGTTGAGCAAAGCCCAGATTGCGCAAGAAGTCGGTATGATTTTGGATAAAGTGATCAGTAAATATCAAAGATTAAATCATAGCTAATCAAAAATTATGATCTAGGATTAGTATAACTTCACAATACCGTGGCTAGAAATAATCTAAAATAAGCAGATTGATACATTGTTGATTGATAAGTTGTTCTGTAGAATTAGATCGATAATGCGGGTGAGTTTATATCATGATCTTAATTCTGTTGGTTCAAAAGTAACGATACAGCTTAAACCTAACGTTTATAGTTGAAACTTTATACAGTGTGATGGTTATGGTTAATGCTTTTCTTTCTCGTCTTCTATTGAGCCTTATTCAAGGCTACCAGTCTTTTATTAGTCCTGTGCTACCTGGCAGGTGCCGGTATTATCCAACGTGCTCACAATATGGCAAGCTGGCTATTCAATGGCATGGTGCGGGTAGAGGCGGGTTATTAACGGCCAAACGCATTTGTCGCTGTCACCCTTTAGGGGGACATGGCATAGATTTTGTTCCCTTACCTCTTTATAAATACTACTATACCCCTGTCAAGTCTTTATCAATTAAAAAGTCATCAGACATTATGAATACTAATAGTCTAAATGTTTCACGTGGAACTATTCTAATGGAGGGTGGGGTGTATCGCGATAAAACCAGCTATATCGCTCGGTTAAATCGTTTAATATTATAATCGACAATCATTTATAAAGCAGACTTATAACATTCTAAGAAATTAACGTTTGGTAAAAGTCAAGCTATCTTAATCCTACCTTATTGACCTCATTTATGTTCTATATCATTTAGCGTGTTTTTTTAGTAAAATACACACCATTTTGTAACCGTTTTAAGTATGATATAGCAATCTAACTCAGAACTATTTATCAATACTGAGTGCTGCTTGCTATGCTATAGCAGCAAGCTCACTACGATTACCCTATAAGTTTAAATTATTAAAACATTCATTTAGAGTTGTTTAGGACAATCTTATGCAAAAGATACTACGGGTGCTCATCATCATTGCGATGCTGATTACCGCCTACTTGTTAGTGCTAGCGTGGCAAAAAGATTATGCCAATGCGCCAGCGACATCAGCAGACGCAGTAACCCCTTCTGTATCCTCAAGCACTGGATCAGACATTCCAACCAGTACAGGCACTAGTGCTATACCAGCAGCTGCGGCTACTGATGTGCCTGCCACTGATGTGACCACGCAAAGTATCCCAAGTAATGAGTCGACCGCGGCAACGCTTATTGACGTTACGACAGATTTGTACCATCTAAAAATCGATCCTACTGGGGGCGATGTGGTGTTTGCGGCATTACGTGAATATGATGCCACATTAGATAGTGAAGCACCGTTTGTATTACTCGAAGAGGATTCGCGCCGAGTCTATGTGGCTCAATCGGGCTTGAATGGTGCGAATGGTATTGATACATCAGCTGGCCGTGCAAAATATAGCTATCAGTCTGATAGTTATGTCATGCAGCCTGATCAAACAACGTTAGAGGTGCCCTTAACTTATCAGCAGGATGGGGTAACGATTACAAAGACCTTTACCTTTACCCAAGGTAAATACCCTATCACCGTTAATTACAATATTAATAATGCCACAAATCAACCTTGGAATGGACAACTCTTTGCTCAGTTAAAGCGTGATGGCAGTAAAGATCCGGGTATGGGTGATAAGGGGGCGCTAAGTATGGCCACCTATCTGGGCGGAGCCTGGGGTACGCCAGATGATGATTACAATAAGCTTAAATTTAAAGACTTTAACGATGGTGAGTTAAAAGCATCTAGTCAAGATGGCTGGGTAGGAATAGTACAGCATTATTTTGTTTCAGCGTGGACACCTGAGAACTTTCAGGGGCAATTTTATAGCTATGAAAAAGGGGGTAACTACTTCATAGGTATGAATAGTCAACCTATAGCGGTACCAGCGCTGAAGCAAAAAGATGTCACCGCAACTTTATACGCAGGTCCAAAAGATCAAGACGCTTTATTAGAAGTCGCACCTGGCTTAAATAAAACTGTCGATTATGGTTTTTTATGGCCGATATCTAAAGTATTATTTGCGATACTAGAAGGCATACATAAAATAGTTGGTAACTGGGGTTGGTCAATTATTGCGTTAACCATCTTAGTGAAGATTGCCTTGATGTGGTTTTCAAACAAAAGCTACTATTCAATGGCAAAAATGCGTGCCATTGCACCGCGCTTAGCGGCTTTGAAAGAAGAGCATGGCGATGATCGTATGAAGATGTCGCAAGAGATGATGGCCATCTATAAAGAAGAACAAGTCAACCCAATGGCAGGGTGTTTACCTATTCTGTTGCAAATGCCAATTTTTTTAGCCCTATACTGGGTATTGGTAGAGAGTGTTGAACTGCGTCATGCCCCGTGGATTTTGTGGATTCAAGATTTGTCAGCGATGGATCCTTGGTTCATTCTGCCTATCTTGATGGGGGCGAGTATGTTTGCTCAGCAGATGTTCAGTCCACAACCTACTGATCCTATGCAAGCCAAAGTGATGAAATTTTTACCCATCATCTTCACCTTATTTATGCTGTTCTTCCCAGCAGGTTTGGTACTTTATTGGACCGTCAATAACTTATTTACCATGGGCCAACAGTACTTTGTCAATAAAAAAGTTGAAAGAGAGCAACAAGAAAAAGCAGCTCGCATGGCTGGATAATTAATCCCGTTTATAAGCTGCTATTAGATCATATCGAGATAGTAAGGCACCTATATAAGTCATATAGGTGCCTTAATTTTATGAAAAGACTGTATAACAGATATTGTATTGATCAAACATTGAATATAGACGGGTTAGCACCTACTATAGTCACTGAGATGCTAATGATATCTTTTCTATAAAATAATCTATGTTTGTCAGACTCATTTAATCTAGCCATAACCTTTTAATTAGAGCTATTACTTATGACAACCGTTAAAACTATCGCTGCGATTGCCACCCCTGTTGGTAGAGGGGGTGTGGGTATCATTCGCTTATCAGGGCCAAAAGCCTATACGATTGCTTGTCAGTTAACGGGGAAAACCGCGTTTAAACCGCGTTTGGCAAGCTTTTGTCGTTTTTACGGTGCCGATGACAGTGTGCTCGACGAAGGGTTGGTTTTATACTTTAAGGCCCCCCATTCTTTTACGGGTGAAGATGTGATTGAGCTGCAAGGTCATGGTGGTATGGTGCTACAAAACCAGTTATTGGCGCGCGTGTTTGAGTTAGGGGCGCATCAAGCTCAGGCTGGTGAGTTTTCGTATCGTGCTTTTGAAAATGATAAACTAGATCTGCTACAAGCGGAAGCGATTGCCGATGCTATTGATGCCACCAGTGCTGCCGCCGCGAGCAGTGCCATACGCTCCCTCACTGGAGAGTTTTCAAATAAAATTAATCAGGTGTTAGAATCATTGATAGAGCTGCGTCTTTATGTAGAAGCTTCTATTGATTTCCCAGATGAGGAAGATGTTGATTTTTTGAGTGATGGTATTATTGAGAATAAGCTGAATGATATTCAAAATAAGGTAACCCACATTCTGGCTACCGCACAGCAAGGTCAATTATTACGTGATGGGGTGCATGTGGTATTAGCTGGGCGTCCTAATGCAGGCAAATCGAGCCTTCTAAACAGTCTGGCTGGACAAGAGCGTGCCATCGTGACTGAGGTGGCGGGAACAACTCGTGATACCCTGCAAGAGACCATTGTACTAAACGGATTAACCATACATTTAACCGATACCGCTGGTCTCAGAGAGACTGATGATACGGTTGAGCGCATCGGCATACAAAGAGCCCATAACGCCATCAATCAAGCAGATTTGCTACTTTTGGTGTATGATTTATCTCAAGAAGTCGATCCTATTCAATTGGCAAAAGATTTATTTGATATTGATACCTCGGCAGCAGCAACCTCGAATTTGGATCCTGCTAGGTTATTGCTCATTGGCAATAAGCGAGATTTGGTTGAAAATACCTTTATTGAAAGTTCTGTTAAAGGGGTTTCGACACAACCAAATCAAACGACCACGTTACCGGATAAGGTCACTATTAAGGGTTACGAACAAGTTAATGTTTCATGTGAAACCTCTCAAGGTTTAGATGTTCTAATTACCACATTATGTGACAAGGTCGGTTTTCACCCTCCGGAGAATAGCCTTATCGCCCGTACCCGACATATTGATGCTCTAAAACGGACACAACAACATTTGAATGAGGCTTATGAGCAACTGGTTGAGTTCCAAGCAGGTGAACTGGTGGCGGAAAGTCTACGTCAAGGTCAGTATAGCTTGGGTGAAATAACAGGAGAATTTAGTGCCGATGATCTACTAGGCCGTATTTTTGGTAGCTTCTGTATTGGTAAATAACTGATAAGTAAATAAAACAGACGCGTTTTGGCTGCCCGAGAGTCAACGGCTAGACCTTTTATGTGACTAAGTGTCCTCTACTGAGACTATATTATGCAGTGCCCTTATTGTAATGCTGGTGATACCAAGGTTATCGATTCACGCTTAGCGGCTGAAGGCGCACAAGTTCGCCGCCGCCGTCAATGTAATCAATGCCAAGAGCGCTTTACGACCTTTGAAGTCGTCGAAGTGGTTATGCCGCGTATTATCAAATCAAATGGTCGTATTGAACCTTATGACGCTCAGAAACTAAGGCGTTCTATACAGCTGCCTTTACAGAAAAGACCGGTGACACTTGATGAGCAAGAAGCGATGATTAGCCGTATTGAAAAACGGATTCGTCAACTTGGAGAGCGCGAAATTAGCAGTAAGGATCTTGGCGAAGTGGTCATGAGTGAGTTAAAAGAGCTCGATGATGTGGCTTACGTACGTTTTGCCAGTGTTTATCGAGACTTTCAAGACATTGAAGCCTTTCGTCAAGAGCTACAAAATATCCGACCAGAAGATGATAAGTAATATTTGTCAAGCCCAATGTCCTATTTTCTAGCATCAGTTTCAGTAAGCACAATTTTATTAAGTAATGGTTTTATTCGTCCTTATACGCCTCATTAAATAAAAGTAATTTCACACTATGACCAGTTATTCCATTAACTCCACTAAGCAAACGGCGACTCTTCATTCGAATACATTAGAGCTTTCTCATAATGATTTTGTAGCAAATAGCCCCCTGCAAGTAGAAGATGATTACTATATGAATCTAGCGATTGAGGAGGCTAAAAAGGGACGATATACCACCCGTCCAAACCCTGCTGTCGGTTGTGTTATTGTTAAGAATAAATTAATAGTAGGATCAGGGTTTCACCCTAAGGCGGGGGAGCCTCATGCGGAAGTCTTTGCGTTAAGAGAGGCTAAAGAATTAGCAGCAGGGGCGACGGCTTATGTTACTTTGGAGCCGTGTAGCCATACGGGTAAAACACCCCCATGCGCAACTGCTTTAATCAATGCCGGTGTCGACAGAGTAGTCATTGCTGGCTTAGATCCAAATCCGCAAGTCGCCGGTCGCGGTGCATCGATGCTTAAAGAAGCCGGTATTCAAGTAACCGTTGGGGTTGGAAATGAACAGGCAGAAGCCCTTAATAAGGGCTTTCTTAAAAGTATGCGTACCCAGTTGCCTTATGTGCGTCTGAAGATTGCCACAAGCTTAGATGGGCGCACCGCAATGGCCTCAGGCGAATCAAAATGGATTACTGGTTCTAAATCCCGTGAAGATGTACAGGCTTTAAGAGCCCTAAGCGGCGCAATAATTACCGGCAGTCAAACCATTATTGATGATAATCCTAACCTAACGGTGCGCTCCTCTCAGTTAGGAGTATCCGCTGAGAATGTGCCGCAACCCAAAGTAGTCATATTAGACAGACGTCAACGTTTAAAAGGCAATAAAAAATATAAGGTACTACAAAGATCAGATACTGTGATGTGGTCACAATCTAACTTAACAGAGTTATTGCATGCGTTAGTAGAACACTACCAAATTCATGATGTTCTTATCGAAGCAGGATCAAAGGTATCAGGAAGCTTTATTGAGGCGGGACTTGTCGATGAGCTTATTGTGTATCAAGCCCCTTGTATATTAGGCCATAATGCGCAACCTATGCTGACTTTAGAGTTGGATGATCTGTCAGCACAGCACCGCTATAAAGTCGCCTCAATCACTCCCATAGGGTCTGATATAAAGATAGTGTACACCCCATATTCTACTGCTGGTCACAGGTATATTAACGACTAACTTGGAATGGGCAAACTGAAAACTTACCGCCTTAACCTTATTGAAGGTTCGATTTTGCTCTATTGACCTCACTAGGTGAATAATACCTTTTCTATAAAATAGCCTATCTTTGTTAGACTCGGTCAGGCTAATTAAGTCTTCTATTGTCGCGGTAGCGCTCAACGTTTACGATAGGTTGATCTCAATATTCAAAGGATTTATAACTCGTCAAATGTTGATAATTATTATGTTAAGGGTATGTGTTAATTAGAGGTTTTATTCAACGGCTTATTTACAACGATTTTTAGGAAATCAAGTTATCCACAATCTGAATTATTTATACACTAAATTAGGTTTTAAAACGAACAGTTTCACATGGAACTGTGGATTATTTACGTTTCACATGGAACTATAGATATCATATATATCTTGAGAACCCTGTAATATAAAGGTTTCATGTGAAACATGAGGGATAGTAAGTAATTAATAGTTGATAAATCTAGGTTGTGGATAACTTTGGTTATAAGGCCTAATGATTACGACGTTTCGATATTTTATTTTAAGTTATCCACAGGCTAAGTTGTCTATAATAAAGTTCACACACGGCACATAAACCATTATAAAGTTAGTGTTTCATCACATTTAGAGGTAGATATATGTTTACAGGTATTATAGAAAGTACAGGAACATTACAATCAATGACAGAGGTTGACGGTGATATTCGCTTAATTATTGAATCCGATAGTTTAGATTTTAGCGATGTAAAATTAGGCGACTCTATTGCCAGCAATGGTATCTGTCTTACTGTCGTTGATATTCAAAATAATAGCTATGCAGTTGATGTTTCACGTGAAACTCTAGCAAAAACGGCAATGAATGAATGGCAACAAGGCGATATCTTAAACTTAGAAAAAGCCATGCTACCCACCACTCGCTTTGGCGGTCATATGGTATCGGGTCATGTGGATGGTGTTGGCACCGTAAAAGTAATGAAAGAAGATGCGCGTTCGATATACATTGAAATTGCCATTCCTGACGAGCTAAAAAAGTACACAGCTACAAAGGGCTCGATCACAGTTGATGGTATTAGCTTGACCACTAACTTGGTCAAAGACAATATCGTCTGTCTAAATATTATTCCGCATACGGCAGAAGTGACTAATATAGCAAAGCATTGGAAAGTCGGTGGCCTTGTCAATATTGAGGTGGATCTTATCGCGCGTTATTTAGAGCGTTTGCATCACGCAGAAGCAAAATAATTTAGCACTGTCTTTTAATAAAATTTTTATTCAATTAAGCAGTAATTTAACAGCACTCTATTTTATAAGGTTATAAGGGGATGGTAGCTTATCGTGCTTTACGCTTGTCGTTAGTGGTTGGTGGTGAACAGCACCTAAACACCATCGTATTCCATTATTCAAGCGACTACGCTGGTGCAAGGCGCTGTATACACCACAAACCACTAAGCTACCGCTGCAATCACGGCTAAACCGCTCTACCTTACAAAGATTTATCTAACGTTAAAAACCCCTATTTTAAAACCCTATTAATGAACCTAAACAACAAGTTAAGCAATATTATGACGACACCTAACGCAAAATATCGGGTAATTTTTGCCGGTACACCAGAGTTTGCAGCGGTCAGTTTGCAATCCCTTATTGAGCAGCAAAATGAACTTAATATCGAGATTGTGGCTGTCTACACTCAGCCAGATCGTAAAGCCGGACGTGGTCAAAAGTTAACCGCATCACCCGTCAAACAGTTAGCGATTGAACACAACATTCCTGTAGAGCAACCTCTTAGTTTTAGTTTAAAGAAAGATACCGGTGTTGTTTCACGTGAAACCTTAAAGCAATATCAACCCGATATTATGATCGTGGCCGCTTATGGCTTAATTTTGCCATTAGGCGTGCTCAATACACCGACCCATGGCTGTCTTAATATTCATGCCTCCTTACTACCGCGTTGGCGAGGAGCGGCGCCGATTCATCGTGCTTTGTTAGCAGGTGATAAGCAGACAGGTATTACCATTATGCAGATGGATAAGGGTCTGGATACGGGCGATATGTTGTATAAGGTGGCATACGACATCGCTGCAGATGAAACTACTGCCAGTTTGCACGACAAAATGGCACAATTGGGTGCTGAGGCTATTGTTAAGGTATTAAAAGATTTACCACACTATCAAGCACAAGCTGAACAGCAGGACGATAGCTTTGCCAATTATGCCGAGAAATTGAGCAAAGAGGAAGGTGAAATTGATTGGAACAAGTCGGCGACTCATATCGAGCGTCAAATACGCGGTATGCATCCTTATCCGGGTGCTTATACCTTTTTGGCAAATTCAGAAGACAAAGGCGCGCCTAAACGTGTAAAAGTTTTATCAGTCATGTCTGTAAATCCTTCACAAACTACGGGCGAAAAGCCGGGTACAGTTATTAGTGTTGGTAAGAATGCGATTTTAGTGGCATGTGGTAAAAACAGCCCAAATGATGACGTGGCAACTACCCTGCGCCTAACCAAGTTGCAATTTGCAGGTAGCAAACCTGTCACTGCTGAGCAAATCTGTCATGGCAATCAACTAGATGATGGCGATCGATTTGTATCACAAAATTAAGTTCAATCAAGTAACCCTATATTAACCTGAGCAAATATATAATTAGGCATTCAATGAGCTATAACCAGCAGTATCAATCGAAACCAAAAAATGTGCGTGTGGCCATTATCAATACGTTGCTCGCTATTCAACAAGGTCAGTCATTAAGCACGTTATTAGATCCACTACTCAATAGTTTGGGTGGCGATGATAAAGGGTTTGCACATGCCTTATTACTCACAACTTTACGCCATTGGCATGCGACAGCACGCTTGCTAGATAGTTTAGCGGACAATCCAATTGATGAGATTGAAGTGCGTACCACCATTCAATTGGGTTTGACTCAACTGTTGTACTTAAATGTGGCTGACCATGCAGCGATTCATGAAACGGTAGAAGCGGTCAGGCAGATCAAATTTGATCGGGCATCAGGTCTGGTCAATGCGGTACTGCGTAAAGTGGCTAAGAATCCGAATAAATTTCGAAAAAAGGCCAATAAAAATCACAGCCTGCCTAATTGGTTGGCTCAGCAGTTAAAATCAGATTGGCGGGATCAGTATGATGAACTAACCCAAAGCCTGCGCCAGTCGGCACCGATGTTTTTGCGGGTGAATAGCTTACAAACCGATTGTGAACGCTATTTGGCACAACTTAATGATGCCGAGATAGCAGCAGAATTGGTAACCCTAAAAACCACTATCAATACTGATGACGCTAAAGATACAGTTACGATTGAACAACAGGCAATCGAGCTTATCGATAGTGTGCCGGTCAGTCAATTACCTGATTTCCAAGAGGGTATTGTTAGCGTTCAGGATGCGCATGCTCAACTAGCGGCACCTATTATTGATGCGCTACTTCAAAGGGCGATTAGTACTAATTCAGCACAAAATGTACGCTTGCTAGATGCTTGTGCTGCGCCGGGTGGTAAATTAGCTCATTGGCTTGAGCTGTTAGGCAACCAAGAGAAACAAGAAACAGGATTGTTTCACGTGAAACAGACCGACGGGCAGAATAGTCCTATTAACGAAATAGAGCTGACAGCGATTGATAATGAAGCACCGCGAATTACTCGTATTTTTGAGAATTTAGAACGGTTGCAATTGCCCGCGCCTATAGTGAATAGTAAATTGTATTTGGACATCGAATGCGTGGATGCAACTAACTGGCAAGCGAAAGATGCTACTGAACAATCAACTGGTTTCGATGCCATATTGCTCGATGCGCCTTGTACTGCAACTGGCGTGATTCGTCGTCATCCTGATATTACGTTGCTGCGTACCGAGGAAGATGTGCAACATACGGCGCAGTTGCAAGAGCAAATCTTAGATAACTTATGGTCGCAACTAAAGTCTGGTGGTTACTTTTTGTATGTAACATGCTCGATTTTAAAGAAAGAAAACGTGGAACAGATGCAGGCGTTTCTTGAGCGTCATGATGATGCGGTGGCTGTGGCGTTTGATGATGGACAAACCAATTGGGGTATTGAGCAGATGGTTGGTCGTCAATGTTTGCCGTTAGAGAGTCAAAGTGGTGATGGGTTTTATTATGCGGTGTTAAGGAAGATATCAATTATTTAACAGTAATGGGTCATAGTGATTTATAACACTTTATATTCTCATCATTTAAAGATTAGATATATTGTCCGCAGCACAATAAGAACTTAGGCGCAGCGAGAACTTAGTGTCACCGACGGCGTCTGTTATATTCATAACTCTATCATATCCGCAACCTGATAGCCCAAATTACTGACTTCGAAGATTTCACCTTTAAGCCCTCGCTCAATCAGCAAGTCGTTATACGCTAGCTCTTGAAGAGCGGACTCCCATTTAACAACTTCTCTTTGCTCATTTGGTTCAATTAAGTTCTTGTTATTAGTTTGTATGTCCGTTCCACCGAGGTAACGAGCATGAATTATTTGACCATGAGGGTCTAGGCTTGCTTCTTTGAGCAGAATACGGGCTTCTTGACTTAACTCTGGTAATTGAATCGTAGACTCGACTGGTGAAGAAATATTCTCTGAGTTTATATCTTTAAATAGAGGGTGTTCGTTTAATTTTAGTTGTAAATGGCGATAAAACTTTTCCCTAAAGTCTGAATGACTATCATAATCTTCATAAAGCCCGCGTTTTTGGCAGGAATTTTTAAATTCTTTCAGTTTCTCGAGCTGCTTTATGTCTACGGTGTGCATTGCAACAGGTTGGCTAGAAAAATAAAGCATGGCGGGTTTATCAGATAATATATGTTTTTCGATTTCTTCAACTGTTCCACTAGAATATTCAGATGTAGGGGTTCCAATACGAGTCCAAAATACACCAACCAGTAAATCACACTTATCTAAGACTTGCTTATTAATTATTTTTTGGGCACTTTCACCCATTTCAGGAGAAGAATGTGACTCCCAACCAACTGGCAATAGTACTATATTGCGTGTTTCAGAATGTACCGCATTCCATTCATAAATTACATCTCGAATGATTGTCCGTTCTGATGCTACGTCCCCAGGAGACGCAATCATCACGTTAAAAACTTTTGATAAGTAACTCATGCTTGAAAACTCTCCAATTAAATATAACAATTTATTATCATGTCATACTAGCATTGTATAAACCACCGATAATGTAAACACAGCATAACTGGCTTGCAATTGAATTGTTTTATCTATATCACTGATATCATAGCTATAATATTCAATATCACAAAATTAAGGGTTGTATAAGGATTTAAACACTAAAAAATACCTAATGGAATCTATTAACACGCTATGTATGTTTTAATAGGTCTTACTACATTACAAACCTTGCCTTAGGAGCGGTTTAGCCCAGATTGCAGCGGATATACTTGGTGCAGCATAAGGTTGCGGGCGCTTAGCAAGGGGCAGTATCGTGATAGCAGGAATGCAACTTGCTATTAGCGCCCGCCCTTATGCCAACCAAGATAGTAGCGGAAAAGCTGGAATAGCTACAAAAACCAATCATATCTCTATTTAATATGGCTTATCTCTCAAAATATGCTACTCTTTTTCTAATCTAATATTATAAGACTCGTAGATAGGACAAAACATGAAATATATCTCTACCCGTGGTCAAACTGAGCCGATGGATTTTAGCGATGTGTTGTTGATGGGACTTGCGCCAGATGGTGGTTTAATGTTGCCTGAAAGCTATCCGCAGATTGATGGTGCGACATTAGATAAATGGCGTGAGCTGAGCTATCCAGAGTTGGCATTTGCGATTATGCGCCTATATGCTACGGATATTGATGACGCAGACTTAAAAGATATTATCGAGCGTACTTACACCAAAGCAATCTTTGGTAGCGATGAGATTGTGCCAGTACGTAAATTAGAAGAAGATTTATATATTTTAGGGTTGTCTAATGGTCCGACGTTGGCGTTTAAAGACGTGGCGATGCAGTTTTTGGGTAATGCGTTTGAATATGTGCTCAAAAAGAAAAACAAACGGTTGACCATTATTGGCGCGACCAGTGGTGACACAGGCAGTGCGGCAGAATATGCGCTACGAGGCAAAGATAATATCGAAGTGTTTATGATGTCACCGCATGGCAAAATGAGTGAGTTTCAGCGTGCTCAGATGTACAGCTTGACTGATGCCAATATTCATAACATTGCCATTAAAGGCATGTTTGATGATTGCCAAGATATTGTGAAAGCCTTGCAGCAAGATGCCGATTTTAAAGCCAAATATAGCTTGGGTACGGTTAATTCTATCAATTGGGGGCGTATCCTAGCGCAAATCGTATATTATTTTAAAGCGTACTTTGCGGTAACTAACCAGACCGATAAAAACATTAGCTTTTGTATCCCCTCGGGTAACTTCGGTAATATCTGTGCTGGTCATATTGCTCGTGAAATGGGACTGCCGATTGAGCGTTTAATCGTTGCAACTAATGAAAACGATGTGTTAAATGACTTCTTTAATCAAGGCAGTTATAGCCCTCGCCCTGCGGAACAAACGTATGTGACCTCTAGCCCGTCTATGGATATTTCAAAAGCGTCTAACTTTGAACGTTTTATATTTTTATTGCTTGAAAAAGACAGTAAGCGTGTGCATGAGCTGTTCGATGGGGTTAAATCAGGTAAAGGTTTCGATTTGTCAGATGTACTTGAAGCGGTGAATACGCGCTATGGCTTTGCGGCCGGTAAGTCAACACATGAGGATAGACTCAATACCATCAAATCAGTGTATGACACATACAACGACCTGATTGATCCGCATACGGCGGATGGTGTGAAGGTTGCACGAGAGCTACAACGTGAGAATGAGGTCATTATTTGTGCTGAGACCGCCTTACCTGCTAAATTTTCCGAGACCATATTTGAAGCGGTTGGGCAGATAAAGATTGAACGTCCTGAACACACAAAAGGCCTAGAATCCTTAGAACAACATGTGACGGTATTGGACAATGATGCGAGCTTAGTGGCGGATGAGATTAAAGCGGTGGTTGCGCCTCAATAATTGTTTCAGTGCTAGAGTTCTTCGACTTTAGGTGAAGACCCTCTTTAATTTACTGCTATTAACCCCATAAGTGCCGACAAACTTATGGGGTTTTATTTATATAATATTGTCACATAAGGTATTTATATGGCTTTCGCCACATTAAACAATAGAGTCGAAGTACCTTCACAGGGTAATAGTTTTAAGCTCACTGAGCTTGTTGAAGAAATATTGACACTTGCTTATTTTGAGCCACGTTTAATAGTATCTAACTATAGACGGTCTAGCCTAGACTCTTTTAAAACAGCGTTAACGTTAAGTGGGTACTCATTATGATAGACGCTGTACCGCAACCGTTGCCCACACTTAGCCCTGTGCAGTGCGCCATTTTGTTGTTATGGCAACGGGTAAATACCTCACTGTCAGCTTATGAGAAATTAAAAAAACACTTTGGATCACCTGAGAGTGCCCTACAGGCCAAACCCTCAGCATGGCGTGAATTAAAACTACATGCTAAACATATTGAGCGGCATACGCAGGCAACGGCTCAAAGCGATAGTGCGTTTATTGTGTCAATAGAGAAACGACGATTGGCCAATGATTTTCAAATCGTGTTTCAAGAGGATGCACACTATCCACAGCAGTTGCTTTCAATATTTGATCCCCCGCCGTTACTGTTTTATCGAGGCAATATAGAGCGGTTGAATCAGCATCAAATCGCCATTGTTGGCAGTCGTAAGCCTACCCAAAAGGCGCAAAAGTTTACCTTTGATTTGGCGCAATATCTGGCAAAAGTAGGGTTTGTTATTACCAGTGGTTTGGCGCAAGGGGTGGATGCACAAGCGCATTTAGGAGCATTGGCGCAGACGACAGAAGAGTCTGGACGTACGATCGGTGTTATGGGTACGGGTATCGATGTTTGTTATCCTACCCAACATCAACCTTTGTTTGATAGAATGATTAGTGAAGGCGGGTGTATTATCAGTGAGCTATTTCCGGGTACGTTGCCGCATAAGCATACTTTTCCAAGACGCAATCGGCTGGTGGCAGGGCTTAGTTTGGGGACTGTGGTTACCGAAGCGGCAATCAAAAGTGGGTCATTAATTACTGCAAGGCTGACCTCTGAGCAAGGAAAGCAAGTATTTGCATTGCCCAGTAGTATTGACAACACGCATGCAGAAGGCTGTCATCATCTGATCAGAGAAGGTGCTACCTTGGTCTATCATCCTGATCAAATTATCAATGACATCTCTTGCCAGTTGATGCCCCCGATGACGGCTAAATTAGACGAGTCAAACAAGGTTCTGCTTAGTGGCGACTTTGATTCTGGCGCTCAGTCTGATGGATTGGCAGCGTCTTCCCTGTTTAATCAAGCTGAATCAGATAGCTTGCCGCTTACTTCTTCATCATCTACTAAGCCTGCTCTTCGACCTGATATAAAAAAGCCGTTATCATCCCAACATAAAATACTTAATAATAAAGTACCGAGCAAAAGCAACCAGAATCAGCATCATCAAGCGGATGAACGGACTGCTCCTAGATCTGTTTCCGTATCTCAACACTTGCAGCCGTTATGGGTGCATATTGGCTTTGAGGCTCAAGATTTAGATGCGTTAATTACCAAGACCAAACTAGATACGGCTTCGGTATTAAGCCAGCTCATGGAGCTTGAATTAATCGGAGCTATCGAACAAGTGGGTGGGCGCTATAAACGTGTATAAATAAAACACCATACCGTTAAAAAAGTAGCAATTAACTCATATTAAAATACAGACTGTTACCCCATTCTCAACTCTTAACGTAGGCTGTGGCTTTAGCCCAGCATTTTTGATTAAAGGTTTTGATTTGCTGATCTAACAGCACCAGCCTACAATGAGTTTTAATAAGTTTAGAACGAGGTACTGTTGTTCTAAAACTTTGATCTATAAAGTAGTGATGTTATGAATTCAAACGCTCATTTTATTACCCAATGTCCAACAAAGGCCGCTCAATGGATTAGGCAAGGTAAGATACTGGCTTATCCGACCGAAAGTGTTTGGGGTATTGGCTGCGATGCGTATAACAAAGCAGCGATTGAGCAGATTATAGAGATTAAAAACAGGCCTATTGAAAAAGGAATGATCGTCGTTACTGATAGCGTTAGTCGAATTGAATCGTTGCTCGCAGGCTTAACGGATAGCTCTCGTCAGCGAATTATCGAAAGCTGGCAAAAGGATCATAACCTTAACCATAACCAGAACCTGAGCCGTCAAGCCTATACTTGGCTGTTACCTGTATTAAAGCAAGAAGCAGCATTAACCAAAGGACAGCTAAACTCTCATTTGCAGACGACAATCCCTAACTGGATAACAGGGCAACATGACTCTGTCGCAGTTCGGGTCATTGCCCATCCTTTAGTGCGTCAACTATGTCAAGAGTGTGTCAGCGATGTCAATCCTTATGGCTTCATCGTATCAACCAGTTGTAATCCCTCAGAGCAAGCCCCCGCCACTACGTTGGAGCAAGCCTTTGCCTATTTTGAAGACCGTATTTGTTATCTCAAAGGAGATACCTTGGGCTATACCTTACCGAGTCAAATTAGAGATGCTTTAACAGGTAAGGCGCTTCGGTAACGTATACTAAGAGAAATCCAGTACTAAAAAGGGGTTAAAAATAAAGCAACGTTAAAATTAAAAGACACTAAAGAAAATCGGCTCTAAAGAAAATTAGCTCTAAAGATCAAGGCAATGAGCCGGTATGTTGTCGTCAAAAAGTCTAAAAATATGAGTATGCTATTTTCTTTTATTTCTCTCTTGACAGAAATAAAAGAAAATAGCATACTCAAGGAAGTAATAATAATGACAACAAAAGAGACGCTTATATGATGTTAAATCCAGCTACTGAAAAGTTTGTATTACACTGGGGTGAAATGGGCTCGCAATGGGGTGTCAATCGTACCATGTCGCAAATCCATGCTTTGTTATTTATTATTGGTAAGCCCTTAAATGCGGAAGAAATAACCGAAACCCTAGGGGTTGCTCGCTCAAACGTCTCCAATAGTATCAAAGAGCTACAAAACTGGGGACTGGTACAGAAGGTGTCGATATTAGGCGATCGCCGCGATCACTTTACTACTCATAAAGATGTATGGGAGTTGGCACGTATTATAGTGGTAGAGCGTCAAAAGCGTGAGTTGACGCCCACCGTTGAGTTTCTACAACAGTTGATTGAAAGCCCTGAATTTGCTCAAGAGAATGTCGATGTACAAAGTCGTATCAAAGAGACGCAGGAGTTTGTGGATACGCTAACCAGTTGGTCCGATGAAATGTTAAAGTTGCCGACCACAACCCTAAAAAAGATATTAAAGCTTGGCGCACGAATCAAAAAGAAACTAAGTTAAATACACTAAGTTAGATAAACCGATCTAAATAAACCAGTCTAAATAAATTAGGTTAAACAAATTAAGTCAAATAAGTATAATAACACTATTGTTTTAAAAATTTATCTAGTTATTTCTGTTATGACAGAAATTAATGAATAAAAAGAAGAGAATTATATCAAGTTATGTTTGTCTCCAGTACGGCTAGTCCGTATGACCATAGACCAATGCTATGAATCAAAACTTTCAATCAAAGCTATGAGCTAAAGGTTATGAACTACAGGTTTTTAAATAAAGGTTATGAACTAAAAATAGATGAACGAAAGATATATGGACCAAAATAAATTTCAACACAGAATGAATTAAGACTTATAAGCGCTACCATTCATAGAGAGGGACCTGACATGACACTTCTACCGGATACATTAAATAACCCGACAGTTAATCATAAGGCAAATAACGCGGCTGTGAATCATAGGGTTCGACAAGAGGTTAAGGACGTTAAGTGGCAAGACTTAAGGTCATTGACTAAGCGACAAGTCGCTTATAACCTGATTTTACCTTATCCTTTTTTAATAATATCATGGTGGTTTGCTTGGCAGTCTAGTTACGTTTTGGCGAGTGTCTGTACTTACTTATTTTTTGCCGCCGCTTTCAGACAAGCACATGATGGCTATCATCGTAGTTTGGGGGTTGGCAGGCGTAGTACGACCGTGGTTATTATGCTGCTCAGTGTCTTACTGTTGACAGGACTGCATAGTATACGAGCCACGCACATGTATCATCATAGATATACTTTAGCGGATGATGACCTCGAAGGGAATCTTGCCAAAAAGTCATGGTGGCAAGCATTAATAGGCGGTGTTCATTACCGTTTGGCACTCTATAAACGAGGTATGCAGCTTAGTTCACGTAACAACCGTCGTATCGCATGGATAGAGTTTGCGTTAATAGGATGTGTGATTACTGGCATGATAATGGCTGCGTCATTTATCTTTTTAGACAACTTTGTAGACAACACTTTCTCGAATAACCTTTTGCATCGTATTCACTACTCGACTTATACACCCTTCATTCATGTGGCGGTTTATCATTTAGTAGTCATGATATTGGCAAACGCGTTTATGGGGATTATTGCAGCTTGGAGCGTACACCATCACGTTGGAGATAATATCGCCCGTACAGAGCGTAATAAGCTGGTTAACCTACTAACA
This sequence comes from Psychrobacter sp. CX18, assembly GCF_057396215.1. Lineage (NCBI taxonomy): Bacteria > Pseudomonadati > Pseudomonadota > Gammaproteobacteria > Moraxellales > Moraxellaceae > Psychrobacter > Psychrobacter sp. CX18. The sequence goes on along the minus strand of NZ_JBXYJH010000001.1, from coordinate 143,497 downwards.
TTTGGACTTTTGTTTCACGTGGAACACCATCTATTTCCGGCTGTACCTACTAACCACTTACCCATCCTTGCTAAGCGTTTAGACTTGATAGCGCCTCACTTAAGCGAAAAACGAGTGGTACCTACTAAGCAAGATGTGCTCGCTATGCTCATACCTATATGGGATAAATTTAAAAGTAGCAGTAGCATTAGCACTAATAATAACAGGGATAAATCTGATGATACTTCTTGTCCAATACGTCGTCGATTTGCTTGATCGTAACAAATAAATAACCGTCATATAATAATGACTAATAATGATAACGGATTAAATATGAATATTCTAATTAGTGGTGGGTCTGGATTTTTAGGCCGTGCGTTTAGCGAGTATGTGCAACGCCAACAAGGGGCACCTAGTAGTATTACCTGGCTGACTCGAAACGCTAATCAAGCACATCCAGATGACATTAGCATGATGAGTTATGACCAACTTCAAGTAACTCAAAAAACGTTTGATGTCGTTTTAAACCTAGCGGGTGCAGGTATTGCAGACGCACGCTGGACGGACAAGCGCAAAAGAGAGTTGTTCGAAAGCCGGCTACAACCGACTCAAGCCATTTTAGATTATATTGCCCGAATTAGCGTTAAGCCAAAGCTGTTAGTCAGCGGTTCCGCCATTGGGTGGTATGGTAATCAAGGGAACAAACCGCTCGATGAACAAAGTCCTGCTGCATCACAAAGTCATAAAGCCGCTGGCGATACTGGTGAGGCAGACTTTGCGCATGCGTTGTGTGATCGCTGGGAAACGGAAGCCAAAGGCGCATCCGCTTTTGGGGTCGACGTTGTGTTATTACGGACCGGCGTGGTCATTCACCCTGAGGGAGGCATGTTGAGTAGGTTAATTACTCCGTTTAAATTAGGCACAGGCGGACAACTGGGCAATGGGCAGCAAATCATGAGCTGGATTAGCCGAGAGGATTGGGTTAGGGCCACTTGGTTTATCATTGAAAAGCATATGGCTGATTTGCCTTTTAAACAAGACTCAGAGTCAAGCTCTAAGCAAGCTAACGTCTATAATTTGACCAGTCCAAATCCAGTGACCAATGCGCAATTTACCAAAGCCGTCGGTCATTGGCTCAATCGCCCAACCTTTATGACCCTACCTGCTTGGGTATTAAAGACGATTTTTGGTGACATGTCGACACTGTTACTTGATGGTCAAAAGGTATTACCACAGGCCTTATTGGCTGAAGGTTTTGAGTTTAAGCACCTGAGTATCGAAAAGGCTTTAGAAGAGCAGATCTAAGCACATAATGGACACTGAATCAGTGTAGATATTCAGTGGGAAAATCATTTAAGAGGGGTCTTATGATTATCTATAAAATCAATGCAGATCACTTACCTACCTCAAAAGGCGACACTTTATCACTCTCGCCCAATGTTGATAAATCGATAACGATGTTTTTTGACAAGGAATGCGTACTTTGTGTGAGTGAGGCGAAAAATCTTCATGCACTAAATCCAGAGGGTATTAAGCTTATACCTGTTGAGCAGGGTCTTAATATTTTAAATGAGGCGGGCTTTAGTCGCACAGAAGCACTGACCTATTTATGCGTTCAAGATAGCAGTGGCAATTGGTATACGCATATGGATGCCATACGTCTGCTACACAAAACAGCGGGTAAACCTTGGGCATCACTACTATATCTGCCTTTAATTAAACAATTAGGTGACGTCGCCTATCCTGTTATTGCTCGTAATCGATATCGATTGCCAGACTGGTTAATAAGCATTTTCTACGGTAAAAAAGCGGTATTAAACTGTCGAAAAGGGGTATGCAAGTTCTCTATTGAAGATAGAGTGTCAAAAAAAGTCTAAAGTAAACCTTTTTCAATAAAATAACCTGTGTTTGTCAGGCTTACTGAGCCGATAGTTGCAGCGTTTGATTTGCTGTGCTTGGATTGGCTATTCTCGATGGGTTTATTTCCAGATTTGGTATAAAGTGAAAATGAGGTTTGTTAAACCCTAGCTATTTAACATAATTCTGTTAACACAATACTATTTTATGGAAATGGTTTTGCCTGCGGAATCCTTAGGTAAATCTGTTAAGCAGACAAGACTGTCATTATTAATACCACTGACCAAGAATTTATCCGAGTCCGCAAAATATTGCACGATCTCCACCGCCTCATAGGTCAGACGTTGATCTTGTCCGACAATCCATACATAGCCTTTGATAGGTGAAGTGGGTCTAGGATGCTTGTCCGAAAAGTTTTGCAGATTGGCTTCATGTATCGCCTGTTTCGGTAGTCGTACCCCTAACTCAATCTGACCATATTCGATACTCATCGCAGCATCCATCCCCGGTGCTAAAGATTCGGCACTATTTTCCCCAGGTATCAGAGGCGCTTTTACAATTAAAGTATCTGATTCTGGATCTGGGATAATATGGCTGATTTGTCCGGTAAAATCAGATTTAATGTCAAATACCGTAAAGTTTACCGGACGACCCACGGATAGTTGGGACTTAATCGATAGGGGTAGCCTGCCAATTAATTGTAGATGTTTGGTGTCAGATATAGTGATGATTGGCACATTATCGATAGCATTATAAGAGCTGCTATTCTGATTACTATTAAGCTTAGAACTACTGAGTTCAGTATTAGGAGTCGTTTTATTACTCTTATGGGACTCAGTTTCCAATTGACTAGAGGTGTTTAAATTGTCTGCTTCGGTTTCAGAAACAAGTTGGTTTGATATTTGGGTTACTTCCCCTTCAATAGGCGATTTTTGCACCAAGGTCGCCGTAATAAGGGGTTCGGGAGCATTATTAGCATCAGGTTGCGCGCCAGTTATGTCAATAATAGAATGAGAGGCGGTGTTGTCAGATTTGATAGAATTTTTAGTAGCTGTATTCGTTACCTTGGTTTTTGGCTGAGATAATGATGGTTTTTCAGGGGCTTCGTCTGACGAACTGTTTGGGTTGTTTATGGGTTTAGGATTATCGGTGTCCATTGGGTTCAGTTCTGCCAGCGTATCTTCTTCTATTTTGTTGCCATCAATATATACTTCCGTAAAGTCACTCACCAAAGCTCTGGCTTTATGGTCATCTACCTTGACCACAAACTCCGCAACAATCTGACCTTGCTTAACGACATCGCCTTGTTTAACCAATACTTTACTATCTATTACGCTCGACGCTAAAGAATCAGGAGCCGTTACCTCCATTTGGGTAACCGGAATAAGTGACCCTTCAAGGTTGTAACTGGGTTGGTAGCGCTCAGGAATACTGGTGTGAATCAATGATTTATCAACAATGACCGTGTCGGCAGTGATTGTCACGTTCTTTTCGTTATCGGTATTACTAACAGAAGTATCGCAGCCCACTATAATGAGATTAGACAATAAAATGGCAACCATTAAGCCCCTAACAACATGTTGTAGGTTTAGAGGACGAGTAGCGGTAATCGATGTAAAGGGCAACATACTAAGAGTAGTCCTATATAAGGTGTAAAGCGCTAAGTACTATTTATAAGCCAAATAAATATATATTAAATCTAAATTAACATAAGCATTCTTGTAGGCTACGTTCCACACACTCAATAGTTATGCAAATTAAGACATTTAATTAGGCATGTATAAGGTAGATATGACGAAGCCTACGATAGTATCTATATGTTTTTTTATTATAGCGGCCTAATATAATTAGATTTTAGAGTTATGTATATTAAAGGTGATGTACATTAAAAGAGCTGTCAAGGATACAAGGATACAACTGTCGTTTTAAAAATAATTTTAGAATATCAAATCCATAATCTTGTTGATGGTTTGTGTTTAGTTTGTGGTTAGACCTTGAAATTTTAACTAATGACCTTTATGAAGCATAAAGGTTACCTTGATTTAAAAGCCACCTTAGAATCACAAAAATAGAATAAAAAATAAAATCAAAAAAAATTATGACAAATAAATGCTATGAGCGATTAAACGCCTAAGACGCTAATCAGAATTAAGCAAGTCACTCTTAAAATGAGACCTTAAAAAAGAGACCTTAAAAAAGAGACCTTAAAAAAGAGACCTTAAAAAAGAGACCTTTTATTTTAATCGTGTACTTTAATTACTGACGATAGCCCCGATATCTTATAAATGCAAATTGTTATCTTGTTCAAAGTTCCAAATTTAAAGGGTTCATAACTTAAGCTTCACTAAACCAAATTAAAAAAACGACCAAAGTAACACAGCTATCAAGAGTTTATTCATTGTTTTTAAAAGATTTGTTTTATCACACTAAGGAGACACCATGACTAATAATGATACCAATAATACAGCACCAAATCATGAGCATGACACTCAGAATCCTAATGCGGCTCAAAGTAATGTGGAGCAATCAGGCACTGTATTAAAGGAGACTTTAAACGAGTTTAACCCCCAAGCCAACGAGGGTGAAAATCAGACCGTAGATAGTGAGATCGATCTGCAAGCCTACAAAGATCGTATTGCTGAGCTTGAAGGCGAAGTAAAAGCGGCCAAAGAAGGTCAAGCTCGCGCTAATGCGGACGCTTATAATGCGCAAAAGCGTATGGAGCAGGAAACCGAAAAAAGCCGTAAATTTGCGCTACAAAAGTTTATTAAAGAGCTATTAGAAGTGGTCGATAACCTAGAGCGTGCCATCGTCAGCGTTGAAAATGATGACGATGCTGATGACGCTATTATGGAAGGGGTTAAGTTGACCCACAAAACTTTCCTAAACGTGCTAAATAAACAAGGTGTGGAAGTGGTTAATCCTGACAATGAAAAATTTGATCCTGAATTGCATGAAGCGGTGGGTATTGATCCCGAGGCGCCAGCGGATACAGTTGGAGAAGTGTTGCAAAAAGGATATACCCTAAATGGGCGCTTACTGCGCCCTGCTATGGTGAAAGTAGGACAGTAGTATCGATTGCGTAAATTTTACACTTAACTGCTTATTTCACAAAAAAAGACAAAAAAATGTGGATTTGCAGGGATATTAGCTTGAAAAAGAGTGTTACTAAACCGATATATAAAGACAAGATGCAAGGCTTACTTTATAGACACAAGGTTGTCACACATGCCTTAAAAGTAAAAAGTAAGCAAATTGCGAATATTGACATAGACAAACAAAAATAATTTGGAGTTTTATATTATGGCTAAAACAATTGGTATTGATTTAGGTACAACCAACTCGTGCGTTGCAGTGATGGAAGGTGACAAAGTTAAAGTCATCGAAAATGCTGAAGGTACCCGTACTACCCCATCGATCATTGCTTATAAAGATGGTGAAATCTTAGTCGGTCAATCCGCTAAGCGTCAGGCAGTGACCAATCCAAACAACACTCTATTTGCAATCAAGCGTTTGATCGGTCGCCGCTTTGAGGACAAAGTGGTACAAAAAGACATCGGTATGGTGCCTTATAAGATCGTTAAAGCCGATAACGGTGATGCGTGGGTTGAAGTGAATGGTAAGAAAATGGCGCCACCACAGATCTCTGCCGAAATCTTAACCAAAATGAAAAAAACAGCCGAAGACTATCTTGGTGAAAAAGTAACCGATGCCGTTGTAACCGTGCCTGCTTACTTCAATGACTCACAGCGTCAAGCCACTAAAGATGCGGGTAAAATCGCGGGCTTAAACGTTAAGCGTATTATCAACGAACCAACTGCCGCTGCCCTTGCTTATGGTATGGATAAGCAACAAGGTGACCGCACTATCGCCGTTTATGACTTAGGGGGTGGTACTTTTGACGTATCAATCATCGAAATCGCTGACGTCGATGGTGAGCAACAATTTGAAGTACTGTCTACCAATGGTGACACCTTCTTAGGTGGTGAAGACTTTGACTTAGCCTTAATCGATTATTTAGTTGATGAGTTTAAAAAAGAGCAAAACTTCAACCTTAAAGGTGATCCATTAGCTATGCAGCGTCTTAAAGAAGCTGCTGAAAAAGCAAAAATCGAGTTATCAAGTGCGCAAAGTACAGATGTCAACCTACCTTATATCACCGCAGATGCGACAGGTCCTAAACATTTGGTAGTGACTATCAGCCGCTCTAAACTTGAAGCGTTAACAGAAGGTTTAGTAAAACGCACTATTGAGCCATGTAAAATTGCTTTAGAAGATGCGGGTCTAAAAGCAGAGGATATCGACGACGTTATCTTGGTTGGTGGTCAAACACGTATGCCAATGGTACAAAAAACAGTAGAAGAGTTCTTTGGTCAAGAGCCTCGCAAAGATGTGAACCCTGACGAAGCTGTAGCCGTTGGTGCAGCGATTCAAGGTGCGGTATTATCAGGCGATAAAACCGACGTTTTATTACTAGACGTAACACCGCTTACCCTTGGTATTGAAACGATGGGTGGTGTAATGACGCCAATCATCGAGAAAAACACCATGATACCTACTAAGAAGTCACAAGTATTCTCAACGGCTGAAGACAACCAACCAGCAGTGACGATTCAAGTGTATCAAGGTGAACGTAAAGTGGCTTCACAAAACAAGTTACTCGGTAACTTCAATCTAACGGATATCCCACCTGCACCACGCGGTATCCCACAAATCGAAGTAACCTTTGATATCAACGCTGATGGTATCATGAACATCTCAGCGAAAGACAAAGGTACGGGTAAAGAGCAGAGTATCCAAATTAAAGCGGACTCTGGTTTATCGGATGAAGAAATTGAGCAAATGGTACGCGATGCAGAAGCGAATGCTGCTGAAGATGAGAAATTCGCAGCACTAGCCCAAGTCCGTAACGAAGCCGATGGTCGTATCCATGCTATCCAAAAAGCCTTGAAAGAAGCTGAGGATAAAGTGACTGAAGATGAGAAGTCTGCTGTAGAAACCGCCATTAGTGAGCTTGAAGCGGCGACTAAAGAAGATGATCAAGATGACATCAAAGCGAAACTTGAAGCCTTGGATAATGCCTTCTTACCAATTAGTCAGAAGATCTACTCTGCTGGTCAAGGTGCGGAAGGGGTTGATCCTAGTCAAGCCGATGCCACTCAAGCTGACACTGCCGCAGATGATGATGTGGTCGATGCTGAGTTCACTGAAGTCAATGAAGATGATAAAAAGTAATGAGTCATTCAGTTGTCGTTATTAATGAATGACTGAATTAATGACGGGACTAATGACCGGTTATCAATAATTAGGCATCTTTAACAGCCGAGTTATTTTACGGTTTAAGAGTTACGCCTAATTATAAAAACAAAGACCATACTCTATGAGTGTGGTCTTTTTTAATTGTTTGAATTTAGAAGCTCTGAATTAGAAACCCTGAATTTAGAACAAAAGTTTCGCTTAAGTCACTGTCACTGTTAATTGTTTAACTCTTCGATAAGACGGGTACAGTCAGGTGCAGTAAGCTTCGCATTCATGACTAGACGGATGCGTGCAGTGTTAATAGGGACGGTGGGCGGACGAATAGGTAACGCATAGAACCCAGCCTGTTGTAGCTGTTGGGCCTTATTCACTGCACTGGCGTTATCACCCAATATATAGGGGATAATCGGAGACTGGTAATCAATATCCTTCTCAGTCATGTCGCTATGAATGGCCTGTGAGACTTGTTGCGAAATATGGGCAAGGTGGCTTCGTAGCTGACTAAAAGAAGGCATTTTAGCCAATACAAATCTTGTCCAGCTATGGGTAATAGGAGGCAAAGCGGTACTAAAAATAAAAGAACGCATTTGATTGATCAACCAATGCTTAATAGTCGCTTCGCAAATCAGATAAGCCCCCATAGAAGCGAATGCTTTACCGAAAGTGCCGATAATATAGTCAATATCAGGCAAGGTGTTAGTTTCCTCGGCGAGCCCCAATCCATTACGACCAAGCACTCCAACCGCATGCGCTTCGTCAACATACAGCTCAATTCGTGAGTCCAGTGCTTTTAGCCTGACTAACGCTGGCAAGTCAGCACGATCACCATCCATACTAAAGATACTTTCTGTGACGATGATAATGCGTTCAATTGAGTCATCAACTTGCTCAATAATTGAAGATAAATGCTCCATATCGTTATGACGATAACGCTGATAGGTACAATGCTCTCTGTCCTTACTACTAATTAAACGAACACCATCGATAATGCTGGCATGAACCAAACTGTCTGTCAAAATTAGTGTCTTTAGCGGTAATCTAGCCAATGCGGGTAATATGCCAATATTGGCATGGTAGCCACTATTCATGACTAACACAGATTTGGATAGAGCGTCATGTTGCTCGTAAGGTATGGCAAGCTTATACCACTCTAGCAACTCGTCTTCTAATAAGGGCAGCTGTTCGTGGTTGCCTGTCAGCAGACGAGAAGAGGTTGAGCCCATTTGTGGACGCTGTGATTTGGGTAACTCTTGTAGCTGGGTCAAAAACTGCGACTGCAAGAGCGTATCACTGCCCAATCCTAGATAATCATTGCTTGAAATATTTAATAAAGGTTTGTTATTTATCTCAATCCAGCGGTCACAATGCCTCACATTTGGTAGATGGCGATATTGGTGTTGTTTTTTTAGCGTATTCAACTTATCAATGGCGCTTAAAAGTGAGGGACCTGCCATAAAAGTATCCTTAATAATGTTTTTAACCTTATAATGGAAAAAAGAGGAAAGAAATTAGAAAATAACCGCGATTTAATTAATAAAATATAGACAAAGTATTGCAGAAATCGGAATTTGTAACAAATAGTTTCATAACTCCCGATTTGTAACTCGTTAAATAACTAACCTATGCAAAAGTTAACTTTCTCCCTGTCAAACAACGACAGAGTTAATGAAATATCTTGTTACTATAGGTTCATCGGAAGTCAGGCGAGATGTCTAAATAATTTAACTCGTTTGATTGTGATAATTAACTAGGAGAAAACTATGAATACTATTCAAAAAACATTACTTGCTCTAGCTGCTGGTTCACTAATGACTGCAGGCGCACAAGCTGCTGTTAACTATGGTAACGGCATGGTTGCTCAACCATATATCGGTGCTAAAGTGGGACAGTATGATTTAGACGATGCGAAAGACAAAGCCACTTCATACGGTATTTATGGTGGTGCTAAGTTCACCCCTAACTTCGGTGTTGAAGCTGAATATATGACGACCAGTGATGAAGATTTTAAAACTGGTACTCTGAATAAATCTGAGTATAACGGTGAAGTCTATGGTCTATACGGTACTTATGACTATGCTTTCCCAAATACTGGTGGCTTATATGCTAAAGGTCGTTTAGGTGTTGCTAAAAACGAAGTCGAAATTGACTCTAAAGTAGCCAATATCGGAAATACCACTAAGTCTGACACAGGTATTGCAGGTGGCTTAGGTCTTGGTTATAACATTGCGCCTAATGCAGCTGTTGAACTGGCTTATGATTGGTATCCTACTGTAGATGATGTTAATGGTAAAGATTTAGATGCTACTGGTATCACGTTAGGTGCTAACTTTAAATTCTAATTGCTACCTACTCTAAATAACATTTATTTTATTGAATTAAGTTAGAGTTATTTAAATTTAAAAAACGATCGCTTCGGCGGTCGTTTTTTTTGCTTAAAATTATTCATTTTGCACAATATATGAGACTGTACAAGTTTACATTAAAAGATTGATTCATATCAAAAAACTGGATCATTAAAAGGCTTGCTCGTGAAAAGAATGGATAATATTAAAAGCACAAGGATACGCCTACGCATAAAAATGATAATATAAGGTAAGGATAAATAATAATAAATACTCTTTTAAGGATAATAGAATGTTAATGATTGAACCTTGGCATTGGTTGGTACTTGGAATGGTGCTTATCATCTCCGAGATGTTTTTGACCACATTTGCAACCTTGTGGTTTGGTGTTGCGGCCGTCATTGTGGCTTTATTGAGTTGGTTGTTTCCGTTGCCCTTATTTATGCAAATCATCTTATGGCTCATACTGTCTATCTTAATGGTAGTTATCTGGTTTAAATTTATAAAACCGCTAGCGATAGATCGTACCAAAGCAGGTTTAGGAGGCAGTGTCATTATCGGTGAAACAGGGATGATCACGGTAGCGCCTACCTTAAATCATGAAGGAACGGTACGCTTTAGTGTGCCTCTCGTGGGGGCAACAGAATGGAAATGTCTGACGCGCGGTGAGCCTCTTGAAGTAGGTCAAAGGGTGATTGTCGTTGAGGTTATCGGGAATCAGTTGGTAGTGGCGCCTGCGAATACACGTGTTTAAATAAGGGCTCAAATATAGTTGTCAGCAAAAAAATACTGACAGTGTTAACCTCACTAAGCCAACTGGAGTAGCACTTGCGCTCGATTGGTTTATAACGGATCTAAATATAATAACAGGAGAGGAAAGATGGGAAGCTTTAGTATCGTAATGTTGGTATTAGTAGCACTGGTGGTATTCACCTTATTTAAAGGGGTACGCATTGTTCCGCAGGGCTACAAATGGGTAGTACAAAGGTTAGGTAAGTATCAGCAAACCTTAGAGCCAGGGCTAAATATTATTATTCCCTATGTCGACAGTGTGGCTTACAAATTAACCACGAAGGATATTGTGCTAGATATTCCATCCCAAGAGGTAATTACCAGAGATAACGTGGTCATTATTGCCAACGCCGTTGCTTATATTAGTATTGTCCAGCCAGAGAAGGCAGTTTACGGCATTGAAGATTATGAGTATGGTATTCGCAATTTGGTACAAACCTCATTACGCTCTATTATCGGTGAGATGGACTTAGACAGTGCTTTATCAAGCCGTGATCAGATTAAAGCCTTATTAAAACATGCGATATCAGAGGATATCGCGGACTGGGGCATTACTTTAAAAACAGTAGAGATTCAGGATATTAATCCATCAGATACGATGCAGACGGCAATGGAAGAGCAGGCAGCAGCAGAGCGTCAACGCCGTGCAACAGTAACCCGTGCAGATGGTCAAAAACAAGCGGCTATTTTAGAAGCGGATGGTCGTTTAGAGGCATCACGCCGCGATGCAGAAGCTCAAGTGGTGCTGGCCAAAGGTTCTGAAGAGTCTATTCGCCTAATCACTCAAGCCATGGGAGAGGAAGAGATGCCTGTGGTTTATTTACTGGGTGAGCAGTATATCAAAGCGATGCGAGAGCTTGCAGAGTCTGATAATGCCAAAACTGTGGTGCTACCTGCTGATATACTAGGTACTGTCAAAGGGATGGTGGGTAATAAGTTTAAAGTTTAGTCATTGCGCTCAATTTATTTAGTTACCTTATATCTCTTTCGGCATGTTTTTCGTTGCCTGAAATTATAGGTAGTCTGTAATATAACTAACCTTTCATTTAAGTGGTATTATTTCAATGATATACCTCATTCACAACGCTTAACGTAGGCTGTGGCTTTAGCCCAGCATGTTTGATTAAAGGTCTTGATTTGCTGGGCTAAAAGCACTAGCCTACAGTGAATTTAAATAAGTTGAGAACGGGGTGGAATGTGCTTTACTAGCGAATTTATATAAGCTTAACCATGTAGTCAAAGAGTCGATCCGTTTAAAGTCACTAAACGGGTCGACTCTTTTTTTATTGCGACAGTATAGTGTTTTGTCGATTTTAATAGAAATCTTTAATTGGAGTCATTGATTTTATCAAGTTGAGCTTAAGCAGTGACGCGTTACAATAAATATAACTAATAAGCGTATTTTGAGCATTCTCCACGGCAGCGTATAAATGATATGAGTTTATGGGTAATTAAGCTTTCGCAACTTATTAACTCTGACTATTTATCGGCTCTGACTATTTATTGGCTCAGGCAATTAGACTTTCACAACTCATTAACTGTCACACTTAAAAAAGTAATAAAGATCTAAATTTATTGACTCAGCGTCTATGAATGACTCACTCACTATCGCAATTTTAGTGACATTCATTGTCGTAAATAGGTTTGACTGCTCTCAGCTTTTCTTAAGAATAAGAAGGTGTACTACGCTTTAATTTACACATAGGTGACGGTATATAACATAATTATTATTTTGTCTATATTGATTCATTGCTAGAATTTTAGGGCAAGAAATATTTTTGTTATATGTTCACTGTTGGGTTTAAAAAAAATTAGTCATAGCCAGACTAAAGAGTTACGGCGTTAACCTCGCTAAGCCTACTACAGTACTACTTGCACTCGGTTGCCATGTACCTTTTTAGCTGGCTTCGACTATAGTGACATTAAATAGTGACATAAAATATGCTTAAATAAAAAAATTAAATTCAAAGCATATTGATTAGGTCTGCTTATCAATTAAATAGTGAATTACGCTACTAAACAAATAAAACCAATTAAACATATAAATAAAGGAAGGAATCATGACGACTGAAAACTATACCATTGCAGATTATCTATTTGATCGTATCGCAGAAGTAGGTGTCACAGAAGTATTTGGCGTGCCAGGCGATTATAACCTGTTGTTTTTAGATAATATTATTAAATCAGACAAACTACGTTGGGTAGGTAATACCAATGAATTAAACGCAGGCTATGCCGCCGATGGTTATGCGCGTGAACGCGGCTTTGCGGCTATGGTCACAACCTTTGGCGTAGGTGAGTTATCTGCCTTGAACGCAACCGCAGGCTCCTATGCAGAGTACGCACCCGTCCTTCACATTGTCGGTGCGCCTAAACTAAATTATCAAGACAGAAAGTTAATTCTTCACCATAGCTTGGGTGAAGGCGAGTTTGATGATTTTATTAAAATGAGTGAGCCGGTCAATGTGGCTCAAGCTTTAATTACTCCTGATAATGCCGCGGCTGAGATTGACCGTGTTATCAGTGAGATTATTAAAAAACAGCGCCCTGGATATATCGTGCTACCTGCGGATGTCGCAGACGTTGCTATTTATCGCCCTACCCGCCCACTTGCGCTTGAGAGAGAAAATGTTACTAGTCAGGAAGCACTGGCGGAGTTTAAGACAGCATTAAGCAACCACATTGAAGGCAAAAAAACCACTTTATTGGCAGATGTCATTGTCAAACGTTTAGGGTTGCAATCTGAGCTTAAAGCACTGGTAGCAGATACGAATATTACCTATGCGACCCAGTCTTGGGGCAAAAGCTTATTGAATGAAGACGATGAACGCTGGGCCGGCGTATATTATGGTGGTCTTTCGAACCCAGTCGTTAAGGACGCAGTCGAAAATGCTGAATGTTTGTTAATCGTCGGGGTGACCTTTACAGACACCACAAGCTCAGGCTTTAGCCATAAGATTGAGCAAGATCGCACTGTTAATATCGGCGCAGACAGTGCAATGATTGGTGACAAGACGTTTGCACCACTGAGTATGAAAGATGCGCTGCAAGCACTGCATGACGTATTGACCTCTGGAATAGATGTTGTTGCTAAGCCGTTAAGTGGCAAAATTGAGAAGCATGAGCAACAAGGTGGCGATAACGAGCCCTTATTGCAAGATGATCTATGGCATATCGTTGCGGATAGCTTAGACAATAGCAGTTTGGTATTTGCTGAGCAGGGCACGGCGTATACGGGTATGGGACCGATCCGTTTGCCTGAAGGCGTGACCTTCTATGGTCAGCCGTTATGGGGCTCTATCGGTTATACCTTACCGGCAAGTTTAGGGGCTGGTCTAGCGTCACCTGATAAACGTACTACGTTACTCATCGGTGATGGGTCATCGTTATTGACCATTCAAGATATTGCGGTGATGCTGCGTGAAAAACTAAACCCAATTATCTTGTTGGTGAATAACTCAGGCTATACCATTGAACGCGCGATCCACGGTGAGAATGAGCTGTATAATGATATTCCTAAATGCGATTGGCAGTTGATACCAAAAGCCTTTGGAGCCAATGATGACAACTGTGTTATGTTAAGTGTGAAGACGCCAAACGAGCTTAAATCTGCGTTAGATAAAGCTAAAGCCACTGAAGATAAAATGGTATTTATTGAAGTATTTACCGAGATGATGGATATGCCACCACTATTAGAAAAAATGGCAGCGTTATTCTAATCACTGAATTAGATTGGTATAAAACCCCCTACAAGCTCAGAGCTTATAGGGGGTTTTCGTTTTGACCTAGTTTTCGACTATATGATTTACAAAGCAGAGATTGTCTATAACATAACTCTTATTTCTGCTATATTGATTCATTGCTAAAATTTTGGTGCAAGAAAGATTTTGGTTATATAACATCTATAAATATAAGTCATACCAAATCTTGAAATTAGCCTATCGAGTAAGGTAAGTCCAAACTCAATATATACACGCAACAAATAGTGGATTTAGTGAGTCTGACCAAGCCTGAAAAAGATAGGTAGTTTTATAAAAAAAGTAAAAGGAATAAAGATGTCGACAGAACAATATACTATAGCTGATTATTTATTTGACCGAGTTGCTGAAGCAGGGGCAACCGAAATATTTGGGGTGCCTGGAGACTATAACTTATCTTTTTTAGATAATATTATTGCATCCGATAAGCTGCGCTGGGTCGGTAATACTAATGAATTAAATGCGGGGTATGCGGCAGATGGTTATGCGCGTGAGCGTCGTTTTGCTGCTATGGTGACGACTTTTGGCGTAGGGGAATTGTCCGCGATAAATGCCACGGCAGGCTCCTTTGCAGAATATGCGCCCGTGCTACATATCGTAGGTGCGCCGAATACTAAGCTAAGAGAGGGTAGAGGCCGTCTGCATCACAGTTTGGGAGATGGAGAATTTAACCATTTTATAAAAATGGTAGAGCCTTTAAGCGTGGCTAGAGCAGAAATTACCGAAAAAAATGCCGCCTCGGAGATTGATAGAGTGATCCGAATGGTATTAAAAAAACAACGTCCCGGTTATTTACTGCTGTCACCCGATGTGGCCAAATTACCCATCTATCCACCCACCACTAAGCTTAAAGACAGCGAGGAGGATATTACTAGTCAAAAGGCATTGGTAGATTTTAAACAAGCCTTAACAGATTTTATTGCTGGTAAAGCCACGACCTTGATTGCCGACCTAATGGTTCATCGCTTAGGACTACAGCCACAACTAAAAGCATTAATTGCAGATACTCATATCCCGTATGCGACCTTGTCTTGGGGCAAGTCATTGCTGGATGAAAATAGTGAGCGCTGGGCTGGAGTTTATGTCGGTGAGCCGTCGCAGCCTGTGGTGAAAGATGCGGTCGAAAATGCAGAGTGTTTGATTAAACTTGGGGTTAATTATACCGATACCACCACAGCAGGTTTTACTCAGAAGATTGATAGCTCACGGGTGGTCGATATCCATGAAGAGCGTGCTACAGTGGCTGATAAAATCTACTCGCCCATCGCTATGAAGGATGCTCTGCAAGCCTTGTATGAGGTCCTGACGTCTGGAATCGATGTTATACCCAAGCCTTTAATTGGACGAGTAGATGTGCATGAACAACAAGGGGGAGATAACGAGCCCTTATTACAAAAAGATTTATGGCACCTTATCGCTGACTGCCTAGATGAAAATAATCTGGTGTTTGCCGAGCAAGGAACGGCGTATTTTGGGATGAGTGAGGTACGCTTGCCTGAAGGGATTACTTTTTATGGTCAACCGTTATGGGGCTCTATCGGCTATACTTTACCGGCAAGCTTGGGCGCAGGCATCGCCTCTCCAAATAAGCGAAGTGTACTATTAATTGGCGATGGTTCGGCATTATTAACCGTTCAAGACTTGGCGGTGATGATACGAGAAAAACTAAACCCAGTTATCGTGCTTGTTAATAATTCAGGCTATACAGTAGAGCGCGCGATCCATGGGGAAAAACAGCCTTACAACGATATTCCTTACTGTGATTGGCAGATGATGCCTAAGTCGTTTGGTGCAAATGACAACAACTGCGTTATCTTAAAAGCGACTACGCCCGCTGAACTAAGAACAGCATTAGATCAAGCAAAAATCACTCAGGATAAAATGATGTTTATTGAAGTGGTAACGGCCGTTATGGATATTCCACCTTTATTAGAAGATGTGGCCGCTGCCCTTTAATTAGACTCAATATATAGTCAGCAAACTTCTAAAAAGTTACTGCGTTAACCTCGTTAAGCCTACTCCAGTAGTACTTGCACTCGGTTGCCTTGTAACCATCTTAGACTTCTTTGACTATAGAGTGGATTTAAATGAGACGTCATCAAAGCTTACCTATAGGTAATAAAAAACCGACCCTTTTGGTCGGTTTTTTAGTGGTACAACCCCTAAATGACTTTAGAGAATCGACCTTTTTCTTTATTGGCTAAATAGCTATCAAACACCATCGCGACATTACGGGCAAGAAGGCGACCTTTGGGTAATATGCGTATACCTGCGGCATCCATGTCGATGAGTTTATCCTGTTGCATCTCACCGAGCTGCTGGATTTCATTAATGAAAAAAGTAATGGCATCAATACCAAACTTTTGATTAACATCCTTAAAGTCAAGATAGTCATGACACAATAGATTCATGATGACATAACCGCGTAGACGGTCTTGAATGCTGGTTTTAATATGCTTTATAGCAGGTAGTTTACTAGCATCTACCGCCGCTTTATAGCGATCAAGGTCAGGATTATTCTGCAAGATATGAGTCGCTGCGCCGCCTTGACTGCCATAAAGCGTGCTATTGATTTGGCTTATCGCTGACACGCCAAAACCGAGTAGATCACAGTCACCTAAAACGGTATACCCTTGGAAATTTCGATGCAACTGACCCTCACGTTGCGCCACTGCAAGCTCGTCATCTGGTTTGGCAAAATGATCAATACCGATATATTGATAGCCAGCTTTAGTAAGTGCCGCGATAGTATCGCTAAACATCTGTAGCTTTTGCGCAGGAGATGGTAGGTGTGCTTCTTCGATTTGACGCTGAGCTTTGAATCGATCAGGCAAATGAGCATAGTTAAAGATAGACAGTCTATCTGGGCTCATCTCGATAATACGCTTAACCGTATGTGCAAAAGTCGCCGGCGTTTGATGCGGTAGACCATAAATCAGATCTATATTGATCGAGTTATAGTTTAAGCGGCGTGCCTCATCCATAACGCTTTGAATCAATTCTTCAGATTGAATTCGATTGACGGCTATCTGGACGTGTCCGTCCAAATCTTGCACCCCAAAACTGACCCGGTTAAAGCCCAATTCACGTAGCTTCTCTAAGGTATTCTCGCGTAGCTCACGGGGGTCAATCTCGATAGAGTAATCGCCACTGCCGCCTTGTTCTGATGGGGCATCGAATTCAAACTGAGTTTGCAAAAACTTCCATAGCGCAATTAGTTCATCATCACTAAAGAAGGTTGGGGTACCGCCGCCCAAATGCAGCTGTTTTACAAACGGCTTTTTACCCAGCTCTAGGGTCGGCAATAAGGCTTGTTTTTGTTTAATTTCTGCAAATAGGTAATCAAGGTAATCACCGGCATCGCTGTTCTTTTTAGTAATAATTTTATTACAAGCGCAGTAATAGCAAAGATGACGACAAAACGGGATATGGAAATAAAGAGATAGCGGCGTTTGAGCATCACGCTGCGTCAGGATATTAAACTCCGTGCCTGCTTCGATAGGCTTAAACTCAAGCGCAGTCGGATAAGAGGTATAGCGAGGGCCTGAGCGATTGTACTCATGAATCAAATCTTCGTCATATTCTAATGGGGGCACGCTTGACGACGCCTGATCAAATTGACGACGCGCATAAGGATTTGTCGGCGTAAAATCGGGACGCTCTGTGGTAGGAGGTAGGTTGGCTTGATCAGTAAAAATAGAAGACGATGTCATAATGAAGCCTTATCGATAGACCGATAAACAAGGACACACCCTCGTACAGGGTGGGTGTTAAATAATGTGAACGTACGTTAAATCATACCTTTTCTATAAATACGCTATCTTTGTTAGATTCACTGAAGCTACTATTTGCCGCGTTTAATGGGTTGTGTTAGTACTACCCTGCCTCTATAGGTTAATTTCTAGATTTGGTATAAACAGGGTGACATAAAGGGTGACCTAAAAAGTGATTAGGTGGCTTAATTGTGACCCCATTATAACAAATAAAGGCATGGTAACGGATACTAAGCTTGTCAGCTATGGTCAGATGTTATAGGTGTAACTATGTCGAGGTGTGACCATGCACTTGATAGTGCACTATTATTTGGATAGATTTCACTGTGCCATAAATAATAAGCTCAATTATTTGCTAGTTGATTGTTAATCACTTATTATCAATAAAATTTTAACAATAACTATCTTTTATAAGAGAGCCTAACATGTCTTTTGCGCAAGTTAATACCCGATCGGTTGTGGGGCTACATGCGCCTAAAGTCATGGTAGAGGTTCATTTATCTCAAGGCTTACCTGCTTTAACCATTGTTGGTCTGCCAGAAGCGGCCGTGCGCGAAAGTAAAGATAGGGTTCGCTCTGCTATTATTAATTCAAACTTTCAGTTCCCCAATAGACGACTTACCATTAATTTGGCCCCTGCCGATTTGCCAAAAGATGGCGCACGACTCGACTTACCGATAGCCATGGGGATATTGGCAGCCAGTGGACAAATAGAGCCGGACTGGTTAACCGATTATGAGTTTATCGGTGAGCTGGCGTTAAATGGCAACTTACGTGCCGTAACAGGCGGTTTGGCAGTTGCCAGAGCGATTAAGACCGACAGCAATAGCAACAAAAACCAAAGTGCTGAGGGTGAGGTGGAAGACGGCACGGATAAAGAGGATAGTAAGGCTGCCGATAAGAATAAGAATAAGAATACGGATGGCGACAGTGCTGTCGTGAAAAAACCGAGCCTATCTGACACTACCGTTAAGGCAAGTTGTAAGTTGATGGTGCCTAAGCTGATAGGGGTAGAGGCGAGCCGAGTAGCGGGTGTGACCGTGTATGGAGCACCAACGCTGAAAGCAGTATGCGAACATCTGCGCGCCGAGAATGAGATTAATTTTGCTAGCAATGGTCAGTCGAATACCGTTCCAGAGGGATTGCTCACCCCCATCGTGTCAAAAATACCTGTGAATAATGCCACCTATAAGGTGGATTTGGCTGATGTTAAAGGGCAGCACCATGCCAGACGGGCACTTGAAATCGCTGCGGCGGGCGGGCATTCGTTACTGTTTACAGGGCCGCCTGGCTCTGGTAAGACTTTGATGGCATCACGACTGCCGACCATATTACCCGACTTAAGCGATGAAGAAGCATTAGAGGTAGCGAGTACGTACTCAGTTGCCGATACTGAATATCAATATGGCACCAGACCCTTTCGCGAAATTCACCATACTATTTCAGCAGTGGCTTTAGTAGGTGGCGGCTCACGTCCAAAACCTGGCGAGATCACATTGGCGGACAAGGGCGTTTTGTTCCTTGATGAAATGCCTGAGTTTGACCGCAAAGTGTTAGAGGTGTTGCGTCAACCGCTAGAATCGAAACAAATCACCATTAGTCGTGCCAATCAGCAAGCGACTTTTCCGGCCAATTTTCAGTTAGTCGCCGCTATGAACCCCTGTCCTTGTGGCTATCAAGGTGACCCTTCTGGCCGCTGTCGTTGTCGTCCTGAGCAAATTCAGCGTTATCAAGATAAAATCTCAGGCCCGCTTCTAGACCGTATTGACTTACACGTAACCGTACCTGCGCTGCCCATTAGTGACCTACAAAATGCCAGTAATGGTGAACAATCAAAGATAGTACGTGCCAGAGTCACCGAAGCATATCGGCGTCAACAAACCCGTCAGAAAAAAGCCAACAGTGATCTGACGCCCAGTGAGCTTGATAGCTATACTCAACTTGGCGAGGGGGAGAAACAATTATTGGCGATTGCACAAGCCAAGCTTAATTTATCGGCTCGGGGCTACCACCGGGTATTGCGAGTGGCGCGTACTATTGCCGACTTAGCAAACAGTGTCGATATAAAAACCCCACATCTTAGTGAGGCCCTAAGCTATCGGGGGAATTAAAGGTTATCAAGGTAATTAATGGTGATCAAGTGCGTTAAAAATTATCGAGGTAATTAAAAGCTATTTAGGTGCTAAAACCACTCTATTAAGGGCTAGGATATAGCCCCTAATGTGAGGGTCACATATTCATTATATAAGCTATAGTCGGCGAACTTATAAAGAGTCACGGCGTTAACCTCGTTATGCCTACTGCAGTAGTACTTGTACACGGTTGCCTTGTAACCATTTTAGACTTCTTTGACTATAAGCATATTATATGGTAGCAGGTTTTAGAACAGCCCTGTTATGTTACCGTTATCATCTACGTCGATATTTTCTGCAGAAGGGCGCTTGGGCAATCCTGGCATTTTCATAATCGGTCCACATATCACCACAATAAAACCTGCACCATTTGATACAGTGACATCCCGAACGTGAATATTAAAGCCAGTGGGACGCCCGAGTAGCTTGGCATTATCACTTAAAGAATATTGAGTCTTGGCAATACAAATAGGCAGTTTATCTAAGCCTAAAGCCTCGAGACGGCGAATCTTAGCGAGGGCGGTACTGCTCAAGTCAATATCATTGGCACCATATACCCGCTGTGCCACTTGACGAATCTTATCGGTAATAGGCTTATCCGTATCGTATGCAAACTTAAACTGACTTGGCTCAGCATCATGGTCTTCAATTAACTCAATTAAGGTATTGGCTAACGTCTCACCGCCTGCACCGCCTTTTGCCCATACCTGAGTCAGTGCCACCTCTACTTTTAGACGTTTGCAGGCTTTACGCACCATATCTATTTCAGCATCGGTATCACTATCAAACTGATTAATCGCCACGACTACAGGCAAGCCAAATATCTCTTTCAAATTTTCAATATGCTTGGTCAAGTTAGGCAGACCTTGCTCAAGGGCGGGTAAGTTTTCAGTTGTGAGGGTGTCTTTAGCGGCTTCGCCATTATATTTTAACGCACGAATGGTAGCGACTATGACCGCAGCATCAGGGGTTAAGCCTGACAGACGACACTTAATATCACAAAACTTTTCTGCTCCAAGGTCAGCCCCAAAGCCTG
Organism: Psychrobacter sp. CX18; assembly: GCF_057396215.1. Lineage (NCBI taxonomy): Bacteria > Pseudomonadati > Pseudomonadota > Gammaproteobacteria > Moraxellales > Moraxellaceae > Psychrobacter > Psychrobacter sp. CX18. Next base: position 122,569 of record NZ_JBXYJH010000001.1, on the reverse strand, counting down.
CTTCGGTCAGCGTATAATCGGCCAAATGTAGAGCGGTACGGGTGGCAATCACTGAGTTACACCCATGAGCAATATTGGCAAATGGGCCACCATGCAAGATGGCAGGCGTACCTTCAATGGTTTGCACTAAATTGGGTTTGATCGCATCTTTTAATAGGGCAGCCATAGCACTGTGAGCGTTAAGATCTTTGGCATAGATAGGTTGTTTGTCTTTGGTATAAGCGACGAGTATCTCACCAAGGCGACGCTTTAAGTCAGCTAAATCGGTGGCGAGACAAAAGATAGCCATCACCTCTGAGGCAACCGTGATATCAAAACCATCTTCGCGCATTACCCCATCTGAGGTCTTGCCGATACCGCTAATAATAGTGCGTAACTGACGATCGTTCATATCCACTGCTCGTCGCCAGACTACCTGTTTTGGGTCGATATTTAGCGTATTACCTTGGTAAATATGGTTATCTACCATAGCAGCCAGCAGATTATTAGCAACCCCAATGGCGTGTAAATCGCCTGTAAAATGCAAGTTGATATCTTCCATGGGCAGAACTTGCGCATACCCACCACCGGCTGCCCCACCTTTAATGCCGAATACGGGACCGAGTGAAGGTTCACGTAGTGCTATGATGGCTGTTTGCCCGTTGTTTTTCTGTGCAAACACACGGTTCAGGGCATCTGCTAAGCCAATAGTAACCGTCGTTTTCCCTTCTCCTGCTGGGGTCGGGTTGATGGCGGTGACTAAAATTAACTTACCGTTTTGCGATTTGGCCGGCCTGTTAAATACATCATTTGGGTTAATTTTTGCTTTATAGTGGCCATAAGGTTCAATCTGCTCGGCAGATAGACCGATTTTCTCAGCAATATCAATGATGGGTTTTAAGGTTGCTTGTTGAGCAATATCGATGTCGCTAGGTGTGGTCATGGTTAGGTCTCAGTTATTCTGTCGTGTATTGTCAATTAATGGTTGTTATATCATACGACTATTTATAGATTCAAATAGTATCCCGTTTCAATAAAACAACCTATCCTTTTCAGACTCGAGCTCGGTCAGACTCATTAAACCTACTATATTGTCGCGTTTGATTGATTGATTTTGGACGTGCCTTCCTTGATAGGTTAGTTTTTAATTTTAGTCATAAATAGTTCTTAACCTTCAGTAAGCGACGGGTTAATTAAGGTTTTATTATGAATGTTGTTAAGTTATACTCAAAATACAACCTTTAATAAACGATAAGAGAAATGATTATGAAGCTTCAGCAGTCTCAATGGGTAACCGTTTCAAGTATAGCCATACTGGCCTTAGTATCAGGATGTTCGTCACAAGAAAATATGCAAGATGCGACTCGTTCGACTTCTGAAACTGAGGTTGCCCCTACGCCCGTAATAGTGATTGAGCCTGCGCCAGCACAGGTCGCAGCCGAGTCAGAGCGTCTAGGTACGCAGTGGGGTGATGAGGTTGACTCAGAGGTGACTGAAGTTGATTTGCGACGTGTGGGTAGCGAACCAATTGAAAGTATTCAGGTGAGTTATGCTGATAAAAATTACTCAGGTAGGGCTTTAAATAGTATGTCACTCGTCGCAGGAAAGGTTGACTTCTCAGTAGAGAGCGACAGAGGACGACTGCCTATTTATCGTGATGCTGGCAATTATTATTTGCAAGGTAGAGCGGGTCAGGCCTATCGTCTAACATATCATAATAATAGTGACCATATTTATGAAATAGTGGCGAGTGTGGATGGTATTGATGTGTTAGATGGTAGCACGGCCAGTCGTTATAATGGAGGCTATGTGTTATATCCACACGATGATTTAGTCATTGAAGGCTTTCGTAAAAGTCAAAGTGCGGTAGCGTCTTTTATTTTTAGTAAGCCTGAAAGTGCTTATGCCGCTAATACCCCTTCGGGCTCCATACAAAACACCGGTATTATTGGCACCGTTGTGTACGAGCTTTACGATCCTTCTAAACCTCGTCCTAAACCTTATCAGCAGCCGCAAGCTTATCCTGCAGATAGTGGCTATGCCCCGCCGCCTCAATAATGTTCAACAGACCCTGAACCAATTCGATTGAACAAGTTATGAGATATCGAAAAAGTAGAGTGGCGCCCCGCTTGCGAAACCCAGCAAATCAGTTTGTTGGGTTTGGTTCTTTGGCACTAATCAGCACCAATCAATCTATTATCTTTTGGCCGCTTCAATTTGAATATTGAGTACCACATCTTTCGTCATGCCCAGTAACACGTATTTACTAATGCCCCATTGGGTGCGGTCGATAACGGTCGTAAAATCACCGCCACACACTGATTTTTTAAGAACAGGACTGAGATAACAGTTGAACTTGGTGGCTTCAAGGCTGACTGGATGGGTTTCACCATGCAACGTCAAATTACCATCGACACGGGTGACGGCAAGAGCATTCTGACTGGTATTTGAACCCAATATCTTGCTAAAAAAAGACGGCTGCTCTCCGAAATGCCATTGGGTAGACTCAAACGTTGCCGTCGGAAAACGTGCCACATCAAAAAAGTCACTGCCTTTAAGGTGCTCATCAAACTCACTATTGCCAGTATTGATACTGTCTAAAGGGATGACAATAGAAACTTTACCAAGCTGCTGCTTGGGGTCATATTCTATTTCGCCCGTTAAGTTATAAAAACCACCAGTATTGGTCGATGTCTCGAAGTGATCGATAGCAAAGCGAACATTGGCATGAGTAGGGTCAATGTCGTAAGTGGCGGCTTGCACAGTACTCACTGTGCCTCCCATCAATAAGAGACACGTCAAAGGATAAAAATAAACCGATTTAGAGAGGTGCATCATAAAGGTGCCTTATTATAAAAGTTGCGGTTATATGTCATATTGCATTATCGAGTCATAAAACCTAAAAGTGAAAACTCAAGCTAAAATCTTAAAGGTTAATTACCTCAGCATGAGCTTGTTTTTACGTCATAAGACGCTTGTCGGATAAAATATTTACCAGATGACACCTTTATCTTATAGCACGCTAATCGCATGATATATTTATCCAGCAGTGAGACCAATTTACAGCCTCTAAGCGGTTGTATTTGCAGGTCCATTCGGACGAAACCATTTGCGTAATTGTTTTGAGATATCGTCCATAAAGGTATAGACCATAGGGATCACAATTAAGCTAAGGAGTGTTGATGTGACCAGTCCACCCAATACAGCGGCGGCCATCGGTTGACGGAAGGTAGGATCTGCCGACCCCCAACCAAACACTAGTGGCAACATCCCTGCACCCATAGCGACTGTGGTCATAATAATAGGCTGAGCACGCTTATGACACGCGTCGATCAAGGCATCAAAACGGTTCAACCCCAAGTCTTGCTCTGCTATGATTGCATAATCCACTAACAAGATAGAGTTTTTGGTGGCAATACCCATCAGCATAATAAAACCAATCATCGATGGCATCGATAAGCTGCTATTGGTCAGTACCAAGCCGACAAAGGCACCACCAATAGACAGCGGTAAAGCCATTAGGATGGTAAAGGGCTGTAGTACCTTGCCGAATAACAGCATCAATACCCCAAAAATACAGATGATCCCTACTAGCATGGCGATAACAAAGCCACTCATGAGCTCCGCCATACTCTCCGCTTGCCCTTGATCTATCACAGTAATGCTACTAGGCAGGCTATCAGGCTGTAATGATGGGATCGATTTAACGGCACTAATAAGCTCCCCAAGCTCTCCAGATCCAGGTTGCACACTTATTTTAATGGCGCGTTCACGGTCAAAACGACGAATCTGTGAAGGACCCGTACCAAATGATAAATCAGCAACCTCACTGATACGGGCAGGGGATGTACCAGCCCGACTTGTCGGTACATATAGGTCACTCAGCTGACTGACGTTATCCTTAGCCTCGTCCGTTAATCGCACCACTATGGGGACTTGTCGGGTATCTAGATTTAGCTTAGATAAGCGCTGCTCATAGTCGCCAAGTGTCGCAATGCGTAGCGTATCTGCAATGCCTTGAGTGGTAACACCGCGGTCTGCTAAAGCAACTCTATCAGGCAATACGGACAACTCTTGCATAGGTAGGCTACGGTTACTGGTTACGTTACCAGCGTTAGGTAGAGACCGTATCTCAGTCATGACTTGCTGAACGGTTTGCTCCAATATCTCAGGGCTAGCACTGGTCAAAGAAAAACTATAGCCCGTTTCGCCGCCACTCGATAAGCCGACATCAAAACGTGCACTTGGTACATCTGTAAGAACATCGGTGATTTGACGTTCAATTTGGGTTTTGCCAATACGCTCACTTCTAGGCGCTAAAATAATATCTAGACTGGCTTGGTTCTTTGCAGCGCTCTGATTTGAGCGTGAATCCATACTGGCCGCTTGAGGGTCGCCCACCACACTCAGCACATCGGTGACACCATCAACCTGCATCACCCGTTCACGTGCCAAAGCAGTAATGCGAGCGGTATCTTCCAAACTGGCATCTGGCGTCAGCTCGATACCTACGCGCGTTTGGTTAATATCATTATCAGGGATAAAGGCCGTCGGCAATAACTTAACTAAGGTTAAGGATGCCATAAACAGCACTAGAGTCACGGTAAAGGTTAACCAACGATGGCGTATCGTCCAGCTTACTGTTTTAAGATATTGACGCATGAGCCAACTGTCTTTTTCAACATAATTGTCTTCGGGTTTTAAAATATAAGCAGCCATCATTGGGGTAACCAAACGTGCCACCAGTAGCGATGCAAAGATGGCAATGGCCGCTGTCCAGCCAAATTGACGGAAAAACTGTCCTACCACTCCACTCATAAAGGCCGTCGGTAAAAATACAGCAATGAGGGTAAAGGTGGTCGCCACTACCGCCAGACCAATTTCATCAGCAGCTTCCATCGCCGCCTCGTAAGGCGTTTTTCCCATCCTAAGGTGGCGCATGATGTTTTCGACTTCGACAATCGCATCATCCACCAATACCCCAATAACTAATGACAACGCCAGTAAGCTGATAATATTTAAACTAAAATCGAACAAGTACATCGCTAAAAAGGTAGGGATAACGGAGAGAGGTAGGGCAACGGCAGCCACGATAGTTGCACGGACATTACGGAGGAACAAAAACACCACCAGCACTGCCAGTATACCGCCTTCAATAAGCATCTTTAAGGAAGCATGATAATCATCTGCAACAGGCGTGGCACGATCAAATACTTTAGTAATGGTGTAGTTAGGGAGCTCTTGTTGTAGTTTGGCAAGTTCAGCATCGACTTTTTCAACCACGTCTACTTCACTGGCACCGCGGCTACGGGTGACATTAAACGCCACTACTGTGTCACCGTTTAATTGAGCCACAGAGTTTGGATCGGCAAAGCTGTCGGTAATTTGGGCGATTGACCCTAAGCTTTGCGTGCCTCCTGTTGGCACCGCAATTTGCAGCTCATTAAGCTCACGTGCGTTATCAACACCGCCAAGTACTCGTATGGTCTGAGTATTACCGCCCACTTCAGCCTCACCACCTGAAGTATCCTGCTGTATACTGGCAATTTGTTGGGAAAGCTGGGCAATAGGGATTTGTAACGCAGTTAAGTTTTCAGGCTCTACGGCAACCGTAATCTCTCTATCAAGACCACCCACACGACTAACCGCACCGACTCCTTTGATATCTGACAAACGCTTACTAATCACATCATCGACAAACCAAGAGAGATCGACCCCGCTTACGCCTTCTGCAGAGACAGAGTAGGTAGCGACAGGAAGTCCTGCGGTAGTGCGTTTATTGATAATAGGATCATTTGCTGCTGCCGGTAACTCACCGCGTACTTCGCCCACAGCGGAGCGAACATCGTCGACGGCTTCTTGTATGTCTTTTTCTAAGACAAATTCAGTCGAGATGGTAGCAGCGCCAGTCTGCAAGGTTGAGTTGATGTGTTTAACCCCTTCGATACTGGCAATTTTATTTTCAATCTTTTTTGCCACATCATTCTCTAACTGACTTGGCGCAGCGCCCGGCAGTGTTACCGTAACGACCACAGCAGGGAAGTCAATATCAGGGAATTGCTGTACCTTCATTTGCATAAAACCATAGATACCGCCTAGTGTTAGCAGTATAAATAGTAATATGGCAACCAAAGGGTTTCTGATGGAGTAGGCTGAGACATTAAGGCTCATAAAGTGCTTCCTGCGGAGAATAGGGTCAACATTAGCTTACGGCTTTACCATTATCTTAGAGCTTGTCGTTGCATAGGTTTGGGTTAGGTAGTTGGTTTTGGCGTTGTTTCAGAAATACGAACGATATCGCCATCACTTAAGAAGCTACCCCCTTGACGCACAATATTGCCGTCACCTGAGAGCGGCTCAAGCAATACCACGCGATCTCCCTGCCGCTCGCCAAGTTTAACTTTGACCTGTTTAACCCGGTAGATAGTATTGCGGTTGGCATCTTTTACCGCTTTTACTTGCATCACATAATCATAGCCATCTTGGGTGACCACGGCACTGACAGGGATAGTGACTTTTTGTTCACTACCTAGCTTAAACGTCCCACGCTGATACATACCTGCGCGGGCATTAGGATGGGGTGCAAGGGACGCATAAATAGTGATTTGACGGCTACCATCCTCTGCCGTTGGCGATATGCGTGTGACTTGACCTTTGACACTTTTGTTATTGGGCAAACTCACCTCAACAGGAGTGCCTCTATTGATGTCTCCGACTTTATTGGGGTCTACTTGCGCTTGCCATTCAAGCTTACCGGACTCAATAATGGTAAATAAAGGTTCGGGACCTGGGACACTACCCACATTGGCATTTTTCTCACTGATTACCCCACTGACGGGTGCGGTCACTTGAGCATTTTTAAGATTAAGGTTTTGATTATTTAAACGCGCCTTTGAGGCCGCCACTGAGGCGGCAGCTTGATTGGCATTGGCCACATAACGGTCAGCTTCTTGTTGGCTAATGGCATCAATATCTAGCAGGGGTAATATCCTGTCCGCATCCCGTCTGGCAAGATTATAGGTTGACTCAGCTTCAGCAAGCTCAGCTTGGGCTTGAATTTGCTGTTGACGCATGGCCGCAGTATCAAACACTGCCAAAACTTGTCCTTTTTTTACCTGATCACCTTCTTTAACCAATACTTTATCAATGGCAAAGCCGCTCACTTTACCATTGACGGTCGAGGTGCTTTCAGGACTAATAGTGCCGTCTGCTGTTAAGTCGTTGTCTACTTTAGATTGGGTAGGAGTGACAGTTTCGACGGTCAATACAGGCTTTTGAGACCCAGACTTATCGACTTCAGTGATGCTGGTTGCGGTTGCGACTTGAGGGTTCACTGACTTTTCATCCGCAAGCTGCGCATCTGCAAGCTGTTTTTTTGCCCACATTTGTCCACCGACTAGTCCGGCCACAAGTGTGACCAAGAGCAACGGTATCATCCACAACCAGTTGGTTTTAGACTTGTGCTTGCCAGTGTAAGGGGGATACTCAACAGCACCCTCTTTACCCTTCTCATTGTGAGCTTTATTAAGGGCTTCACTAGTAGATTCACTATGAGAAGTGGCGTCATGCACAGTAACCTTATTGTCTAATGGTTTACTGTCTGATGGTTTGGTGCTGACATCCTCTGATGTCTGTTTATTGGGGTCAAAAGAACTTGTCATATTAGTCTCACAAACGGTTTCGTTTGGATGTATAGTTGCTGAATTTATAAAACGCTACCTTGCCAACCTCATTTAGCCTACCCTGGTAGACCCTTTATTCGGTTGCATGGTAATTGTCATCGTCAAGTTAAAGAGCTTAGGCGTTAACCTCGTGAAGCTTACTTGTATAGTATTCGCACGCGGCTACCTCTACCCTTATTTTACTGTCTATGACTCTATTTTAAAGCTCATTGACTATAGAAGAATTGAATTTTTTCAAATAGCTATTTTTGTAAAAAGTCTTTCTTTTAATGAGTTATTATTGCAGATAATAATGGCACTATGGGTTCGTTAATATGCTGTTTTATAAACTTTAAAGATTTAACAGTTTGATTTACAAAGCTTTATAAAGGACGGCACTCACTCACGTTTTCATAACAGTTCTCTTTACAAACAGCCTATAAACATACAACTCTCAAGTAAAATATTACAAAGCCCTTATAAAAACAGCCTATTAAGCTTTTATTATATTGTTAATATCATTATATCTAGATCGTATTATATAGACTACCTTGGTCATCTATAAGATATTTTTAATTAATTAACACTTTAACATAAATTTTAATTTGGAGAAGCATATGATGTTTAATAATAATTCGTTAGTATTTTCAGCATTAGTTGCAAGCTTATTCGCAGTATCTGGAACAGCTGTTGCAGCAACTGGTCCTACTTATAATGGCTCTGGGATGACAGGTTATCAGGTTGGAAATCAGGACGTAGATCATGGCGTTATAAATCGAGGTAATGTTACACCTGCTAATGAACTTGAAAAACCTGTTGATAATACACTACAACAAAAGGTAAATGACAAACGTGGTGAGCTATTGGCCACACAACCAGGTCGTGTTGAGATTAATCAACATACTAAACGCAGTCATGACATGAGCAATACTTCAAATAGTAATGAGAGTGTGAACCGAGTCAACGCGATTAGTACTGCCCCCTTATTAAAAGGAGAAGGGTCAGCCAATCAGGTCAATAGAGGTAATGTAACGCCAGCTAATATGCGTACAACGCCGGCACCGATTACTCTGCAACAAAAAATCCAAGATAAGCGTGGTGAGCTTGTTGCCACTCAACCGGGTGAAGTTGAGATTCAAGAGATGCGTCATTTTGGTGTGCAGTAAACTATATTTAGTGTAGAACGCTTAAACTAAACAATAGTTAGATCAAAAAGAGTTGGCTTCTATGCCAACTCTTTTTTTGCTTGACCTTTTTAATTAAACCCTCTTAATTTAACGGTTGTGATTTTATTTTTTTAGATAGTACTTTTTTCCAACTTTCTTCAAGACAGTCAATATCAAGCCAAGGCTGAATGACATCGGTGTCAATAGTTTGTTTTGCGTTGGCAAGTTGCCATAGCTTGTCCAAACTTGCAAAAGGGTAGGGTCGCTCAATTAAATATACAGGCAGATCTTGACGAATAACACCTTCTTTAACCACCTCAAAATACCAACCCGCAATACCTTGTTGAGTAAACCATGAGGCAATATTTTTATTCCTATTGCTAGTACTAGATAGCATGCCTATTTGATCGTTAATTTTATAGCATGGCCGTCTCGGTTGCACAATACGCAGCTGAACCGCGTCTTCTGCATCTCCATACTGAAAGACATCGCCAATGCACACTGTTGATTCAGCCAAATCAGCATAACCAGACAGGGGTACAGTGGTTAAGTTTTCACCCAATAAACCAATCGAAGTTTTTAACCCAAACGCTTGGTTAAGCTTATCATAGGTAGCAGATGGCATCTGATGAACCGCCTTTAAATGACCACCATGATGACGTCTGTCAGCTTGCTCATCTGTGATAAGCCCCATATAGTTAACGGCAGTGGGTTCAGAGATTGGGGTTTTGTTAATGGCACTCAGCTGTTCACGGGTGAAAGGCATGGCCTTTCCAGCACGCACATGACTTAAGGTGGCGATATGAAGCGGTAGTTTTTGGGTAGCAAAATCATTGATATGAGTATTTTTATTGATACTTTCATTGTTGCGTTTTTCTGGACTTTCTGGGGACTGAGTCATGGCTTATGTTTCCAAATAGGAGTGACACCTTTATGAGTTATATCTTTCAAGTAAAATAACCTATCGTATTTAGGCTCGGTTATGCTCACTGAATCGACTGTTAGTTTCGTTAGATTTGTTTTGTTTGGATTTGACTTCTTTGAAAGGTAAATTTAACGATTTGATATTGAATTATGAGTATTAAATAAAAGGGTACACCTTAAGCTATTAGTATAAACTATTAAGCTTAACTATCAGGTTTAATACGCTTTTGAGTTTAATTCAAAGAAAACGCACATTCAATCCGAAGTTGAATGTGCGTTTATTATTGATGCGAATAATGTGCTAACTCTTGATTAAGAATATAGGGTCTTAAACTAGAAGCGGTAACCCACACCTAAGTAAGTAATATAGGGATCTATATCAATATTCGAAACCGCTTTGATTAATTGCTCGCCATCATCGTTTTTCACCGTAATGGTAGTATCGCTGTCAAGCTTAGCGTATGACACTGAGCCTACCGCAAACCAACTTTCATCGAAGTCATAAGTCGCACCGACGGTGACGATAGGTGCCCAAACACTGTCCGCTTCAACCTTAAGTTCCATTCCACTATCGGACGGTATACCTTCAAGAGAAGCCCCAGCTTTATCATTTTTAATATTTTGAATCATATCTCCAGCAGCCACTAGGTCTTTAGCAATACCAGAGTTAAGCTCAATATCATTAAAATAAGCATACATTAAACCTGCACCGACATAGGGACGGAACTTATCAACCCCTGACTTACCAAATTGATAATGGACTTCTGCAGCCGGTAGCCAAGCACGTGCTGTGGAAGCAGTGCTACCTTGGGATAGATCGGTAATTTCAATGTCTTTTTGAACATCGAATGGAGGTATAATATTAACTCCTGGTGTAACACTACCACTAAAGGGAGCCACAACAGTACCCTTACCTAAAATATCTACTTTAGGAGGGACACCTGCTTTAACTTCTACAGACCAGTTGTCATCAATATAATAATTAAATAACAGACCCACGGTATCTACATCATCAGCCTCAAGACCTGTACCAGGTGTCGCAAAGTTTTGTAAACCGTTGATCGTCGAACTTCCTGACAGTGAAGGGTCCAATGAGTCGCCAGTTAAAAGACTAAAAGTACTTTCAAGACTATTCGCTAATTCTGGATCAACGATATCGTAAACCGTTTGTTTTTTAATACTACCATTTTGAGCCACGGTACCATCATCGATAGCAGTGGTATTTTTAACAGGGGTCGCATCACCCGTAGGACTGGCGTGTAACCAACCTGCTGATACAGAAAATCGCTTGAAGCTACCATCTGTTTTGAAATAATCAAATTCAGCAGCAGCAGATTGACTAAACAGAATTGGCGCAGCAACGGCGCAGGCGAAAGATAGGGATTTATTCATGTTACGTCCTTGTATAATAGTAAAATGAGGTAGAAGATAAGATAACGAATCGTTAAGTCAATAGAGGCTCAAAAGCTTTGTCATAAACCAGCCTACGATGGGATGTTATAAGCAGCAAACTCTTAGGGAGTATGCTAAAGGGTAGAGGATCAAACCATCTGCTAAAATAGTGTAGAAAAACCTACTCTTAAACCGTCCTTGTATACACCCAACGTAGCCATTAAAGACAATCATGTTACACGATTATATCAGCATAGTGATAATTGTTTTAAAGGTTGCCTTATTCTAAAAAACTTGATGAGTATAGTCAAACCATTTTATTAACATAGTCCTAAGAAATTCTTACGAAAATAACAACTTAATATGTAGATTAACGCCTCACCCCTAACGCTATAGGACGTTATTTTGACCTCGTCATCTGATATACGTAATTATAAGGAAAAATATTATGAATCATACAACAGTAAAGCATTTAGAAACAAAAGATTTGGACGATTATTCTCATGATAATTCAGTAGCGTCTCATACTCATAATGGTTCAGAGCAGCAAGAGGGTTATCAGGATGCTATTGCCTCGTTAAAACAACAGTTTGGTGATCAACTGAGTGTGAATTTAACCAACCGTCAGCAGCATGCACATACGATGACATGGCTACAAAACCAGCCGGCGGATGCGGTTCTTGTGGCACGTTCTAAACATGATGTGGCAAAAGCGGTGGAGATATGTAACGCCTATCAAATGCCAGTTATCGCATTTGGTATAGGCTCGTCGTTAGAAGGTCAACTCAATGCCCCTTATGGAGGGCTATGTATTGATATGAGTGAAATGAATGAAATTATTCAAGTGAATAATGAGGATTTGACGGTGACCGTGCAGCCGGGAGTTACCCGTGAGCAGCTCAATCACTATCTGCGCGATACCGGTTTATTTTTCCCGATAGATCCAGGTGCGAATGCCACTATTGGAGGGATGGTCGCAACCCGTGCGTCAGGCACCAATGCGGTACGTTATGGCACTATGAAAGATGTGGTACTAGCCCTAGAAGTAGTCACCGCTGACGGTACTCTTATTAAAACCGGGACCCGTGCCAAAAAATCAGCGGCAGGGTATGACTTAACCCGATTAATGATAGGCTCTGAGGGGACCTTAGGGGTTGTCACAGAAGTGACCTTAAAATTATTTGGTATTAGTGAATGTATCGGCAGTGGTATTTGTCACTTCCCAACTGTCGAAGCGGCCTGTGAAGCCACAATGCTAACAATCCAAATGTGTTTGCCTATTGCCCGTATCGAGCTTCTTGATACGCTACAAGTCAAAGCCTGCAATCAATATTCAAATCTAAATCTTAAAGAGTCGCCTACTTTATTTGTTGAATTCCATGGCAGTGACGCCGGCGTACAAGAGCAAGCGCAGATTTTTTCTCAAATCGTGGAGGAATGTGGCGGGTCTGACTTTGCTTGGGACAGTAATGAAGATGAGCGAAGAAAGTTATGGCATGCCCGTCACAATGCGTATCCTGCCAGCTGTGCGTTACGTCCTGAAGCCAAAGCCTTATCTACAGATGCCTGCGTGCCTATCTCAAGGTTGGCGGAGTGTGTCAGTGCGACGGCCAAAGACATTGAAGCCTCGGGCATGATAGGGCCTATTGTCGGTCACGTCGGTGATGGTAACTTTCATGTACTGCTGCTGGTAGACACTAATAACCCTGATGAGATCAAAACAGCTGAAGAGCTGGTGGGACGTTTGGCGAAGCGATCTATTGATATGGATGGTACCTGCACCGGTGAGCATGGTATCGGACAAGGCAAACAAAAATATATGGCTTATGAACATGGTGAGGCGGTCAAAATGATGCAAGCGATCAAACAGGCGCTTGATCCTAATAATATTTTAAATCCTGGTAAAGTCTGGCCACCAATAGACGCTGCTTAAACAACCCTAACAGTAACATCCTATGTCATTATAATCATATTGACACATTTAGGACGTAACATGAGTGATAATAATATTTAAAAACATATGACCTGATTTATAGTCAACGAACTACTAAACAATTACGGCGTTAACCTCGTTAAGCTTAGTCCCGTATTACTTGATACTTGCACACGGTTGGCTTGTAACCATTTTAGACTTCTTTGACTATATTATGCTCATTGTCTACTATCAATGCAGAAAAACTAACCTATCAAAACTAACTTATCAAAACTAAGCTGTTAAAGACACCAAACCCACTGCCGGTAAAGCGAGTTTGATTAAGATAGGTGGTTTTCAACATTGGTATCACTATAGGATTGTCTTGTGTCTTCACTCAGTATTGTGATTATTACTCTAAATGAAGCCGAGCGTATTAGCGGACTTCTTAGCGATTTGGTAAAGCAAACCTATCGCGATTTTGAAGTCATTTTAGTGGATTCAAACAGTGATGATGACACCTGTGATATAGCCCGCCACTATGCCAATGCCTTGCCAAGCTTACGCATTAAGCAAATGCAGGACAGAGGGGTCTGCTTGGGACGTAATACTGGCGCCGAACTTGCTAATTATGAAAATCTGCTATTTTTGGATGCTGATGTTCGATTAGCACCAGATTTTCTACAAAGAGCGATGGCTTATAAGGAAGCAAGACAGCTCGATGTTGCGGGGGTTTATTTATCTCCTAAAGGACTACCAAAACGCTATACCCTCGGTTATCAACTTTTTAATATGGGTATCTTTTTGACCCAGTTTACGTTTCCTACGGCAGTGGGTGCGTGTTTGTTTTCAACTAAATCAATCCATCAGGCGATAAATGGGTTTGATGCCAGTATCACACTGTGTGAGGACTGTGATTATGTGAATCGGGCCAGTCGTCACACTAAGTTTCGTATGCTACCGATAGGATTTACCTTTGATCCTAGACGCCTTAAACAAGATGGTATCTTAAAGACAGGTAGCAAGTATTTGTATGCCAATACCCACCGTTTATTTATCGGTGAAATTCAGAATCAAAAAATTCGCTATGATTTTGGTCATTACAAGTCCGATAAATCCAAATAAACAGTGTCATACCTCATACCTTACGTCAATCTTAACTTAAAGTACACGCTATAGCTTTTGCAAGGTTTAGCTCCCTTCCTTTTTCAAAGGAAGGGTTGGGGATGGATTTTCGTGAAAAATCCCCCTAAATCCCCCTTTAAAAAAGGGGGACTTGCAACCCTTTTCAATATTTTTTAATAGATGAACTAAAAGTACTGTTGATAATTCAGTTGTTAAGGTCTGTTGTCTAAAAGCGCTTTGTACACCGCTGCATCTGCTGATGAAAAGCAACAAAAAATGATATCAGTGATTGGCAACGGTGTGTTGTCCTTAAGCGACGTCTCTATAAACTGCTGTACTGTCTTTATCGCTATCTGAGTGGCTTCTTTGATAGGGTAACCATAGACGCCCGTACTGATGGCTGGAAACGCAATGCTTTTAATTTGATGCTGTAGTGCTAATGTCAATGAGTTGCGATAGCAGTTTGCCAGTAGTTTAGGTTCATTGTCATTGCCGCCATGCCATACGGGTCCTACGGTATGTATGACATAATCAGCTGGCAGGTTAAATCCTGGGCTAATTTTGGCCTCACCGGTTGGACAACCCCTTAAGCCGCGGCAGTAGTCAAGTAACTCTCGCCCAGCCGCTCTATGGATCGCACCGTCAACGCCGCCCCCGCCCAATAAGCTTGAATTGGCAGCATTGACAATAGCATCTACCTTAAGCTGGGTAATGTCCGCTTTAATCACTAATACTCGAAGCGTGTCTGTCTCATTTCCCGTCACATCGCCCTGCCCATTAGCACTATTATCAAGGCGAATCATCTTTTGAGCGACGGGCTCAATCTCTTTTAACGACAATGCCATCATGGTGTTATTCTCCGTTTATGGTATGCTTTTATATTATAGTGAAACCATTTTAAAACTGCGACAGCGTTAAGCTTATACTTCATTAACGAATATTTTTACGCTATTACGCGCCATGAGTCGGTGAGGTATGGGAAAGGTAGTCTCTATAACAAATAGAGCTAAAAATAAGAAATTTTCAGATTCACGTGTTTAAATACAATATCTAAGGTGACAGTCATATGGCAAAAAATGCCTTACAAGCGCAATTATTAAAAGCGGGATTGGTTGACAGCAAAAAGGCCAAAAAGATAAGCAAGCAGACGCAACATGCCAAGCGTACGGGTAATGATCCTGATGCAGAGGTTAAGAAGGCCGTGGCAGCAGCACAAGCAGAAAAGTTTGAAAAAGATCAGAAGCTGAATCAACAAAAGCAGCAAGCGTTAGAAGAAAAGACCCGCTATGCCAATATTATCCAAATGATTAATCAACATCAGATTACAGAGACCCAAGGAGATGTTGAGTACCGCTTTGTCGATGACTCAAAAATTAAAAAGATTCATATTACCCAAAAGTTATTTGACCAAATCGTGGCCGGTCATGTCAGTATTGCGCGCTTAGAAGAAGGCTATGCGTTACTACCACGGCCACTGGCGGACAGGATTAACGATAAGATGGAAGGCTTTATCGTAGAATCGAATGATAAAGCGGTGGACGCACCCGCTGAAGATGATCCATACGCCGCCTATGTCATTCCAGACGACTTAATGTGGTAGGGTGGCTTGTAATTTGGCCTGCTTATTCAGACCTGCTAGATTTTTTATATCAATGATTGTTAAACGTTGTTTCACGTGAAACAACTTATTCTATTATTTTTCAATACACTTTATACATATTCAAACACTCATTATAGGGTGCAAACTATGTAGCATACGACCTGCCATAACAACTAAAACATAACCCTCTGCTATATTGGTAGAGGGTTTTTCATAAGCTTAATTTAATCCGGAGATACGCATAACCTACACAGCTTACGAAACGTTAAATCTTTCATCACCTTAATAACGCAGGAATTTGCTAAATTGAATAGATATTGATTAGATAAGGTATCGCTATTGCTCATACATGACGTTGTAAACAATCTTATCTATAACGTTTAAACATCATGTGTTCCATTATTTAACTATTCGTTTGAATTTACCGTTTAAATAAAAAGCTGGCAGTGGTTTATCATTTAACGCAATTTTGAAAACACGCCAATCTCAACTTAAAGGATTAACTGTAGCTTTTGAAAGGTTTAGCTCCCTTCCTTTTTCAAAGGAAGAGTTGGGGATGGATTTTCGGTAAAAATCTCCCTAAATCCCCCTTTAAAAAAGGGGGACTTGCCACCCTTTTAAGTATTGTTTACTAGTGGAGCTAAAAGTACTGTTGATAATTCAGTTATTAATATTGCTAGCTATTAAGTTTAGGATGGGATTGAAAAAATACTTATATATCTACAATCTTAAAGGAAGAAACAATATGAATATTAAAGAAACGCTAGGGAATATTAAGCAGACACTAGGCTTTGAGCCACAAGAAATTGAAGAGGGTATATTTATCCCTGCAGAATCGGCACTCAAAATCGCCGCACCTAAAAAGAGTGATTACGATAATACCGTTTTTGATGCTCCGTACAGTGGCAACAAAAAGATTATGATGGTCTGCACCGAACAAAAATATATGACCATGGAAAATGGTAAGAAGTTTGCAACGGGTAATCAGCCCATCGAGATGATGGTGCCGATGTTACATTTTAAAAAAGCAGGGTTTGAAGTTGATGTGTTCACTCCAACGGGTAAATCTGTTGAAATTGAAACGTGGGCAATGCCAAATGAAGATGACAACGTCAAAAACATTTATCAAGAATACAAAGATAAGTTTGAGTCGCCAAATAGCTTAGCAGACTTCGTTAAAAACGACATGGCAGATAGCGAAGACTATGTCGGCATCTTTATACCCGGTGGACATGGCGCGATGTTAGGTCTACCAGAAGATAAAAACTTAGGGGAAGTACTGCGTTGGGGACATAAAAAAGAGCTTGTGACTATGGTAATTTGTCACGGTCCAGCCGCTTTATTAGCCGCAGATCTAGCGCCCGCAGATTCTACTGATAACGACTCTGAAAATAAAGCAGATGGCGACTTCATCTATAAAGGATATGATATTGTTGCGTTCCCTGATGTCATGGACAAGCAAATGCCTAAGATGGGCTATCTACCCGGTAATATGCCATGGTACTTTAACGAAAAGCTTGAAGCCTTAGGAATGACGGTTACTAATAAACTGGCAACCGGCCACACGCATCAAGATAGAAAACTAATCTCTGGTGACGGCCCACTAGCCGCCAATGACTTTGGTAAACTCGGTGTTAAAGAGCTGTTAAAAGTCGTTAGATAGGTTATCTGAATTAACCTAATCTTTCTAACAATACGCTACTAAAGCAATAAGCTACTAACACATCCAGTCATAAAAAAATAAAGACCCTTAAATACCGTTTGCCACTCAGCAAACTATTTAAGGGTCTTTTTGATCAAGGCGCGATATGTTTTATTTCAAGTCCTATTTTATGCATTTGCTTTAAACCGCTACCGACTTTAAACCGCTACCGACTTTAAACCGCTACTTGCCAAATCTTAGCCATTTGTCCTCAATTCTGCGATATTTAAGCATAACAGTATCCGTTAAATAGTTATTAGTGACTAGCCATGGATAGCGGTCGCCCTGTTTAGGAAGGACGTTTTCAGCTCGTTTGATATATCCAGCTGTTAAGGAACCCATTACTGTGTCAGGTTGTTTTACAGCAACTTCACCATCGTCAGCCACGGGGCTTGGCACCACAGTTGAGTAGCCATTAAGGTACATATGGCGCAATAAACGGGTAATATAGCCGCAAGCCAAATCGATTTTTAAAGTCCAAGAAGCATTGGTATAGCCAAATAATACGGCTAAGTTTGGCGCCCCATCTACCATGACTGCTTTATAAGTCATGCGTTCGCTTACCTCTCGTAGCTCACCATCTATATAGACTTTTGCCCCGCCAAGCATTTGTAGCTTAAGGCCAGTCGCTGTTACTATGAGATCAGCCTCTAAATGGCGTCCTGATTCAAGTTCAATACCTGATGGCGTAAAGCATTTGATAGAATCCGTCACTATGTCAGCTCGCCCGCTTTGTATGGCTTTAAACAGATCGCCATCTGGCACCGCACACAAACGCTGATCCCAAGGATCATAATCGGGCTTAAAATGCTCAACGCTAACAACGCTTCCTTTTAGTGCTTTTTTGGCATCTCTTATTAACACGGTTTTTAACACTTTAGGGGCAACTTTTGCTAATTTATACACCCCTTGTTGAAATAAGATGTTTTTGCCACGTACAAGGCTATAGGCTGTATCCGAACTAAGTTTAAAGCGCTCTGTTAGCAAGGTTATGCTGTTATCCTCACTGGGTACACTTCCAATATATGTGGGCGATCGCTGTAACATCGTCACATGCGCCGCTTTACGGCCCTTGGGATTAGACGCTGATATCGTCTTATCAAGTAGCGCAGGCACCAAAGTCACTGCCGTCGCACCACTACCGATCACCACCACCCGCTTATTATTATAGTTAATATCATGTGTCCACTGCTGCGGATGAACGATCTGACCTTTAAACGACTCTTGTCCCTTAAACGTTGGTTGATAGCCTTCTTTATAATCGTAATAACCGGTCGCCCCGATGATAAACCGACTAGTAATCTGTTGGGTTTTACCAGTTTTAACATCGAGTACAGTTGCCGTCCAATACTTGAGCTTACTTGACCACTCAATTTTGGATACCTCTGTATTAAACTGTATTAGCGAGTCGATCCCTACATCTTCAGCGGTCTCTACAATATAGTGTTTAATAGACTCGGCATCGGCCAGCGTTTTTTTACCAAGCCAAGGCCGATGCGCAAACCCAAACGTCGTCATATCAGAGTCAGAGCGTATCCCTGGATACTTAAACAAATCCCACGTCCCACCTATAGCAGCCCGTTTCTCAATAATAGCGACTCGCCCGGTCTTAATAGACTTTGAGAGTATCTTATCGCGCTGAATATGACAGGCCATATCAATTCCTGAGACACCCGCCCCGATAATCAACATGTCATATTGCGGATGTTTGTTGGTAAAGGGCAGGCGCGGCATCAATCGCTTTGCACTAGCCAGCGCCCGCTTTGGCATATTTGGCAGTGGCGGTAATTGAGGCAGTTTTTGTTTAAGCGGAGTTTTCGGTGTTGCTGGTGGTTTAGGTGGGGTAGCGTTGGACTGCGTGAAGTCTGTCATTGAGTCACGCAATTTACGTAGCGTTGATAGCGATGGCATGGCTCATCCTTGAGAATGATAAGTTTGATAAATGATAAGTTTGAGAAAAGTATGGTTTTATTCTCTATTATACCTATTATAACGTCTTATAAAACGGCAACGCTATGAAGGGCGCTAGTACTTAAAAGATAATGCTTATACTGCGCTACACCACACGCTACACATTTTGCTCACTATATTTAGGGTTTTAGTATAGTAAAATAAAAAATGACATTTATGATCATAAGCTGACTTTATAAAATAAAGACTTCATAATAAATGTTTATCATCTTAAGGTGGATCAAGCAAATACTAAAATCTTACCTTGCTTCCTTTTTAAAGTTCTTTCTAGTTCTATTTTTATAGAAAGCAGTAACAAGAATTTTTATTATATCTAAAAGTATATGTACGAATTGCAAGATAATAAACATTCAAACTGCTAAAATAATAATTGATATACAGTTAACTTTGAGCTAAACGATATGGCACATGCGCTAATTAATCCAAAGATAATCAGTTGGGCGATTCAACGCTCAGGATTAACTGTGTCTGAGTTATCTAAAAAACTTAAGATTGATGAAGAAAAACTAGTCGAAATTGAACAAGGTTTTACTCCGATAGCCTTTGGCAAAGCCAAATTACTCGCTAAATATACCAATACCCCTTTTGGATTTCTATTCCTTGATAGGGTGCCCGAAGAGATAAAACTGCCACTTCCAGACTTGCGTACTATAGAAAGTAGAGAAATTTCAGAGCCAAGTTATGAACTAAAGGAAATTATACGTATCAATCAAGAAAGGGTGGAGTGGTATCGTGACTATCTAAAAGAGTATGGAATTGGACACAACGACTATGTTGAGTCACTTGCCGAATCAACTGTGAATGAAATGGTTGAGTTTTTAAATGAGAAACTTAACGTCAAAAGAAGTGGCGATGCTAAGACTTATCATCGTCGACTGATTGAAGCCATCGAAAATCTTGGAATCATGGTGATACAGGACAGTAATTTAGGCCACCATTCTAGACCCTTAAATGTTGAAGAGTTTAGGGGTTTTGCTATTGCAGATAAAGTGGCGCCATTAATTTTTATTAATACTGCGGACAGTTTGAATGCCCAACTGTTTACTTTAATCCATGAATTAGCCCATATTTTGAAAGGGGAGTCTGGCATTTCTGATAATAGTATTTGGGCAACTAATCCTATAGAGCAGTATTGTAATGCTGTTGCAGGTGAATTTCTTGTGCCTAAAGAAGATTTTAAAAATCAATGGCATAGTTTAGACATTGACCATATGGATATTGAGTTGCTTCTGAGCGATTTAGCGAAACACTTTCATGTCAGTCGTTATGTTATTGTGAGAAGAGCATTGACTCTAAAATATATAGATAAGTTGCAATATGAGAATTTCATAAAGAAGTTACGAGAAGCTTATCAAGCCGATAAAAGAAATAAATCAGATTCTGGTGGACCTAGTTACTATATTGTTAAAAACTCAAAATTGAGCTCACGGCTGTCACAAGCCGTTATCTCAGAATCTCTTTCTGGAAAAATGTTATTCAGAGAGGCAGGTTACCTACTAGGGGTTAATCCAGGTAAGCTTGAATCGTTTGCTCAAAAATCAGGCATTCAATTATGAGCTACCTTTTAGATACCAATGTTTTTGTTGAAGCCAATAAACGCTACTATGGTTTAGACTTCTGCCCCTTATTTTGGGATTGGTTACTCAAACATGAGATTAAAGGTAATATATGTAGTATACGACCTGTCTATGACGAGATTAAAAGTTATGGTGATAATTTAGCACAATGGGTAAAATCATATGACCATTGCTTTATTTCTGTTGATGACGAAGATTGTCAGAAGAATTTTAAAACGATCGTTAATTTATGCAATGATAACTATGATTTAACGCATAGAAAAAATGAACACTTCTTGGATTCAGCAGATCCATGGCTAATTGCAAAAGCGATGACAGAGGGATCTACTGTTATTACAGAAGAGAAATACGCCCATCAAGCTAAAAAAATAATTATTCCAAATCTGTGTCAAGAACTGGGTGTTAGCTATCTCAATACCTTCGATCTAATGAGAAAGTTTGATGATTGTTTTAAATAATAAAAATTACTTAACTATCAACTGTAAAGCTATTATCACTAGTGCCTTTCATTAAATGCTCGTTACCTTTTACCCTAATCAATTTATAAATTAAGTCTTTTGTAAGTCATGCTTAAACTGTAGATTGAGTTAAGTTCTCGGCACTTGAGTATCATCAGTTAAAATTATTAGGCTTGGTACCTTGAAACCAATCTACTAAAACACCGATCACACTTTCCTCAGACCATAAAAAAACGCATAAAAGCGTCAGGAATGACCTTCACTTTTATACGTTATGCGTATCTTAAAGAGTTGTCCTTAAGTTATGCTAGTGCAAGCCGCTATTTGCTAGCGATTAACCCTTTTATAAATTCAACCACTTTGGCGCTGTGCTCAGAGTTTTTAACTTCTTCTAGCAATTCTTCTTTTGACATATTTTTATATTTTTCAATATCAGCCATATCAAAGTCTTTTGCCATATCCATAACACCAGACAGACCACCGCCTTCTAAGTTGTCATCGCCTTTGGCCGCGCCGACAATATCCTTCATGTTAATCATTTGTGATTCCTTTTGAAAATAGTTTGTGCTTCTTGTTGAAACTGTTCAACGATTCATTTTAACTGAAATAGGCAGTAATGACTGTTTTTTTTGGAAACCGGACTAAGCGTCGGAATAAACCCCATACTAAACAATATGCTAAACATTGGTATATTTACTCGCCTCAGGCATCCAGCGATGAATTAATTGGGTGACCTCAGTTTTACGCGTATCATCATTAATTAAACGTTTGGCCAAATGGCTGGCAATCATCAGCAGGTTTTCATCACGGCTCAAATCCGACACATAATAGCCAATATTGCCCGTTTGACGTTTACCCAATAACTCGCCGGGCCCACGCAGTTGTAGGTCTTTTTGGGCGATCACAAAGCCGTCGTTGCTATCACGCAATACATTCAAACGCTCAATGCCCGTCTCTGATAACGGCGTTTGGTACAACAACACGCAAAAGCTTTTGGTCGAGCCACGACCGACACGGCCACGCAGCTGATGTAGTTGTGACAATCCCAAGCGTTCGGCATTTTCAATCACCATTAAGGAGGCATTGGGCACATCGACGCCTACCTCAATCACGGTCGTGGCGACCAATAAATCCAGCTCGGCATTTTTAAAAGCGGCCATGATTTCCTGTTTTTCTTTGGACTTCATTTTGCCATGCACCATGCCGATGCGGATGTCCAATCGTGCGCTTAGGTCGGCAAACGTGGCTTCAGCAGCTTGAGCATTAAGGGTGCTGGAGTCCTCAACTAAAGGGCAGACCCAGTACGCTTGCTTGCCCTCTTTGCAGTTTGCGGCAATACGCTCAATCACTTCGTCACGACGATTGCGATCAATCGTCACGGTGGTTATCGGAGTACGACCAGGGGGTAGTTCATCAATGATGGAAGTATCCATATCGCCATAAGCACTCATTGCCAGCGTACGCGGAATAGGGGTGGCGGTCATAATGAGCTGATGCGGGGTGCTGTCGGCAACACCCTTGTTGGTCAGCGCCATACGCTGCTCGACCCCAAAACGGTGCTGTTCATCGATAATGGCAAGACCCAGTTTGGCAAATACCACGGTCTCTTGGAATAAGGCATGGGTACCGACAACGATTTGCACCTCATTTTCTACCACATCGGCTAAGGCCTCACGACGCTGTTTTGCGGTTTGTTTACCGGCTAGCCAACCAACACCAATGCCCAAGGGTTCAAACCAAGTTTTGAAGTTAATTAAATGCTGTTCAGCGAGGATTTCTGTCGGTGCCATGACTGCCACTTGCCAACCACTATCGAGGGCATAACAGGCGGCCAATGCGGCAACGAGCGTTTTACCCGCACCGACATCTCCTTGTACCAGACGTAGCATCGGAATAGAGGTCGCCATATCGCTGGTAATCTCTTTGATCACTCGGGTTTGTGCTTTGGTTAAGTCAAAAGGTAGATTGGCAAGTAGTTTATCTGCAAGGGGACTGTTGTCATCACATTTAGGCGCTTTGTGCTGGTGTAACTGCTTGCGGCGATACAGCATGCTTAACTGATGAGCAGTCAATTCTTCAACGATAAGACGCTGGCAGGCAGGGTGGGTACGTTCTTTTAATTGCTCAAGTTGTGCCACTTGCAGACTGATATCGGTGTGCATCGGCGGTGTATGAATGAGGGTTAACGCTTCAAATAAGCTAAGATTCTGCCAACTCGGTGCGTGTGTATCGGCGGTCGTATTCGAAGCAGTATGACTAGATGTTGACGGTATCGGTATACCATAGGAGTTCGTCGGTAGTGGCGCAGGCAGTTGGTTAATGGCGTCCCAGTCTGAGCGTTTAAAAACACTGAGCGGTAAGCCTTGTTGATGCACGGTCTGTAATGCCAACTTCAGCAATGTACGCAGTTTGTTTTGATGAAGACCTTTGACACTCGGATAGATGGGTTGCAAACCCGTATTTATAACAGGAGCGCCAGCCGTTACCACAGTATATTCAGGATGTGCAATTTGCACCCCATAGCGACTGAACTTTACCTCACCAAACAGTCGTAGCCTTGTCCCTAAGGTCATGGTTTGCACCAAGCCTGCATACACTTTAAAAAAGCGTAGCTGAATGGCACCCGTGGCGTCTTCTACTACCACCGTCATGCCACTACGTTTGTTATCGACATAGGTAACTTGGCCTTCAATTAAGGCGGATTGACCATCTTGTAGGTCGTGAATGTTGACCAATCGGCTACGGTCTTCATAGTCACGAGGCAGATGTAGTAATAAGTCAAACAGACGTTCGATACTCAATTGTGCCAATTGTCCTTCAATCTTACTGCCGACACCCGCCAACACGCTCACAGGAAGATCAACCGCACTCGCCGGTTTGTTATGAGGGGCTTGGTTGTGAGCAAGGTGTTTAGGACTGTTTGGGACATCTGGGTTGGGTGTTGTCGGCATGTTTGGATTCTTGAGTAGCGTCAATAAATGAATATAAATAGTATAGATTGAGAGTGTGGTGGTCATTATACAGATTAGATCTTATACGATGTAACTGGGTTAACCTCCCACTTAGAGTATAGAATATAACCTGTCTATGGCGTAGTGGCAATTATGCTGTGTTAACGTCAGTAGATATAGTTAAAGCGAGAATCAGTGCCGGTGGCCTATAGGTGTTTAACGCCTGTTATTTGCATTAGTGTTATTTGCATTAGTCCTAATTGATGATGTAGGTTTGGGATTTTTTTATGTCATGCTGTTATGATACGCATAGTCAAGATGATGCTTAAAATAGTCGACGTTTTATAGACAGGTGTTTTAGCAGAACTATTTTAATTATCTTGTTTGATTATCTTGTTTCTTTCTTTTGATTGTCTCTTTCTTTCATTTGAATTACCCAGTTACTGGAGCCGTTATGCGTGCCTCAACCCAACATGTGCAACAACGACTTAATACGTCTACATCTTCCCAGCAAGCATCACAGTTACCGATGGGTATCACTATCGTCATAGCGTGGATGGCGGGGGCGATGTTTATGTTATCGTTGGCACCGTATGGTTATTGGATTATTGCATTGATATCGCCGGCGCTGCTGTATGCGCTGCTATTGGCGCCAATGACTAATAAG
Source organism: Psychrobacter sp. CX18 (assembly GCF_057396215.1). Taxonomy (NCBI): domain Bacteria; kingdom Pseudomonadati; phylum Pseudomonadota; class Gammaproteobacteria; order Moraxellales; family Moraxellaceae; genus Psychrobacter; species Psychrobacter sp. CX18. The sequence continues at coordinate 97,484 of NZ_JBXYJH010000001.1, read as the reverse complement.
CGGGCGTTTGTCATCGGTGAAGCCTATGGTATGGGGCTGTGGTGTGTCGGGGCGTTTTGGCTGTATACCTCAATTCATGAGTATGGCTATATATCTGTGCCGCTGTCGCTACTTGCTATAGCGGTGATGGGACTGGGTATGGGCTTATTTCATGCGTTTATGGCAGTGATTTTCAATCGCTTTGTTGGTAAGCAGCCGTTGGCGTTCGCCGCCCTTTGGGTATTACAAGAGTGGATGAAAACCTGGCTGTTAACGGGTTTTCCTTGGTTATTTGTAGGCTATGCCTTTACCGAGCAACATTGGTTGTCCTCTTTGGCGCCTGTGGCAGGGGTATTTGCGGTATCGTTCGTGGCGGTGTTATTGGCGGTAAGTTTGGTAGAGGTATTTCGCAAACGGGCCGGTTATCTACTAATCACGGCCGTCTTACTGGCTATCAGTATCGGGTTATGGTTGCTGGATCCAGCGTGGACCAAGCCCAAAGACAATACTGAAGCCTTAAAAGTTTCGCTTATTCAAGGTAATATCTCGCAAGATGTTAAGTGGCTGACTGAGTTTCGATATAAAACGCTAGAGATTTATGCCACGCTAAGTAGTACTGAGTGGGGTCAGGATTTAGTGGTTTGGCCTGAGTCGTCCATTCCGATGTACCAAACAGAGGCGCAGCCATTTATCAATGAAGTGGCGAAAGTTGCCAAAGCGTCAGATAGCGCTTGGGTAACTGGGATACCCTATAAAGATGACGCCGCTTTTAACCCTGAAACAGACAACTATGCGCCGTTTTATAACAGTGTGATGGCGCTGGGTGCGCAAGCAGAGGGTCTGTATAAAAAACAAAACTTGGTTCCGTTTGGCGAGTACATTCCGTTTCAAGGGGCGCTTGATTTATTTCCCAAATTGGCGGGTAGTGAGGAGATACTAAGCTATAGCAGTGGCTCTGCAGGTCAGGCACCCCTTAATATACAGGGTCATAACTTAGGGTCTGCAATTTGCTACGAAGTGGCGTATCCGGATACCACAAGACGTAATGCGCAACACACAGACTTTATGTTGACCATATCAAATGATGCTTGGTTTGGCACCTCAGCAGGTCCGTTACAACATTTGCAAATGGTGCAGATGCGCTCGCTTGAAACAGGGCGTTGGTTTATGCGTGCCACCAATACAGGGGTAACTGCCATTATTGATCACAAAGGAAAAATAGTGGCACGGGCACCGCAGTTTGAGCGTACGGTATTACGCGGTGAGGTGCAGTCTCGGACGGGCATGACCCCGTTTGTGCGTTTCGGTAATTATCCGATATTGATAGTAATAGCCTTAATGCTAGTGCTAAGTTACGCTGGCAGAGGGACATATAAGCGTTAAATTAATAACAAAGACGGCTGTCTTAAAACTAATTAAATAAAAATGTACTGTTAATCCACAAATAGGATAGGGCATTTTCACAAAATGTAGCAAATTGCGATATAATAGCAAGAAATGGACACTGCTTTTGAATGATGTGGATTAATGACACTGTCATTCAATGAATAATATATACTCAGAAAAATAGTGACTCCCCCTAAATAAATGACAGAGGATATCATCCTCTTAAACCTTCATCACATTTTACAGATAGGTGACCTATGGCAGATGCAAGCCAAAACAAACCGAAAAAAGAATTACTCTACGCACTCGTTGGTGTTGTGGCTTTTTTGGCTATCGTACTTCTTATTGGAATTAGCGCTTTCTTACGTCCAGCGGGCGATCATATCACGCCTGAGCCTGCTGTAGATGCCACAACTGAAGAGATGTCTGCTGACACAGACGCGGCGGCATCAAATACTACCGAAGCGACTGAAACAGAAACCGCTGAATCAACAGAAACGACGGCCGGTACGGAAACCACTGATGCGGCTGATACTGCAACAGACGGCACGGAAGCGACAGTTGATGAAACAACTGATGTCGCAGAAGCCACTGCTGAAACAACTACTGAAGGTGCTGAAGCCGCAGCGGATCAAGCAGACGCAGCTACTGATGCTGCTGATGAAGAAGTGACTCAATAAGCAGCCGTAGTTTGCTTTAAGGTTATTTCTTAAACGAGTTTGGCTCGATGAAAACATTTTGAGCCATTACTTTCTGTATTATTAACCGCAATATTTTACTCTTAATTTAAATTCTTACGCCATTTTTAAACTTTTTTACTTTATCTGCTAGCTTTATTTTTGACCGTTTTTTAACGGATAGAGTATAAAACGTTTGCTCAAACCCGCCTAGTCTCAAGGACTCGGCGGGTTTTTTTATGTAATTTTGTCACTCAATCTTTACTCTCTTTTATCGGCATGAAACAATAGCACGTTTTTTTATCTCATTAATTTTTAATACCTTTTTAAATCGCTTGAATTTCGATAAAGGTGAATATGAACGCTAGGATAAGTGTTAGCGTCTAACTTTGTTTTTAATAGGTTAAAGCAAATAAGGAAATGAAACTATGAGTGTAGAGCCACGGACAACGAATACGTCTGCCGAATTTAAGGCACTAGACGATGGATTTATGGGGCATCCACAGCCGTTAAGATCTTTGTTTTTTACCGAAATGTGGGAGCGGTTTTCTTATTATAGTATCAGACCCTTGTTGGTACTGTTTATGGTGGCTTCAGTCAGTAGCGGTGGTTTTGGCTTTGACGATGTTACCGCTTCGGCGATTTATGGTATCTTTGCAGGCACTTTATACTTAGCGGCTGTGCCTGGAGGGTGGCTCGCTGATAACTGGCTCGGTCAAGAGCGCGCACTGTGGTGGGGCAGTATTATTATTGCGCTAGGTCATTTGTGCATTGCTTTATCCGCCATGTTTGGTATGGCGCTGTTCTTTATTGGACTGGTGTGTATCGTACTTGGTTCTGGATTATTCAAGACCTGTATTTCAGTGATGGTAGGCGCCTTATATGGCAAGGATGACTCACGTCGTGACGGGGGATTTACCTTGTTTTATATGGGTATCAACATCGGTGCACTGTTTGCCGCCTTGATTGTCGGATTATTTCAAGAAAGACAAATGTGGCATATTGGTTTTGGGGTGGGCGGTATTGGAATGCTGATCTCTTTACTAGTTTATCGCTTTGCTGCACGCAAAAATTTAAAGCGCTATGCTAATGCCAAAGGCATCACTGCTGAATGGGAACAGCCAAATACTCAATATAATCATATAGGGCGTTGGGTTGGCGTATTTATGGCAATACTTATTGCTGTCATTGCACTGATTGCCACCGGTATCATGCCCTTTAATCCGAGTATGGTGGCCGAGTATATGACCTATACTATTGCGGGCATGGTGATACTGTACTTCCTAGTGATGTTTATCTCGCCAAAGCTTGATAAGACGGACAAAATTCGCTTACTCATTTGTTTCTTATTAATCATCGGTTCAACTTTATTCTGGTCAAGCTTCGAGCAACAACCGACATCTTTCAACTTATTTGCAGATCGTTATACCGACCTTAATGTGATGGGCTTTACGATTCCAAGCATTTGGTTTCAGTCATTAAACCCTATATTTATCCTTATGTTAGCCCCGATTGTCAGTATCATTTGGGTAAAACTGGGCGAGCGTAATCTGGAGCCAAATAGTATGACTAAGTTTGCCATGGGTATGTTACTGGCGGCGGTTGGTTTTGGTGTGATGATTTTGGCTGCCAAACAGGTGGTTGGTCATCCAGGAACATTGGTGTCGCCCCTATGGTTAACCGGTAGCTTATTACTATTAACGCTTGGTGAGCTGTGTCTGAGCCCTGTCGGTTTGTCGTCAATGACAAAGCTTGCTCCCAAAGGCATGCAAGGTCAGATGATGGGTCTATTCTTCACCTCTTATGCGATGGGTAACTTGGTTGCTGCCTTCTTTGGCGGTCATGTGTCAGCTGAGACTATTGATGGACTACCCGGCTTATTTACCACGATGGCAATCTTCTTAGTGGTGACGGCGCTAATATTATTGGCTTTATCAAAACCTATAAGAGCGATGTTAGATCGCAGTGAAGATGAGGATAAACAGACCGTTTAACGGCCTTGACTCACGGTTAAATTCAAACAAGGTTTACGAGGTTTAACCAAGTCAAAATCGCATGACAAATGAAACGTGTTACCATAATCGGTAGCACGTTTTTTATTTGAAATCGTAAAAAATAGCCTTATAAAAGTAGCGGTACAATAGTGATTTTAATAATAAAGTAGACGGCAGAACAAATACACTGAGACAATAAAAATATACTGAGGTAATGAATGAGTAAACAAATTTTCCAAGACCGTATTACTAAACTGCGTCAAATCCTAAAAAACAACGAACTCAGCGCAATTATTATTCCGACCGCAGACCCGCATTTATCTGAATATCTACCAGAGTATTGGCAAGGTCGTCAGTGGCTGACAGGATTCACAGGATCAGTCGGTACATTGGTTGTTACCAAAGATTTCGCTGGTCTTTGGACCGACAGTCGCTACTGGGTGCAAGCCGCAGACCAGCTAGAGGGCACTGGCATCAGTTTGCAAAAGCTACAAAAAGGCGCGCCAAACCATATTGATTGGCTAGCAGCAAACCTGAGTGCTGGTGATAGCGTGGCAATCGATGGCAATGTGCTATCACTTGCCGAACAAGATCGTTTATTGGATGCGTTTGAAGACGCTGCCAATGAAGACAATGTTGAAGAGCGTGTCGAAGAGAGTGTTGAAGAGCGTACTGACAAGAGTGTTACAGAGGCACCAGACGAAGAGGACGGTATTCGCCTAATTACCGAGCAAGATTTCTTAGTGGAGCTATGGCAAGAGCGCCCAGCGTTACCGAGCGCCAAGCTATTTGCTCATGATGCCCAGTTTGTCTCGCAGTCGGCTCAAGATAAGCTGGCAGATGTGCGTGCTCAGATGCAGCAGCTTGGGGTCAGTCATCATCTACTCTCAAGCTTAGATGACATCGCTTGGCTGACCAACTTGCGCGGCAGTGATGTGGATTACAACCCCGTATTTTTAGCGCACATGCTGATCACCCAAGACACCGCCACCTTATATGTTGATAACCGCAAGATAGAGGATGATGTCGCTAAATTATTAGCAGAGGCGGGCATTGACGTTGCGCAATATGATCACATTCAATCGGCGCTAAGCCAGTTAACCCCTGATAATTTACTCCTGCTGGATCCCAATAAAGTCGCTGTCGGCACTCTAAAAGAGCTTGGCGATGATATCGGTATGATTGAAAGCATCGCACCTAGCACCTTGTTAAAATCTGTCAAATCAGACGCGGATATCGAGCACATCCGTGATGCCATGCGTCAAGATGGGGCAGCATTGTGTGAGTTTTTCAGTGAGTTTGAAAGTCGATTAGACCAAGGCGAGCGTCTCAGCGAGCTAGATGTCGACAGTATGCTGATAGATGTACGCCGCAAACAGCCACACTATGTCTCACCGAGCTTCCCCACCATCGCTGGCTACAATGAAAACGGCGCACTGCCTCATTATCGTGCCACCGAAGACAAGTTTAGCTACCTTGATGGTGACGGTTTATTGCTGATTGATTCAGGTGCCCAGTATCAAAACGGTACCACTGATATCACCCGTGTGGTCGGTATCGGCACGGTTAGCGAGGCGCATAAGCGTGATTTTAGTATCGTCCTAAAAGCTCACATTGCGTTGGCAAAAGCCTGTTTCCCAGATGGGATTGCCTCTCCGTTAATTGATGCCATTTGCCGTGCACCATTATGGCAAGCGCAAATGGACTTTGGGCATGGTACCGGTCATGGCGTCGGCTACTTCCTAAACGTCCACGAAGGCCCGCAAGTCATTGCTTATAGTGCCAGCACACCGCCTGAGCGTGCGATGAAAGTGGGCATGATTACCAGTAATGAGCCCGGCTTATATCGTGAAGGCAGATGGGGGATCCGTATCGAAAATTTGGTTGTCAATCAGCCCGTACCGACTCCGCAAGAGTCAGAATTCGGTCACTACTTGCACTTCGAGACCGTAACGCTGTGCCCGATTGATACCCGTTTGGTCGATAAAGCCCTATTGAACCAAGAGGAAATCGACTGGTTAAACGCTTATCATCAGCACGTTTATAATGAGCTAAAAGACCGTGTAGAAGGGGACGCGTTGACATGGTTAACTGAGCGCACAAAAGCGATTTAAGACCTTTTAACCGTATATAAAGTATGAGCAAAACCCTCTTTTAGTGATTTAAAAGAGGGTTTTTTATAGTGCCGTTTTTATTAAATATTTCGAATTGACCTATGATATTTAGGGCTGACCTAACCTTAAAGTTTATGGCGAGCGCATAGTATTTATTTGCATACGTCTTAGTCTTTATAAGATTGTGTAGCTATTCCTGCTGTCCGCTTGTATCTGCTAGCCTAGGCGAGGCGTGGACTAAGGCGAGATGGGTTCCTGTTGTCTCGATACCCCCTCTCACCAAAGTCCACGCACCCCGCCAAGACTATCAGGATACCGCTTCCATCAGGGCTAGCGGTTACATCGTGTTCTTGCCGGTATTTATCGTGATAAACGTTTATGCAATAACAACGTTGCCCATCCACCCTCAATATCAACCAATATTTAGATTCACGCACAATCCGTAGGCGTTAGCGATAGCGTAACCCACCAAATAGTTTAATAAGATACCATTGTTAATGGTGCGCGGTTAATAGTATGCGGTTAATGGTGCGCGTGGCGACACCCTACATATCGTGCAAGGTGTATGGATTGGTGTTTGGTTTTGCTTTGAATGTGGTCGTAAGAAGGTTTTTAGCCCCGACAGTAGCAGGTATCCTTGGTAAAGCACAGGGTTGCAGGCGCTTGGCTAGAGGCAGTCTCGTGGTGCAGGAATGACGCTAGCCGTAGTGCCTTTAAAAATCATAGATTTTCTCTTGCGTCGGGGTAAAGCAGTGCTTTACTTAATCCCTCCTCATAGGCAAGCCAAGATATGAGCGTATGGCGGGATTGGCTACGGTTGATATGGATATCACAATAGCCACTCAATCGGTAGCAACGAACATATCCACACCCCAATACGCGACCAAAAAGAGCTGTGGGGCTCATCATCAAACGCGACAATCTGGTTGTCCTCTTCCGTTTCCCAGCGCAGTTTACCTTGCGGGGTTAAGCTGACCGCATAGCTGTATTGCATCTGATTCTTTTTCATATTATCCGCCAAATAGCTGGCCAACTCAGGGCTATCAAACACAAATCCCATTTCGGTATTTAAACGAGCTGAGCGGGGGTCTATATTAAATGAGCCGAGAAATAAGGTCTTGTTATCAACAATAAAGGTCTTGGCATGTAAGCTTGCACCGCCACGTTTGATCATGCCGCCACGATCTTTTTGAATGATAACGGTGGCCATGGGTTTGAGTTCAAATATCGAAACCCCAGATTCGAGAAGGGGTTTGCGGTATTTGGCATAGCCGGAGTGCACGGGTACCACATCCGTGGCTGCCAATGAATTGGTGAGTACGGCGACCCGTTTACCGTCCTCAGCCAAGGTGGTAAATAGTGAGTTACCTCGCTTGGTGGGCACAAAGTAGGGGGAGATGATGAGTAGCTCTTGTTGAGTTTGCTGCATCATGGGGAGGATGTCAGTCAATAAGGAGCTGGAATTCTTAGATGTCTTTAATACCTTGGCAGGGGAGTCACTAATCAGCTTGGTTTTGGTCCATATCAGAGGTATATCGCCCTGTTTGAGTTGTTTGACAAAGGCGGAGTGTTGTAAATCGTTTAAGAAGGCTTTTGTCTGACTATCATCAGCGGGCGTCGTGTCAAAGGGCCTAGGGTTCGGAATATCTACGATACGCTCAACAGGATAAGCTGATTGACTGGCCCAATAGCGATCAAAGTCTTGCTCGACATCTTGGGCAGCAGGGCCGACTGCCAGTAGATCCAAATCGGCAAACATCACTCCGGTGCCAAAGCCAAAGTATTCATCACCGACATTACGCCCCCCACCGATGGTCATTAGGCCATCGGCGGTAAAGGTCTTATTATGCATCCGTCTATTTAAGCGAAAAAAATCACTTAAGTAGCCAAGCGGGCGAAAGCTGCGCTGCATAAAGGGATTAAACAGACGCACTTCAATATTTGGATGGGCATTGACGCTAGCAAGTAGCTCATCCATACCATCGGTGTTGTTGTCATCGAGTAGTAGCCGCACCCGTACCCCACGTTCTGCCGCTTGGTACAGGCTTTGCATCAGTAAATGTCCAGTCGTATCATCGTGCCAAATATAATACTGCACATCGAGGGTCTTTTGAGCTGCTGAGGCCAGTGCCAGCCGTGATAAAAAGGCTTCGTGACTGTTATCCAGTAAGTAGATGCCACTTTGATCAGGATGGGCCGCCATAGCAGGCAATAACCGTTTGGCAATCGGGCTATCACTATCGATAGTACTGTTATCGATAGTGCTTATATCAAGAGTGCTTATATCAACAGGTAGGTGCGTCGAGACAGGGCGATTCGTATTATCGGGTAGGTCTTGATAGGTGATGACGCCCAACAATGCTAATAGGCCAAAAAAAACCAGTAGGGTAATGAGTAGTTTCTTTAATAGGCTTATCCACATAATGGGCTCAGGGTCGTTTAAAGGATAGCTGGTATAGTGCCACACCTTCAAACCAGTGACGGTGTCAACTTTATTAACCTAATGGTGTCATACTTAAGCTCGGTTACGTTGACCCTAATTTAAAGGTATATCACGATATATGAAAATGGTGAGAAGAAGTCCTTAGCCTTTGTTGGCCATATACGTCACGAACTTATAGCTCAAACCACTATTGTCATCCGAATGAGTATCAGACTCTGCTGTGACTTCAAACTCGTCTGACAGAATAGGGTAGAAAGCGGAACCATTTTCAATCTCAGTATCAATAATGGTCAGCTCAATGCGGTCAGTATACATCATGGTGTTTTTGAAAATCTTTTCACCACCGATGACCCAAATGGTATCAAACTTCAATCCATGAGCGACGTTGGCTGCATGAGTCAAAGCATCATCTATATTGTGTACGACATGCAGGTCTTCTTTTCCTTCCAGATTGTGCTCCTCCGCATAATCCATCTGGGTAGTGATCACAAAATTGACCCGTTTTGGTAAGGGTTTAGCCCCCATCGACTCAAAGGTCTTGCGTCCCATAATGACGATACCCTTGACGCCACTATCTACATAGGCATCGGTTTCAGCAGTGGTCATCGCTTTAAAATGCTTTAAATCATTAGGGATGTGCCATGGCAATTCACCATCTTTACCAATACAACGATTACTACTGATGGCGGCTATTTGGGCAATTTGAGTATGGGCATAGCTCATAAGGGCGTCCTTTAAGATAATGATTTTAATTGGTTTTTATTTGATTGTTTGTTCAGTGGAATTTTTTTGATTTTGCTAGTAAATACTATACGGCGACCGGTGCTTTAATGGCCGGATGTGATTGATAATTGTCGACGCGAATGTCATCAAATTCAAAGTCAAAAATATCTTTAATGTCAGGATTCAACCACAATGTTGGTAGCTGATAAGGCGTCCGTGACAGCTGTTCATTAACCTGTTCGAGGTGGTTTTGGTACAAATGACAGTCGCCACCTGACCAAATAAATTCACCGACCTCTAAGTCGCAAACTTGTGCAATCATATGCGTTAGTAGCGAGTAGCTGGCAATATTAAAAGGCACACCCAAAAATAAATCTGCTGAACGCTGATACAGTTGACAAGATAGTTTGCCATCAGCAACAAAGAATTGGAATAAAGTATGGCAGGGTGGTAGGGCGACCAGATTCGCCTCTGCTGGATTCCATCCAGAGACGATCAGCCGACGTGAGTTGGGATTATTTCTGATCTGTTCAACTACTTCCATGATTTGATCGACCCCATCTAGATTGTAGTTGCCATCGTCATTTTTGCTGGCACCATAGTTGCGCCATTGATGACCGTATACTGGTCCGAGTTCACCCTCTGGGCGACCAAATCGAGCCGTCTGTTCCGCCGTTGACCATTCATTCCAGATACGCACGCCGTGGTCTTGGAGATATTGAACATTGGTATCGCCCTTTAAAAACCAAAACAGCTCATAGGTAATCGACTTCATATGCACTTTTTTGGTGGTCAAAAGCGGAAAGCCGTCACTAAGATCAAAACGCATTTGCGCTCCGAAATGGCTTAGGGTGCCTGTGCCTGTTCTATCGCCTTTGGGCGTTCCATGGTCACGCACATAGCGAATAAGGTCGAGATAAGCGGCTTCGTTTTTGCTGGTGATCATAGTGATGACCCTATCATGTCGTTTAAATAATGTCGTTTAAGTACTGTTATTAAAGTACTGTTACTCAAGTAGTGTTATTAAAGTACTGTTACTCAAGTAGTGTTATTAAAATAGTGGATAAGAGTGTTTGCTCATTAAAAAGTGTCATTGTCGCCTATATGCTATTTCGCTGCGTACTTGCCCCAATCAAACACTTGATTGCGGTACGCTAACACCATTAGCACTAAGCCGATAATAATCATGGGTAACGTATAGAGCTGACCTTTACTCATCCAGCCAAAGATTAACTGGTAGCCTTCATCAGGCTGGCGGAAAAACTCAATGGTAAAGCGGCTAAAGCCATAGCAAAGCATAAATAAGGCCGTCACAGCCATACGCGGACGCGGTTTAGAAGAAAACCACCAGACGATAATAAAGGTCAACAATCCTTCTGCGAACGCCTCATACAATTGAGAGGGGTGACGAGGCAATAAATAATTTCCTTCAACTTGTCTCATCAATGACTGCATGGCCGGATTGGTAGTAATCAGCGCAGCGTCAAATTGGGCGGCTTGTGGGAAAAAAGTTAACCAGTTGTATCCGCCCTCTGAAACACGGCCCCATAGCTCACCATTAATATAATTACCAATACGTCCAAATAACAAACCTGTTGGCACACACGGCGCAATAAAATCTAACACGTTAAAGATAGGTTTTTTGTATTTACGTGCAAAATAAGTCATTGCCAAGGCGACGCCAATAAGGCCACCATGGAATGACATGCCACCTTCCCACACTCTAAATAAGTAAGTGGGGTTGGCTAGAAACTCCCCAAACTGATACAGCAGAACGTAGCCGATGCGCCCACCCAATATCACACCAAGTGCGCCGAAAAACACCAAGTCAGATACCATATCTTGGGTCCAGCCGTCACGTTTTTTACTGCGGTAAGATGCCAGTCCATAAGCGGCGGCAAATGCCAGCAAATACATAAAACCATACCAGTGCACTTGAACGGGGCCAAGCGATAGAGCAACAGGATCAAATTGGGGATGAATCATCATGGGCGAAGTCTACTGTGGGTGATAAGTATGAAAAGCTTATTTGTGATAGATCATCGTATTAAGGCGATGCTAGTGAAAGCCATAATAGCAAAAAATAGCGATGTAAGCATTACGCTCTGACGAACATTTCAACCATAGTTGTTTTTGTCTGCATTAATGAGGCATAAAAATGAGGCATAAAAAAACCGAGCACTGATGTGCTCGGTGGAGAAATTGTAATCAGCGTATAAAACGGCATAGGACAAATTTCTAAGTTATCTGTCTACCGTATGCTAATTTAAAAAGATAGATAAGTTATAAATGTATGGTTTATGCGTGCTAAATAATACCTTTTATATAAAACCGCTATCTTTATTAGCCCTATTAAATCCGCTATTGATAGCGTTTGATTTATACGTTTAAACTGGCCTTCCTCGGTAGGCTATTGTCTAGAAAAGGTATTACTAACGATGAATAACAGGCCACTTAAGCTTAAATCGCGACCAACTCTTGAATGTTATTTTCCGCCATCGCATCGCCAGGCCCTTGAGCGACGACTTGACCACGAGAGAGCACCGTGTAATTATCGGCAAGCTCTTCTGCAAATTCATAGAACTGCTCAACCAAAACAATCGCCATATTGCCTTGCCGTCCGAGATCTTGAATCACGCGACCTATGTCTTTAATAATAGAGGGCTGGATACCTTCAGTGGGTTCATCCAAAATTAGAACGGTTGGCTCAGATGCCAGTGCGCGAGCAATAGCAAGCTGCTGCTGCTGTCCTCCCGATAAGTCCCCGCCACGGCGATGTTTCATCTCATCGAGCACCGGAAAGATATCGTACAAATGTTTGGGGACCTTGCTCGCTTTGCGCTGTGAAAACTTTGCCATGCCAATAAGGATGTTTTCCTCAACCGTTAACGTAGAAAAAATATCACGTCCTTGAGGCACATAGGCCATGCCAGCACGTACACGTTGTTCTGGCGTCAATTTACTAATGTCTTTATCATTTAATAAAATTTCGCCGGACTTAATGGGCAAAATACCCATCAAACACTTGAGCAAGGTGGTTTTTCCGACACCATTACGGCCGAGCACCACACTACATTCGCCTATCGGAGCAGTTAAGTTGACATCACGAAGAATGTGACTACCCCCATAATATTGATTTATGGCATTCACTTGTAACATATTAAACCCTTTATTCTTGTGTATAGTGACATAGATTCAAGCCAGTTGCGGCATTAACGGTGTTCATCCAACTATTGTAGTATTGCTATTAATATCATTATCAATGTTAATACTGCTACTAATACTTGACTTACCTAACTCTACTGGACGACTCTCATTAGAAGAAATGACACTATAGGTCTGTTTTTAAGCGGCAATATAGTCAAAGACGTCTAAAAGGGTTACAAGGCAACCGAGTGTAAGTACTACTGGAGTAGGCTTAACGAGGTTAACGCCGTGACTCTTTATAAGTTCACCGACTATAGTTCGCTGACTATAGCTATTATCGGCCTAGATAGGTCTCAATAACCGCCTCATCATTTTGTACTTCAGCTAACGTGCCTTCAGCTAAAATTGCCCCATTTGCCAATACCGTGACTTTTTCACTAATGGCATCGATAAAGGTCATATCATGTTCTACAACGACTAAGGTATGATCCTTTTTAAGACGCAAGCACAGTTCAGCCGTGTGTTCGGTTTCGGCATCCGTCATGCCGGCGACAGGCTCATCAAGCAAGATGAGCTTTGGTTGCTGCATCAACAACATCCCAATCTCAAGCCACTGCTTTTGTCCATGAGATAACAGCCCAGCAGGCTTATTAATCATATCTTTTAAGCGAATTTGGCTTAGCGTAGCGTCAAGCGTATCTTGAGTGTCCGCATCAACTTTGGTAAACCAGCTTTTTGAAACCCGTTTGTCTTTTGGGGCAGCCAACATCAAGTTATCAAGTACGGTAAAGTTCTCAAACACGGTTGGTTTTTGGAACTTACGACCAATGCCCGCTTCGGCGATCTCTTCAGTAGACAGCTTTGATAAATCATGAATTTGACCAAAGAAGGCCGTACCTTCAGTAGGACGCGTTTTACCCGTAATGACGTCCATTAAGGTGGTTTTACCCGCGCCATTAGGGCCGATGATGCAGCGTAGCTCACCTTCTTCAATATATAAAGACAAGTTGTTAAGGGCTCGAAACGAGTCAAACCACACGCTAACTTCTTCTAAATACAGCGCAATCCCATGGCTCATATCAGGCCCTGACTTAGGTTTAGGATGCGCTAAGCCATCGCTATCGCCGTAGTCTTCTGCCAACGTTGTCACTGGGTTGTTATGAGTCGCTGATGGGTGAGTATCTACTGTCGCATTATCCGCTACAGGAGTAGTGTCTATGCTATGCGTAGATGTCGTTGCAGTTGTAGCACCTTCTTGATTTAATTCTTGATTTAAAGACTCATTCTTAGGTGTTTTTAATAAACTGTCTGTTTTAGTTGGCTGTGCCACAGTCGTATCCGTCGTTGAATCAATAGATTGTTTTGGCATTATTCTTTTTCCTTCTTAAAGCGGTCGAGTAGGCCAATAATGCCATTCGGCATAAATAAGGTAACCACAACAAATAACCCACCTAAGATAAGTAACCAAAATTCAGGATAGGCAACTGTAAAGTAGGTTTTAATGGCATTGACCGCGCCAGCACCGACAATGGCGCCGATCAAGGTTCCACGGCCACCAGCAGCTACCCATACCGCCATCTCAATGGAGTTAACAGGGTTCATCTCACCTGGATTAATGATGCCGACTTGGGGGACATATAAGGCCCCAGCGATACCGGCGATCACCGCAGACAATACCCAAGCAGATAGCTTGTACCAAAGCGTACGATAGCCCAAATATTGCAAGCGGTTTTCACTATCCCGAATGGCGCCAAGCACTCGGCCATAAGGCTGATTCATAAGATAGCGTAGTCCTAGATAGGACAGCAGCAGCGCCACAGCGGTAGTAAAGCACAGCATGGCTCGTGTTGATGATGCAGTGATGTCATACCCTAACAGCGTGGTGAAGCCAGTAAAGCCGTTGTTCCCACCAAAGCCCGTTTCATTACGGAAGAATAGCAAGGCGGCAGCATAGGTCATGGCTTGGGTAATAATGGAAAAATAAACCCCTTTGATTTTTGAGCGAAAGGCAAAGAAACCAAATATAAAAGCGATCAGACCGGGGACTAACACCACCAGCGCCATTGCCCACCAGAAGTTTTGCGTTCCAGCCCAATACCACGGCATTTCTGTCCAACTTAAAAACCGCATAAAGTCAGGTAGTCCCGCGCCAGCAGTTTCTCGCGTCAAATACATCCCAAAGGCATAACCGCCTAAGGCAAAATAAAGACCATGACCTAAGCTTAGGATACCGGCATAGCCCCACACTAAGTCTAAAGCCAAAGCCACCATGGCAAGCGCCATGATCTTACCAATCAGGGTAATCCAGTAGGCAGATAGGTGCAACGCTGATGTTTCTGGCATTAAATGAAGCCAAGGTAGTATCAGTAGTACTAGGAAACACAGTCCAATAAGAATAGAGTTTCGCGGTGAATCAGATAATAGTTGGGTAATACGCATGAGGTTCTCCTTAATCCACAAAGCGGCCTTTGAGGGCGAATAAACCTTGTGGACGTTTCTGAATAAACAGAATCACAAGAACCAGTAACACAATCTTAGCCATCACAGCACCAATGCCAATTTCAAGCACCGTACCACTGACTCCAAGACCTAAGGCTGCCAATACAGCGCCCCATACTTGTCCAACACCACCAACGACAACGACTAAGAAGGCATCAATAATATAAGTCTGACCTAAGTCAGGACCGACGTTACCCACTTGTGCCAATGCGCAACCAGCGAGTCCTGCTAGCCCTGAACCAAGTCCAAAAGCGAGCATGTCGATGCGGGCAGAAGGAATGCCTACGGCACGCGCCATTTGGCGGTTTTGAGTCACGGCGCGCACAAACAAACCAAAGCGGGTTTTGTTCAGCAAATACACCAGTAGCGCCAATACAATCACGGTAAAACCGATAATAGCGATACGGTTATAAGGGAGTGATAAGCTTGCGGACACCTGATAAGCACCGCTTAACCAGTCAACGTTACTCACTTCAACGTTTTGTGCGCCAAAGATCATACGCACTAATTGCATCAGAATGAGACTGACACCGAAGGTCGCCAGTAAGGTTTCAAGCTCACGACCATACAGAGGACGAATGACAACACGTTCGATAATCATGCCAATAATGGCACTGACTAAAAAGGCAACAGGGATGGCGGCAACCAGATACCAGCCTGCCATACCCGGTAAATACGCTTGAAATAGGTTTTGCACCACATAAGTGGCGTAAGCGCCGATCATAATCAGCTCACCATGTGCCATATTGATGACACCTAGTAAGCCAAAGGTGATGGCAAGACCAAGAGCGGCTAAAAGCAAGATACTGGCGGTACTCATACCAGTAAATAAATGACCCGTCCAAGTGCTTACTTTAATGCGATTGGCAACACTGCTCTCAGCTGCCACTAAAGCGCTTTTTAACGCAGGATCTAAATTGTCAGCAGTGAGAGCGGATTGAATATCAACTAGGACTTGCGGACTGTCGCTATCAGCCAGCTCATTAACGGCAGCAACTTTAGTGGCAAGATCGCCATCTCTAAAATTAATACGAGCTTGCAAGTCGGCAAGCGCCTCTTGCACCTTGCCATTATCTTCTTTAGCAGCGGCGGCTGTAATCGTCGCAGGATCTACTTGATCTATATTGTCAGATAAAATTTCTACTGCCTGTAAACGCTGAGCGGTATCGTCAGATGCAAGCTTGACCTTAGCTTGACCGAAAATAAGGGCAGAGCGTAGGGCATTGGTCAGCGTAATTTGTGATAAATCGCTGGGCCAGTCAGCAGTTTCTTGTTTATCAGGATAAGTGAATAATTGATCGTCACTATTTAGCAAATAAGTCTGACCGCCATTGCCTTGATACAGCTCATCTTTACTAATCAGCTCAACCAACGTATCTAAGCTTTCAGCTGTTCCAGGCCAGTTATTTAACATCGCTTGACGTTGAGCGAAATCAGCGGCGACAAACTGCTCAATGGCATCACCTGAGCTCGCAGTCGGGTTATCCAAGGCTGCTGGCGTGGTTAGAGAGTGCTCATTTTGATCCTGCAAGGTGTCACCATCAGTATTTACGGTTTGTGAGGTAGCAGTGACCGTATCCGTTGCCGCCATTGCAGATGTCTGCTCAGCGTGCGCAGGCATCAGTAAGGTAAGGTAGGTGACAAAAAACAAGGGCAGCCACGCTAAAAAGCGGAAAAACCGTGTTATCAGCAACGGCTGCCTCTTATACGAGGGCTCTGCTATTGAGCGTGAGTTATGGCGCGGCATATGCGGCTCCTTAATGAGAATAGTATGATGTTCGACAAACCCTTGATGTCTAATCTTCTTTAATAGAGGAGTGTCTAATCGTAAAGAGATGACTTATACAGCAAGGGTTTATGGAAAATAGCCAAGTAATAAATAGCTTGTTATAATTTGTATGGACATAAGACGTTACTATGAAACATCTATATGAAACGCTACAACGAAGCGTTAAAATTAAAAGCTGAAATATAAGGTGGCGGTGAAAAGAGGAAGTAAACTTCCTCTTTTATTGCCCATTATCGACCTCAGTCTTTTAACAGTTACCACTCATATCAATTTAGCGTCATTTATAAGGATGACCAATTTGAGTTAACTAATATGAGTTACTTATGAGTTACTTAGGAATGTACTTACTCCAAGGTTCCGCACGGATTACCTCTGGCGTTTTACTAATCACATCGAACTGACCATCGGCACGGATTTGACCGATCATGACAGGTTTCCATAAGTGATGGTTTTCTTCATCCATTTTCAAGGTGTATCCAGAAGGCGCATCGAACGTTTGACCACCCATACTGATACGTACTTTATCCACATCAGTTGTGCCTGCTTTTTCAACTGCTTGTTTCCACATATTGATACCTACATAAGTGGCTTCCATAGGATCATTAGTCACTACTTTGTCAGCATTCGGTAGTTTATGATCCAAGGCGTACTTTTTATATTTTTTGGTAAAGTCACTATTAACTGGGTTTTTAACCGACATAAAGTAGTTCCACGCTGCCAAATGCCCTTGTAGTAAGCTGGTATCGATACCGCGTAGTTCTTCTTCCCCTACTGAGAATGCCATAACTGGGATATCAGATGCTTTGATACCTTGGTTGGCAAGCTCACGGTAAAATGGTACGTTTGAATCACCATTAATGGTAGAGATGACCGCTGTCTTTTTACCCGTAGAGAAGTTCTTTATGTTACCGACGATAGTCTGATAGTTGCTAAAGCCAAATGGGGTATACTCTTCCATGATGTCTTCATCTGCCACACCTTTAGACTTCAGGAAGGCGCGTAAAATCTGATTGGTGGTACGAGGATACACATAATCGGTACCCAAAAGTACGAAACGCTCAGCACTACCACCCTCAGGGCTCATTAAGTACTCAACAGCAGGGATGGCCTGCTGGTTAGGCGCTGCGCCGGTATAGAAGATGTTTTCTGACTGCTCTTGACCTTCGTACTGTACAGGGTAGAACATCAAGCCGTTCAGCTCTTCGACAACCGGTAGTACAGATTTACGAGAGACAGAGGTCCAACCCCCAAAGATGACATCTACTTTATCTTGAGTTAGCAGCTGACGCGCTTTTTCTGCAAATAAAGGCCAGTCTGATGCAGGATCAACCACGACAGGTTCAAGTTTTTTGCCTAACACACCACCATTAGCATTGATTTCATCAATGGTCATAAGCGCGGTGTCTTTTAATGAGGTCTCAGAGATGGCCATTGTGCCAGATAAGGAGTGCAAGATACCCACTTTGATAGTGTCGCCATCTGCAGCAGGGGTAGGGGTTGTCTCGGTGCTGGTTTCTGTTTCAGTAGGGGTAGTCTCCGCAGTGGTTTCTGAAGGTTTTTGGCAGCCAATTAGGCTTAAGCTTCCGACTATCGCGACGGCTAATACAGATAAACGTGATGACACACCAGTTTTAGAAGTGCGCGGCACTAGGGAAGGTACAGTGGCTAATAAAGACATGAATTTCTCCAAGAGTAAAATAACAGCTATGTAAGCTGAGGTAATAGAAGGTTACTAACTGTTATTAATGTTTCAATATTTGTGCCAACCTTAAATGATTAAATTTGCACCATTTTTGTTCTTTTTGACTATAACTGCCTAATTTTTGACCCAAAATCGACTATTTATTTTATCTACACGATAAGGCTCTGTTTTTTATGGAATAAAAATGAGCATAAATAGAACAATTTGATTCTACATTTAAAACCAAAGACCGACTTTTTATTTATATTTTTCATTAAACAAAGGAAATCTAATGTGTATAGCGGCTATTGCTTGGCAATTATTCGATGAGATGCCATTAGTGCTATTGTCTAACCGCGATGAGTTTTTGGCACGACCCACCACACCAGCCCATCAGTGGACAGATGAACCAATCTATGCCGGTCGTGATAATAAAAGTGGCGGAACTTGGCTTGGCGTGCACCAACAAAGCACAAAAGGAGAGGTAGTGACACAAAACGGGCGATGGGCGGCGGTGTTAAATTTTCGAGATGGCGTACAAGCAAGCGAAGACCAGCGCTCTAGAGGCGAGCTGGTTACCAGTTTTTTAATCAGCGACTTATCGCCACTAGCGTTTGCCCGTCAGCTTGATCTACAAGCCTACGCAGGATTTAATCTAATTGTTGGTGATACCCAGCAAGCAGTGATCATCAATAACCGGGGCTATCCACCGACGCCGTTACACAGTGGTCTTCATATTATCTCAAACGGTCAACCAGACGATGCGTGGTTTAAGTCTGAGCGTTTACGCGGACGAGTACGCCAAGAAGTGCTGCCTTTGATTAGTGAAAGTATTAAGTTTCAAAATGCAGACAAACACTATTGGCAATCGGCTGCATGGCAGGTATTGTCAGATACCCTACAAGCCCCTAGCGATCAGCTTCCGAATACGGGACTACCTAAGGCGCTTGAGCAAGCGCTGTCCTCTATCTGCATTGACACACCAGAAATGCCTAACTATGGCACCCGAACCCAAAGTATATTGACGATGAGTGTTGAATCACCTCTAGCGGTTCCTCAAACAACTCATTTAGAGTCATCAACTCATTTAGAGCCATCTAGTCCAACCTTAAAGACTGCAGTCCCCAAGCCAGTATTAACGTTAGAGAGTCGTGAGTATCCTTATCAGGAATAAGTGGCTATAAATAGAGACAGTTAAGTTACCAAAATCCATAAAAATAATGTGGCTTTAAACTTTCTTGTCATATATAAAGGGTATAGTCAAAGAAGTCTAAAATGGTTACAAGGCAACCGAGTGCAAGTACTACTTAAGTAGGCTTAACGAGGTTAACGCTGTAACCCTTTAGTAGTTCGCTGACTATATATACTAATTAAAGGAACAACAGTAAAGGGAAGAGACTGTTTCTCTGACACCAGAAACAGCTGCTTTGTTGATAAAAGCCAACACACAAGGAAGATATAACATGAGCATGATGAAAACGCTAATATTTGTAGAACCAGGTAAAATTGAACTCACTGAAAAGAAAATACCAGACATCGGCCCTAATGATGCGCTGATTAAAATCACCACTACTACCATTTGCGGTACCGACATTCATATCTTTAAGGGTGAATATCCTGTGGCGCAAGGTCTCACCATCGGTCACGAGCCTGTTGGTATTATTGAAAAGCTAGGTAGTTCTGTCATGGGCTATGAAGAGGGGCAACGCGTTATTGCTGGTGCGATTTGTCCAAGCTTCACCTCATACGCATCACAAGACGGTTTCCCTTCCCAAGACGGTGGTTATATACAACCTGATGGCACCTGTCCATGTCATGGCTATAAGGCCACAGGTGGTTGGCGCTTTGGTAATATCATCGACGGCACACAAGCAGAATACGTCTTAGTGCCAGATGCACAAGCAAACTTAGCCCCAGTCCCTGATGGCTTAACCGATGAGCAAGTGCTCATGTGCCCTGACATAATGTCGACAGGCTTTAAAGGCGCTGAGAATGCCGATATCCAAATTGGTGATATCGTCGCTATTTTTGCCCAAGGGCCTATCGGGCTATGTGCCACAGCAGGCGCTAAGCTAAAAGGCGCATCAACCATTATTGCGATCGATGGTAATAACGATCGCTTGGCCATGGCCAAAAAGATGGGTGCAGATGTCACCTTAAACTTCAAAGAAGTCGATGTTGTCGATGAGGTGATGAAGCTAACAGGCGGGCGCGGTGTTGATAGTAGTATCGAAGCTCTAGGTTTGCAATCGACCTTTGAGCAGGGACTAAAGATTCTCAAGCCGGGTGGCACATTTTCAAGCTTAGGGGTCTATTCAGAAGACTTGACCATTCCTATGGCACATTTTGCCGCAGGTCTTGGCGACCATACCATTCGCACTGCACTGTGCCCAGGGGGTAAAGAGCGTATGCGCCGTTTAATGAATGTGATTGAATCAGGTCGCATTGATTTGTCTGAAATGGTAACCCACACCTACAAGCTTGATGATATCGTTGAGGCGTATGACTTATTTATGCATCAGCGTGATGGTGTGTTGAAGGTGGCTATCAAGCCGTAATGCTTACCCCTTTTTAACGAATATAAGCAACAAAAAAGGCCTGCATCTAATGCAGGCCTTTTTAATAAAACAAATATCATAAATAACTTAGAGTGTAATAAAAAAGAGATTAAACTTGAATCAGATGATTGGTCTGCTCAGGGATAATCAACTCTTTTTTCAAGGGTAGCTCGCGTGCCAGTTGCTGTAAAGCACGGCGATATACCCCTCGCTTAAAATGAACCACTTGACCCAATGGATACCAATAGCTCACCCATTCCC
The DNA here is from genome assembly GCF_057396215.1 of Psychrobacter sp. CX18. Classification (NCBI taxonomy): domain Bacteria; kingdom Pseudomonadati; phylum Pseudomonadota; class Gammaproteobacteria; order Moraxellales; family Moraxellaceae; genus Psychrobacter; species Psychrobacter sp. CX18. Next base: position 76,233 of record NZ_JBXYJH010000001.1, on the reverse strand, counting down.
AATGGTCAAACTCTGGTTTCGCTGTATCAAAGCGGATATGTTCTGTATTCGGCTCATCTAGCTGGAGCAAAAACCACTTCTGTTTTTGCCCGATACACAGGGGATATTGCCCATGACGTATATAACGTTTGGGCAGGCGATATCTTAGCCAGTTATCCGTAACTGCTAAAAGCTGAACGTGTCGAGGATATAAGCCTACCTCCTCCCACAGCTCTCGGTACATAGCATCGACAGGAGTTTCTCCCGCATCGATACCACCTTGTGGAAACTGCCAAGAATCATGACCAACTCGTTTTGCCCATAGTACTTGTCCTTGTGTATTTGCCAAGATGATACCGACATTGGCTCGAAAGCCGTCTGCATCAATCATGACGAAAACCTTAAATAAAATATGTGAAAAAAAGTAATCAACCTGTCGCTTTTTATAACTCTAGATTTTTATAACCTTAGCTTTTATGGCCCTATCTTTTATGACCTAAGCTACCTATTTTCGTTTTAATCTTCAACAGGTTATAAAAAATGGCAGATTGAGAATCGTTAACACTATTAAACCAGTAAATCATGTTAAATGGTAATAATATTTTGATATAAAATGTTTCACAGCATAGCGCTTGACGAGATTAGACAACTTTATAGCATCGCTTATTGATAGCTTCTTATTTTTAGAAGCTAATCCCGCTTTTTCGCTACTATCTGTCCCCCTAGGAGAGGCAGTGGCTAAGCTGTGCTGGGTATCTCTTGCTTCGCGTAGCTACCGCACAGTAAGCCACAGCAGCTCACCTAGCAGGACAGGATATCCGCTTCAATCGGGGCTAGCGGTGACATCGCGTCCTTACCCCTATGTATCGTATTAAATGTTTTTATAATGCGATAGCTTAACGTGTCTCGTGTTTGATAGTGTCTCTACAGTTAATACCAATCCAAATCCTAATCCCAATCCTAATCACCATACCAAATACTCTTAAACCCAACTCAAATTACCTTATTGCACAAAACAATCGCAAAGTGATTGTTTGCTTATAGCGTAAGATGTACAATCGTTCACTACCAACATATAACAATGGTAAATAACATAATAACGTCAAACAAGGAAGTCAAAATGACGCATACATTAAACCTACCCAGGCTCAATACCTTATCCAAATCTATGCTAGCGATAAGCTTGCTGATGTCCATTAGTGCGGTTGCCAGTCAAGCCCAAGCCGCTTCTCAAGAGAATGACACTTATAGTAGTGTGACCTTTTTTGGGGACAGTCTAACCGATGGCGGCTATTTTAAGCCTTTATTAGACACAGAGAACTCAGGTCAATTCACGACCAATCCAGATACTACTTGGGCGACCTCATTTGCAAATCATTTGGGCTTGACGTCTACGGCACAGACACTTGGCGGTGATGGATCAGGTAATAACTACGCCATTGGTGGTGCAAGAGCAGGTCTTGATGTTGAAAGGGAAGGGTTACCAGTCGCTTCTGCAAAAACTCAGCTAGACATCTATCTAACCAATAACAATGTCGACCCAAAAGGACTGTACTCAGTCTGGATTGGCGCCAACGACTTATTGGCAGTAGTGAATGATTTGCCAAATGCCAATAGTATTATCACTTCTGCGGTTGCTGATGAGGTGGCAACTATCCAAAAACTTCATGACAATGGCGCCAATTATATTTTAGTACCAAACATTCCAGATGTTGGGTTAACACCTTATTTAGCATCAGCTGGTAGTCAGGCTCAAGCATTTGGTACAGGGTTGTCTAACCAATATAACGATGCCTTATATACTGAGCTTACAGGTACAGGGGCCAATGTTATACCATTAGATACCTTTAGTTTATTACAAAAAGTAGCCGATAACCCATCCGCTTATGGATTTACGAATGTGACGAAAAAAGCCTGTGGTGACGTTAGCTCTCTTGAATGTGGACCTGACGACTTGGTGGAAGATAACGCCAATAATAGCTATTTTTTTGCAGATAATATTCACCCCACAGGTCGCGCACATCGTATGATTGCCGATTATGCCAGTGCTGTCGTTACAGCGCCAACTCAGGTGAGTGTATTACCGCATATTGCCACACAGGCTGGATTAGCAACCAATGAACGTTTGCAAACGCATATCAATCAGCGTCAAGCGAACAACTACGCGGCCCAAAGCGCTAGCCCCGAAGGCTGGGTGTCAGCCAATGTGAATGCGCTGGATGTGGCTGGATTTGAAAGCAGTGGCAATGCTCAGTTATTGTTTGGACTGGACATTGCTCACAGCAGCGTACCAAATTCTATGAGCGGAATTTATGCCAATCTGAGTCAATCAGAGTTAGACAGCAAGGTACGCAGTGGTCTTGATAAGGTCGATTTTGATGAGCTAGGTATTGGTCTTTATCACAGTCGTAATTTAGGTAATGTTCAGCTAAATGGTGCGCTCGGATATAGCACGATTGATATGGAAGTCAACCGTCAGGTGCGCTTAGATAACTATACTCAAAACTATAAGTCTGATGTCGATGGCAGTCGCTACTATGCCTCGTTACAAGCAGGCTATCCAATGTCATTGAATAAACGGTCTCGGTTTTCAGACATTAGATTAACCCCTTATCTAGGTGCGACGGCCAATCGCGTGAAGCTTGATGCCATTAGGGAAAGTGGATCAAGTGATCCGCTTGCTATGCAATTTGATGACCAAAAGTATAATACCGTTTATGGTACGCTGGGTGTTAAGGGCAGTAGCCGTTTGAGCAACACCTTAAATGTCTTTGGTGACTTGTATTACCAAAAGCAGTTAGATGACAATCATAAAGAAGTGACTGCACGGGTAAACACCTTATCTAACATTTCATATAAAACACCTAAAGCGGATTTCGACGATGACAGTTTTGGGATAAGCCTAGGATTATCTAGTCAATTTGGTTCAGTGCTAGGAAGTGCGGGAGTCTCACACAAAACAGGCGATGATGATGACATCACCAGTGTATTTATTGAACTCATTAAATAGGTAGTTAACTTAAATAGGTATTTACTTAAATAGGTATTTACTTAAATAGGTATTTACTTAAATGGGTATTTACTTAAATGGGTAGTTAGCAGCATGGTATTTTTCTCTTATCAGTCATTAACCGTGTGATACGATTAAGGCTGAATAGTTCTGACTATTCAGCCTTTTTATTGTGATGCTGAAATTTGTTTTGAACGATACAAAAACAGCCAATAAGCTAAACTGAAGGTAATGATTACGCGAAGCATATTTGCATCGCACCAATAGCATGGTACGATTGGCTTCTAAAGCCCTATCAAAAAACAAAATACCAGACACATAACCAGATACAAAACAGGTTAATACAATGAATAATGATGCGCCCACGTTAGATCCAAAATCAATGCCACTACAAGGCCAAGTGGTCTGGCAACAAGATAGACATTTTTTAGGGACGGCGCCTTCGGGCAATGTGGTACATATCGATGCCAATAAAACTGAGGGTGCAAGCCCAATGGAGTTGGTGTTGTTAGGCTTAGGCGGCTGCGCTAGCTACGATGTCGTCGGTATTTTAGAAAAAGGCCGTCAAGATATCCAAGATGTACGCTGTGAGCTATCGGCAAAGCGTGCTGATACCGTGCCTGCGGTATATACTGATATCCATTTACACTTTGTGGTGACAGGTAAGGATGTTAAAGAAAAGCAAGTTGCCAAAGCCGTTGAGCTGTCTGCCGACAAATACTGCTCAGCCAGTAAAATGCTAGCAGCGGGCGGGGTGCATATTACACATAGCTTTGAGGTGGTCGCCGGTTAAATGTATTTATCAGACTCAGATAAAGGTCAGTATATAAGGTCAATACAAAGGTCAATACAAAGGTCAATACAGAGGCCCAATCAAAGGTCTATATTAAGGCCCAAAAGGATAACAAGATGAGTTGGTTTTTTGCCCTAATACCGGATACTGCCAATGTAGCGATATGGATGATGATCGTTGCCAGTCTCCTGCCTTATGTATTTGCTATGCTCGCAAAAGCGATGGGCGGAATGGGTATGGCAGACAATGCTCATCCCCGTGAGGCATTGTCAAAATTAACGGGTAGGGCAGCCCGCGCCAATGCTGCACAGCAAAACAGCTTTGAGAGCTTGCCGATATTCTTAGCGGCAGTGATTGTGGCGATATTGTTTTTTGTGCCGCAAGTTGTGATTAACTATCTGGCAGTGATGTACGTGCTACTGCGTGTGTTATATGGCGTGGCATATCTTGGAAATTTACCGACGCTGCGCTCTATTATATGGGGACTGTCACTTGTCTGCTGCTTCATGCTGTTTTATTTGTCATTGCGGATGGCATTTTAGAGGCTGATACCCTTATTTAAAATACGATTATTAAGCCAATCTCAACTTAAAGTATAAGCTGTAGCTTTTGTAAGGGTTAGCTCCCTTCCTTTTTCAAAGGAAGGATTGGGGATGGATTTTCGGTAAAATCCCCCTTTGAAAAAGGGGGACTTGCCACCCTTTTCAGTATCTTTCAATGGATGAACTAAAAGTACTGTTGATAATTCAGTTATTAATATTTCCAGTTATTAAGTTGAGAGTGGGATATTATTAAAAAAGGTGTGCATGAAACACACCTTTTTTTAATTTCATGGCTTAGTTTAAGACTCTGACCTCATTATACCTGCGCTTGAAGATAATCAATAATCTGTTGCTTATCTCGCACTCGTTTAATGCTCGTAAATAACGTCAAAGCTTCCTCATAGCCTTTGCTTAACATGCCTAGCCACTGTTTATAGCGACCGACTAATACCTTATCGTTTTTGGCATCACCCTTCAAAAACATAATTTGATGCGGGATAAGCTCACGCCAGCTAAGCTGTATCTCAGGTTGGTCAACTTGGGCGATTAAGTCCGGCCGGCTCACCGCACCTCGGCCTAGCATTAAATGGGCAGTATTCGATTGGTCAATACAGCGAAGCGCCTGTTCATTATTCCAGATCTCTCCATTGGCAATCACCGGAATAGGCAGTTCAGTAAAACCCGATATTTTCTCCCAATAAGCAGGGGGTTTATAGCCTTGTGTCTTAGTGCGGGCATGTATGGTGAGCCAGTCTGCCCCACTGTCGGCGATTGCTTGTCTGATGTCATCTATGTTACTGGTATCTGTATAGCCCAAGCGGATCTTAGCCGAGACAGGCAGGTGGCTTGGTACGGCATCACGGACGGCCGAGATGATATCGCGCATTAATTTAGGCTCATCAAGCAATACACTCCCGCCTCGGTGATTATTCACTGTTTTGGCAGGACAGCCAAAGTTTAAGTCGATGGCAAGTGCACCCAGCTCGCAAGCGGCCAACGCATTAGCGGCCATAAGCTCAGGCTCACTACCAAGTAGTTGAACATGAATGGGGGTGCCACTTTTAGTGCGACTGTTATTTTTGAGTTCTGGCACATAGCGATAAAACACATGGTTGGGCAAGACATGCTGGGTGATCCGAATAAACTCACTGACCGACCAATCATAAGGACGACCCAAATCACTGGCAATCTGGGTCAGTATTTGCCGCATTAAGGGATCAGTAAGCCCCTCCATTGGAGCAAGCAGACGCACAGGCTTTAAAAAGAACTGGGTAGTAAATGACATAAAGCTCAAGTATGCAAATTAAATGAGGTAGTATAACAGCTTAAATTATCAGTCTCTTTTATTAGTCTCTTGGAATGAGTGACAATTAAGCAACTATTTTAATAAAGTGAAAAGTTTAATAAATTAATAAGAGAACGTTTAGTTTATTTTTTCCAAAAATAATTATATAAAAACCAGAGTAGAAGAATTGATGAATAAAGAAACGATAACCTTTTGGGAAGACTATAAACAAGAAACTGGTCAATATGATATTAAAGCAACGGCTTGGCAGTTTGGGTGTGAGCCAGATGAGTTATTGCAATTAGTCATAGATGGTAAAAAGACAGCGACATGTTCTTGGTACAGATTATACGAAATTGAGGGAGAGCACTTACCACAAGTAGGGTTGCACCAAATTATTTTAAACAGTGAGGACATGCCAGTGGTTATTATTAAAACCACTGAAGTGATGCTGCAACCTATGGATAAGGTGCCTATTGAGTTTGCATTATCCGAAGGTGAAGGCGATGGTACATTTCAATATTGGTGGGAGGGGCATTTAAAGTTTTTTAATGAGCTAGCAAATGAGTTCGAGATTCCCTTTACGACTCAAGAGTTATTAGTATGCGAAACTTTCGAAGTCGTTAAAATAAACTCTAAATTTATCAATATGCCTAAAGGTATTAAGAACTCACCCTCTTAACCTTCTTTTAAAGTATTAAGTATCTCTGAACTACCAGTACCATGACACTGACTGGCAGTTTGGTTTGATTGTTTTAGATAAACACCTTAAGATCCATAAATGACTTTTTTACCCGTCTTAAGACCGGATATTAAGTCTTTAATATTATGAATATCTAAGTTATCTTGCGCACGGGTACATGCCACATAGAGCAAACGCAATTCTTCAGGGCTGATCTTAACCCCATGCATCGTCACATCATAATAAAAGTCATCGTCAAGCTGCACCCGTCCCCACTCAAGCCCCTTGGCTTTGTGTGCCGTAGAGATTACGTAGTCTGCATCTCGCACATCGGTTAAGCTGTTGACCGCTTTTGATAATACCTCAGTCCCATGATCGTCCACCAGCTTTACCAAAGTCTTAAGATCACTGCCCTCATTGGTTTCGGCATAATCCTGTACATCAGACCAGTGATAAAAATAAGCCAATTCAGGCACGCCATAAGCAGATTTGCCCGCTTTTAAGCTTTCAGCTGCTTTACAGAACTTCAGCATTCTATCGGCATCAGCTTGCAAAGCGACTTTATGCCCGTTTTTTAATCCTGCCAATAGCTGCGACATCGCCGCTGCATTAGTACGGCATAATATAGCGTCTCTTTTACCCATGGCTAACGTTTTATCGGTACTTGACTGTTTTTTCGGATTGCCTTTTAACGGCACCTCTTCTTGTAGCGCCTTGAGTAATAAGTTGGCCACATCGGCAATGTCATCACCGAAGCGAAAAGATTGGGTTAATAAGGTTTGCGGTAGTGGCAGTTTCTTCATGGCATTGACCGCCCCTCGCCATTCATATATTTGTTGATGGGCATCCCCCACATAAATAACCTGTCTAGGCTGCTGAGTGAGAATACCCATCATCAAGGGATCTGCATCCTGCGCTTCATCAAATAATATAAAGTCAGCAGGAATAGAGGGTTTTGATAACGCCCAAAGCTTTAGATAGATGTCATGTCCAATGCCGGCAGGATGGCGTGGGTCAATGGATTGTAGCCAGCGTTGTTCAACGGCCGGATAGAGTATTTCACACAGTTGCTCGGCATCGGCATCTGTTATCCAACTGGGGAATTGCAAATGGCGCGGCGCAGGGTAGCTGGCGTGCGTACTACAAAAGTGGCTAACGGCGTCACTGACAAAACGTGCTTGGCGGGCAGGTGTTAGGTTGACATAGTTGGTTTTACCGTCCATTTGGCGGCGCACTTGTACAGTACGTAATCCCAAATCATCACCCAAGCGCTTTGGCGAAAATCTAGGCAGGGACAGCTTGGCAGTGATATCGCGAGGCACGTGGCGATAGGCGAGGGAGTGAAAGGTGCGACAATCAACATGTCCGGGGAATTTTTGTTTGGCTTCTGTCGCGATGCCTTTGTTAAAGGCTAAGTATAGACCACGCCCGCGCAGACGCTCACCGATAAGCTTTAAGGTAGTGGTTTTACCAGCCCCCGCATAGGCCACAACTTTAAAAGACTTATGGTCCATCGCCATATTTAGAGCAGCCAACTGTTCATCGGTCGGATCGCTCATATAAGCAGGCATTTGAGCGGACGCTGAATCAGTGTTGGACATACGGTTACCTACGGTGATGGGTGGACAGAGACAGTGAGCTTATATTGGTCTTAAAAGCGCTTTGACGATATTGTTTTATCAGTCTCTTATGTTATAAGAGTCTTGCTTTAGCAAGCTTGCTTGTAAAAACTGTACTGACAAAAAAACCATTGACGGGTCAATGGCATCATTTAATAACATCATTTTAAAAACGTCATTCTAAAACGTCATTCTAAAACGTCATTCTAAAACGTCATTCTAAAACGTCATTCTAAAACTTCATTCTAAAACTTCATTCTAAAACTTCATTCTAAAAAACAGTATCGTGCATCTAAGAGGTTCTAAAAGTATAGGCTAGTCATACAGCTTTTAACTAGACTCTAAAAAAACGATTATAACAGATATTGGTTGCTAAGCTTATCTAGAAGACCTTATTTATCAGACCTTATCAATCAGGTATTATTAATCAGACAGTGTGTCATCTAACACTGAATCTGCCGCAAGCGCTGCTTTCTTTTCTTTGACTAGCAGACGCGCCATGAGCAAACCAAATTCAAATAACAATATCATGGGTATAGCCAATAAAAACATAGAGGGCACATCGGGCGGCGACATCACCCCCGCCGCTGCAAAACACGCCACGATCACATAGCGCCGCTTATCCGCTAAAGCAGCGGTGGACACGATTCCAGTCACTACCAAAATAAGAACCACCACCGGTATTTCAAAAGTAAACCCAAACATCATCAACAGCTTGGTCACAAAGCTAAGATAGCTTTCGATATCCGTCATTGGTACCACACTGGAAGGAGAAAACGTAATTAAAAAGCTTAATGCCCGTTTTAATACAATAAAGTAAGCAAAGGCCACCCCAGTATAAAACAGCACAATAGAGGACAATAAAATGGGTATAGCGATCCGCTTTTCGTGCTTATACAGACCTGGCGCGATAAACGACCAGATTTGATACAGAATAAACGGCATCGCAAAGAAGGCCGACGTTAACAGAGTCAGCCGAATAGGCGCCATAAAGTTGGCAACCGGATCAATCGCAATCATGGTAGACGCTGTTGGCAATATGTCCACCAGGGGCTCAGCGATAAAGTCGTATAGTTCCCGTGAAAATCCGACTAACCCCAAGAATATAACAGCGACTACCACCATGATCTTGATAAGGTGGGCTCTTAGCTCAACCAAGTGCTCCGTTAGGGGCATATCCGCTAAGCTATCTTCTTTATTAGACGGGTCCTCTGCGTGGTGCATCGTATCGCTCATCGTGTCGTCTGTTGTCTGATTTTCTGAATGAAACCGAGGCTTTCTTTTTTCTGATAGCTTGTTTTTTGACAGCTTTTTATTTGACAGCTTCTTTTTCAAAAGTCGCTTGTTATTGAATAAACTCATGAGTCTATCCCAGTACGACTTACCGTCTCGGTTGCCGTATGGTCTGCTGAACCGGCCGACGACTGCGCCAAGTTGTACAGTAAAACATTGGCTTTATAATTAGGCAGCAGTGGCGCAGGGGGCAGTCTTCTCACCCGATCATAGTCCCCCAATAAAAACCACATATTTTCCCAAGGACGCGTCATAATTGGTTCAGGCACACTATTGACAGGTAAATCTGTAGAACCAGTCGAATTAGGTGAAAGTGTCGAATCAGGAGAATGCTTCAAGGATTCTGCTTCTGCTTGCAAGCGCGGCGAGTCCTTTGCTAGATCGTTAGAGGCTTGAGTTTGGGCGTCGGAGGCTTGAATTTGGGTGAGTGATGGATCAGGATTAACAGTAGAATCAGAGGTGGTTACAGGATGCACCCAATCTTTATCAGCAGCATGAGTGTCGGCAGACTCAGTGGCCGACGACGTACTTAAGGTTTGCTGAAGATGCGATTTTTGTTGGTGTTCATACTGCTGCATACTGCCACGCAGCTGTTCCATTTGCCGCTTCATCTGAGCTTCAGTCTGACGAATTTTGGCCAATTCTTCCTGCATCTGCTGGCGGGTTTCCGCCAAATCAAGTTCTGCCTCCATCTCAGCCTTTAACGTACCTACTGTACGCCGAAATTTGGCATAGTAAGTGCCTAACGTACGAACGGCTTGGGGTAGCTTTTCAGGGCCGAGAACTATGAGCGCGATAATACCAAATACCACGAGCTCATAAAAACTAAAGTCAAACATAACCGCTTATCGTCCTATCACAGTATTGAAGAGCAGAACTGTCGCAAAAAGCTATTAGGATTAATCAGTGTGTTTCTTCTTTGACTTTAATCTCATCGACATGCACTTTCGGTTCACTGGCAGACGCGTCATGATCTAAGACTTTATGCTGAGTCTTTTTAGCATGAGCTTCATCTTCATCTTTAACCGCATCTTTGAAGCCTTTAACCGCGCCCCCTAAGTCCTTTCCAGCATTTTTAAGCTTGGAAGTACCAAAAATAAGTAGCGCAATACCGAGTATAATTAACAACTGCATTGGAGATAGGCTCATAATCGTGTCCTTTTGTTAAACTCATCAATTTAGCAGGTCAGCATGGCTTGTTGAGTAGCCTGTCAAGAAAGCCGGTAGCGACACTCTTGGCTAAGGGTTGCGTGTTTATCTAATTTGCAAATAATTCATTTTGCATATAAAGCATTTAAATAGTCGGTTAAGACCGTTTTATGACATTCGGCTATTTTTCTCTTCAATACCAGACAGTCCAAAGCGCCGAGCCAACTCCGCTAAAATGCGATCAGACCCGATATTAAACCACGCTAATGTGACTAATGTATGAAACCAAACATCCGCTATTTCATAAATTAAATCATCTTCCAGCGCCTGTCTATCAGCCTGCTGCGGCGGATTTGCTAAGTCTTTGGCAGCGATTATGGTTTCCACCGCCTCTTCGCCAACTTTTTCTAATATTTTATTAATACCTTTGGCATACAGGCTTGCGACATAAGAGCTGTCCGCATCAGCGGTCTTACGCTGCGCCAATACATTGTCTAACTGCTTAAGTACGGTTGCCGCACTCATCTCAGGGGCATCCACTTGCGGTTGAGCACCTTCTATTATAGCACTCCTTTGGGGTTTACTATCACTCCCATAAATATCTTTTGGGTCCTTAATCACAGGCGCAATCGTTTGCCAGGAGGGCTGCTCACCTGAGACATCAAGCTTACGATAAAAGCAAGACTTACGGCCCGTATGACAGGCGATACCACCCATTTGAGTCACCGTTAATACAACCACATCCGCATCACAGTCCAAATGAATATCATGCACAATTTGAGTGTGCCCTGACGTCTCTCCTTTATGCCATAACTTACCCCGTGAGCGTGAGAAATATACAGCGGTATTAGTGTCAGCAGTGAGCTGTAAAGAGTCACGGTTCATCCAAGCCATCATCAAAATATCGCCCGTCGATTTATCTTGGGCGATGGCAGGTATCAGACCGTCACTATTAAAGTGAATCTCATCTAGCCAAGAAGCCGCGGATTTACCCTGATTTTGTTCTGCTGTAGGACGCTGTGTATCTGAATGGGACATGTGGCAACACTCTTATTAACAAAGTTTGAAATAAATAGCCTAATAACTCGTAGTATAAAGCTTTCTTAATCAATCATCACCCATTAAACAGGGTTTTTTAAAGGGTAGGGGCTTCTACTTATTCTTCTTATCGTTATTTCAGCTATAGTCATAGGCAACTAAATGAGATACAAGGCAACCGAGCGCAAGTACTACTCTAGTAGGCTTAGTGAGGTTAACGCTGTCGCTCTTTAGTTTACCTACGACGATATCAGTAGCTATTCCCGCTTTCGCTACTATCTTGGCTGGCAACAGGGCGCGTGCTAAGCGTTATCCCGTTCCTGCTACCGCGATAACGGGGTAACGCAAGCACTTACACCCTGCTGTTAGGCCAAGGATATTCGCTACAATCGGGGCTAAACCGCTCTCACTTTTCACTGTCTTATGTAAAACCTAGCTCGTTAAGACTGCATTTTTTACGCAAATCTCATCTTAACGGATGACGATATCACCAATTTTTTGTCATAGAAGGGTTTGAGAAAGCTGGCATGATATCTGATAGCGTGTGGTATAGCGGAGCGAAACTCACGGCATGGGATTTGGCAGTAAATAATCACAACCAGTATTCACACTATAAAACTAGGTTGGGCGGATTTTAGTTGGCTATTGGACACAGTTCTGCTAGAATACGCTCTTCCCACCTCAAGGCAGTGCTATTTTTGCTGACATATTGAGCTAATTTTTAATATTTTTTAAAAGTTATTCAGTATCAAGCCCACTTAATACACTGACAAACAGGTTTTCCCTTGGCTGTTAATATCAGTAGTGTCGTAGCGATAATGACTGAGCTTAACAACAAAGATTAAGAGGTTCTTATGAAAAAGATCAAAATGAAAACAAAACGTGGTGCCGCTAAACGTTTTAAGAAAACGGCAAACGGTATTAAGCGTAAACAAGCGTTTAAACGTCACATTCTGACCAAAAAGTCTCCTAAGCGTATTCGCCAATTACGTGGAACTAAAATGGTGCACGTTGCTGATGTAGCTGCGGTTCGCCGTATGTGCCCTTATTTATAACCCACTTAACTTATATCGTTCTTGTATTATTTTTATCAACGTTCCCTTATTGATAATATAAGTTCAGGCAAATCAATTTTTTAGGAGTATCTTATGGCCCGTGTAAAACGTGGTGTTCAAGCAAATCGTCGTCACAAAAAAATCTTAAAGCGCGCTAAAGGTTATTACGGCGCTCGTTCACGTGTTTATCGTGTAGCCGTCCAAGCGGTTACTAAAGCTGGACAATATGCGTATCGTGACCGTCGTAACAAAAAACGTTCTTTCCGTCGTTTATGGATTGCCCGTATTAACGCTGGTGCACGTTTAAATGGTTTAAATTATAGCCGCTTCATCAATGGCTTGAAAAAAGCAAACATCGAAATCGATCGTCGTGTATTAGCAGATATCGCTATGCATGATGCTGCTGCATTCACAGCCTTGACTGAAAAAGCAAAAGCGGCATTGTCTTAATTCGCTTTTTTATAAGCAGATTATAACAAGCGGATTGGGTGTGACGTAAGTATAATCTAACTCAAACCTTAAGCCGTCATCTCAAGTGTTACCACTGTTAAAAAAGAAGCCATCGTATTGATGGCTTTTTTTGTTTTATTTGCTTACAATTACCCTAATGATTCAATAATAACGAAAAATAATAAACAAGCTATAACTTGCGGCGAGTATCTGATTTATTTTACACGCTATGCGTTCTTCTCGATTAAAAGAACGCTCATAGCACACAACTTCTGAGAATGCATACATGACTCAATCTGACGTTTTATCCTCTAACAACACATCTAATGCTGAAAGCCGCACTGCAAGCAATGCGGTCAGCAGTGCCGAAAGCAATACAGCTAACCATCCTGCGAGCAACACTTCTGAGCCGAAACAAAGCTTAACGGCGCTGATTGACAGTCTACCAAGCCTATCTGAGGTGTTAAGTGAGCTTACCGAAGCTGAGCTACAAGACTACGCCGAAGCGGTAAAGTCTGCGATCAGTGAGATTGCGAGTGGCGCTGATTTACAGCAGATGCGGGTCAATTTAACGGGTAAAAAGAGCGCGTTAACCCAGTGGTCTAAGCAAATGGGCAAGCTTGATGCTGATGATAAGAAAACAAGGGGTGGTTGGTTACATCAGCTGCGGACGCAAATTAATGACAGCTTAAACACTCAGCAAAAGGCGCTTGATGATGCCGCACTCGCTGCCAAACTTAATGCAGAGCGCATTGATATTACGCTACCAGCCCGTGGTCAACAAAAAGGACAACTGCATCCGGTGACAATGACCGCTCAGCGTATGCAGCTGTTCTTTACTCAAGCAGGATTCAATGTTGCTACGGGTCCAGAAGTTGAAAGCGATTATTATAATTTTGAAGCGTTAAATATTCCCTCGCATCACCCTGCACGTGCGATGCATGACACCTTTTATTTTGATGCTCATTATTTGCTGCGCACGCATACCAGTCCCGTACAAATTCGTACCATGGAAGAGGGCGCGCCGCCTATTCGCATTATTTGTCCAGGACGCGTCTACCGTAATGACTCAGATCAGACGCATTCGCCTATGTTCCATCAGCTAGAGGGATTAATGGTAACCGAACATACCACCTTTGCTGAGCTAAAAGGACTGATCAATGAGTTCTTAGAAGCGTTTTTTGCCAAGCAGCTGACGGTTAGATTCCGCCCGTCATTTTTCCCTTTTACCGAGCCCTCTGCTGAGGTGGACATTTTAGCGGATAATGGCAAATGGCTTGAGGTCATGGGCTGTGGCATGGTACATCCAAAAGTTTTAAGCAACTGTGGAATCGATAGCGATAAATATACTGGCTTTGCCTTTGGTATGGGTATTGAGCGTTTTGCGATGCTATATTACGGCATTGATGACTTGCGTTTGTTTTTCCAAAACGATGTGCGCTTTTTACGCCAATTTGGCTAAAATAAGCGGCTCGAAATAAGTTGCTTGAGATAAGAGTCTTAAATAGTTGAATGCGCTTAAAACCTGAAAGCCCTATCGACACCATAAACCCTATACAAAACAACTAAAATAATTTGAAAGCTTTTTGAGAATTCTATGAAAATTAGTGAACAGTGGTTACGCCAGTGGGTGAATCCAAATAATAATACGCAACAATTGGCCGATCAGTTAACCATGTCAGGTCTAGAGATTGACGGTATCGAAGCCGTCGCTGCTGATTTTAGTGGGGTGGTTATTGGGGAAGTACTGTCTGTAGAGCCTCATCCCGATGCCGACAAATTGCGTGTTACCCAAGTAAATATCAATGCGGACGAGCCGCTACAGATCGTCTGCGGCGCCCCTAATGTGCGTGTCGGTATGCGTGCCCCCGTGGCGACAATCGGTGCCAAGTTACCAACTGACGATGGCAAAGGCTTTACTATTAAGAAAAGCAAACTTCGGGGTGTTGAGTCGCAAGGTATGCTCTGCGGTGCCTCAGAGATTGATCTGCCGGATGTGGTTGATGGTCTTCTTGAGCTACCTGAAGATGCGCCAGTGGGCACAGACATTCGTGACTACTTAGGCTTAGACAATAAGATATTAGATATCTCTATTACCCCAAATCGTGGCGACTGCTTCAGTGTGCGCGGTATTGCGCGTGAGATAGGGGTGTTAAACGGTTTGCCGGTGACAGTGCCCACGATTACCACACAAGCTAATGAGGTGGATAAGAGCCAAGACGTCGTTGTCGAAGCTGTCGAAGCTTGTCCACGCTATTTGGCACAGCCCGTCCTTAATATAGATCGTACTATCGAAACGCCTGATTGGATGCAGAAGTCTCTATTGCAAAGTGGGCAACGCTTGCATAACTTTTTAGTCGACGTTACCAATTATGTATTGCTAGAGCTTGGACAGCCTCTCCATGCTTTCGATGCGGATAAAATTGTTGGTACTATAACCGTACGCATTGCCAATGAAGGCGAACAGCTAGCGTTACTCAATGAGCAGACCGTGACGTTTAAAGGGGATGAGCTAGTTATTGCGGACGATGAGGGTATTTTGGCATTGGCGGGTATTATGGGCGGTATGCGTAGTAGCGTCACCGACGACACCACCAATATTGTGATTGAAAGTGCTTTTTTTGATCAAATCGCTATTGCAGGCCGCGCCCGTCGCTTTGGCTTACATACTGATGCGTCGCAGCGCTTTGAGCGTGGGGTTGATTTTGAATTGCCGGCCATAGCACTCAACCGTGCTGTTAACCTAATCAGTTCGATTGCAAATGGTCAAGCGGGTCAAGTAACCACTATTGAAAACTTAGAGTATTTACCAAAACGCACTCCTGTGGATTTACCCCTCTCTAAAGTGGCTGAGGTCCTTGGTATTGAGATTGATAAACAGCGTATTATTGAGATTTTAAGTCACCTTGAGATTGACGTTAAAGAGTCGCAACAAGACGATCAAACCATTTTGAGCTGCTTGCCGCCTAGCCATCGATTTGACATTGAGATCAAAGAAGATCTTATCGAAGAGATTGCCCGTATTTATGGCTATGACAATATTCCTAGTACGTTGCCCAATCTTGGCGTAGACATGCGCTATGACGACAGCGCCGATTTAACCCTCCGCTTAAAGCTGGCTATGGTGGACGCAGGTTATATGGAAGCCATTAGCTTTAGCTTTAGTGATGAGAAAGTCGAAAAAGTACTGGACGATCCAAAGCTTGGTAATCTGTTGGGTTTAGCAAATCCGATCTCAGCAGACTTAGCGGTGATGCGCCGTACTTTGCTCTCAAGCTTAATTCCTTGTGTACAGTACAATCTAAATCGCCAACAACCCAGAGTTCGCTTTTTTGAGACAGGTTTAAGTTTTGTTGGAGCGACCATAGAAGAGCTGGTACAAACGCCAAGCCTTGCAATAGTCGCCACGGGGGAGGTTAATCCTGAGCAGGCTCATGATAATCGCGCCATGGATTTCTTTGATCTTAAGCATGATGTTGAGCAACTATTACCGGCCACTATGGATGAGTCGCGTATCCGCTATCAGCGCAGTGAGCTGTCCTTTTTACATCCCGGTCAGAGTGCTGAGCTGCTCATTGATGGTGACGTCGTGGGCTGGTTAGGGCAGTTACATCCTAGCGTGGCACAAAAACTAGATTTGCCAACGACTTGGGTTGCCCAGTTGGCATTAGCGCCTATTTTAGAGCAATCTCGTAGCCTACATAGTATCCAAAGCCCATCGAAATTCCCACAAGTACGCCGTGATATTGCGTTATTAGTCGATGCCGATATCCCGCGTCAAGCTTTATCAGAGACCATACGTCAAGCGGGTGGTGAATTACTGCAGCAGCACTGGTTGTTCGATGTTTATCAGGGTGAGCATACCCCTCAAGGCAAGCGCTCAGTGGCGTTTGCTTTAGTATGGCAAGACATCGCCCAAACCTTGTCGGATGACGTCGTTAATAGTGCGGTTGAGAAAGTGGTGACTGCGCTTCAAAACGATCATGGCGCACAACTAAGAGACAGCTAGGCGGGGCTATAGTAGCAGATTACTTAATATTATTAATGTATGTTACAGTATATAGAACACTGACTATAAGTTAGAGCCTTTTAAAGGACAATTTAGGCTATGTTAATATGGCTATTAAATCCATTCTTATATTGGCTGTTGAGTTTGGCTGTTAGACTATGTTTCAGGATGGGTTGTGAGGTTGGGTTTTTAGTCAGGTTAGGTTGAGTGATTAAATAAATCTCTTAAAAAAGATTAAGGTGCTAACCCGATTTTTTGCAGCGTTTGCATATGTCTTATTCAATATGTTAAATTTCAGGTTTGGTTTTAGAGAGTTCTTTGACTATAGCAGCTATAGTATAGTAACCGTATTTATGTATTGGTACAGTATCGACCCTGCTTTAAACATTAATTGTATTATTAGCTCGGCTAATACGTTGTTCCAATTTTAAATGCTTAGATAAGTTTTAGTATCATCTTTACAGTGCCCATTTAGCAGGATGCTGGATAGGGGACATAATTATAAATTACTGCCTTTTGCTTAAGCACTGTGTATTTTAATCCCCAGTAAAGTAAGAGGTATAGACGAAAAGGAAGCCGTAATGACAGAAATAAAAGCTGAGACATTAACCAAAGCCGACATCATTGACCATCTGGTAGGTAAATTTGGTTTTACTCGGCAGCAAGGTCGTATTTTAGTAGATTCTTTTTTTGAAGAAATTTATGACAACTTAGTGGAAGGTAGAGATGTTAAGTTGTCAGGATTTGGAAACTTTATCTTGAAAGACAAAAAAAGTAGACCAGGACGTAATCCAAAAACTGGTGAAGAAGTTGAAATATCGGCTCGACGGGTTGTAACATTTAAAGCAGGTCAAAAATTACGCCGTCAAGTGGATGACAAACAACTACAACCGTAATTTTAAATTTAAAAACAAAAAAAAGAGAGCTAAATTAGCTCTCTTTTTTTGCATAATCAGTAATAAATTACTGAGCAACAGTTTCTTCGGTGCCATCTGCAGCAGCTTCAGCGGTAGCAGCAGCTTCGTCAGCAACTGGAGTTTCAGCTTCCATGTTGTTAGCTTCTTCAACAGCTTCAGCATCACCACTAGCAGCAGCAACTTCAGCCTCAGCAGCGGCAGCTTGGGCATCAGCTACAGCAGCTTGTTCATCAGCAACATTTGCGCCTTCAGCAGCAGCATCATTGATCTCAGCTTTTGCATCTTGTAACTCTTCTTGTGCATCATTAACGTCTTCAACAGCGTTTTCTTTGTTGCTGTCACAAGCAGCTAGGCCCATAGTAGCAGCCATTAAACCAGAAAGTGCGATTAGCTTGAAATTCATAGTATTCTCCAAATAGTGAAATATAACTGACTAAACATTTTATAAAAAGCCAAGCAGAATAAAGTATTAACTGTCATATAACTAATTACAAAACAAATATTGTAGAGTCAGAATTCGTTAGCGATTATACATCACTAATATTACATTTCAAAGTTATTTTGTTTAAATAAAATATTTAGATACATTTTTTAACGAAAACTTGCGATCTAAACCTATAAGTACCCGTTAATACCTATATTTATTGACTTGTAGAGAGTTTTTGAAAACTAAAATGATTTGAATACATATTAAATGACATATTTATGCATTAAATAGATGCTTTTTGAAGACCTATAACTGATTATAATATAATGACATAACTTAAAATACATTTAAAATTTTAATTAAATAGTCACTAAATGTTAAAATAAAATTTGCTTTCTTCATTATATAAATATAACTTTCTATAATACAGCAGCCTAATCTAAAACTTAAGACACACTTGAATCAAGTTTCTAGAGTTATTCTTTTAAAGTAGTACTCAAAAATGCTCTAAAGAAAGTATCTAAAAATGACCCCAAATAAAATTTAATGACATTCCGAGGCAAATACTGATGAAATGGCGTGATAGAAGACGTAGCTCAAATGTTCGTATGAGCGGTGGGAAAGCAGCTGGTGGCGGTATCTTTGGTATTATTATTGGTTTGGTTCTTTGGTTGGTATTTGGGGTGAATCCCATGACTGCTTTCCAAACGGGTCAATCAATGACTGCCGGAAGTAGCTCAACGACGCAACCGGTAGACGATAATAGTCGAGATGCACAGTTTGTTGAAACTGTTTTGGCAGATACGGAAGACGTTTGGCACCAAATTTTCCAAGAGTTTGGTGAAACTTATAAAGAACCGACATTGGTTTTATTTGAGGGAAGAGTGAGCTCTGCTTGCGGTAGTGCAACCTCTGCAACTGGCCCTTTTTATTGTCCAGGAGACCAGCAACTGTATTTGGATACCTCTTTCTTTAAGGAAATGCGGCAAAATATAGGGATTGCAGGTGATCAACAGGGATCTGGTGATGCAGAAAACCAAGGTAAAGCGGGTGACTTTGCGCAAGCCTATGTCATTGCACATGAAGTGGGACATCACGTTCAAACGTTACTTGGTACCTCGCAAAAAGTCAATCAGGCGCGCCGTCAAGTCAGTGAAGCACAAGGTAATGAGTTGTCTGTGCGTCAAGAATTGCAAGCCGATTGTTATGCTGGTGTTTGGGCCAATCGCAATCAACAGCGCGTGCAATTTTTGGAAGAAGGCGATATTGATGAAGCCTTACATGCGGCTAGTCAAATCGGTGATGATCGTTTAGCAAAAGCCAGTGGGCAATCCGTAGTACCAGATAACTTTACTCATGGTACCAGTCAGCAACGGGTAAACTGGTTCACCAGAGGGCTTGAAACAGGAGATATCCGTAATTGTGATACCTTCTCTGGCGCTATATAAACGACTTTCGTCTTCATCGATAGGTTGATAGATCTGATGCAACTAAATTAACATCAATTGACCAGAGAATAAAAAAAGACCGCTGTTCATCAGCGGTCTTTTTTTTATAAGCACTTAGGTATTTTTATAAGCACTTAGGTAATCGGGTGTCATCGCTCAGTTTAGCTTAGTTTTGCGATTTGCGCGTCATTTGATCAAAGAAATCATCATTAGTTTTGGCTTCTTTTAATCGATCTAATAAGAACTCAGTGGCCTGAGTACCATCCATAGGTTGCAGCAGCTTGCGCAAAATCCATACTTTACGTAGCGTGTCTTCATCAAGTAAGCGCTCTTCACGACGCGTTCCCGACTTTTTGATGTTAATCGCAGGGAAGACACGCTTTTCAGCTAAGTCTCGCTCTAGAGTGATTTCTTGGTTACCTGTCCCTTTAAACTCTTCGAAGATAACGCTGTCCATCTTACTACCGGTATCGATAAGGGCGGTTGAAATAATGGTCAAGCTACCCCCTTCCTCGATATTTCTTGCCGCACCAAAGAAGCGTTTGGGCTGAGCGAGGGCATTGGCATCCACACCACCGGTCAATACCTTACCTGAAGAGGGAACCACAGTGTTATAAGCACGAGCCAAACGGGTAATTGAGTCAAGTAAAATGACCACATCTTGTTTATGTTCAACAAGCCGTTTCGCTTTTTCAATAACCATCTCAGCAACTTGAACATGGCGCTGTGGTGGCTCATCGAAGGTTGATGCTACGACTTCTCCACGGACAGTACGCTGCATTTCGGTCACTTCCTCTGGGCGCTCATCTATCAGCAATACGATTAAGTAACATTCTGGGTTATTGCGGGTAATGGACTGTGCAATAGTCTGCAACAATACCGTTTTACCAGCTTTGGGCGGGGCAACAATGATAGAGCGCTGACCCTTACCGATAGGAGCGATAAGATCGATAACCCGGCCTGTTAAGTCTTCTGTAGTACCGTTACCCATTTCAAGTCTTAGCTGTTCTGTTGGAAATAAAGGCGTGAGGTTTTCAAAAATGAGCTTATGACGAGAGCGATCAGGGGTATCAAAGTTAATTTCACCGACTTTAAGTAAGGCAAAATAACGTTCAGAATCTTTAGGAGGACGAATGGTGCCTGCTATCGAGTCGCCTGTCTTTAAGCTAAAACGACGGATTTGACTTGGGCTTACATAAATATCGTCGGGGCCAGCTAGATAGGAGCCTTCTGAAGAACGTAGGAAGCCAAAACCGTCAGGCAGCACTTCTAGTACACCATCGCCATAGATGGCTTCCCCGTTTTTCGCATGCTTTTTTAATATAGCAAAAATGATGTCTTGTTTGCGGCTTCGAGCTAGGTTATCTAGCCCCATTTCCTTTGCAATATTAAGAAGTTCAGTAACGGAGTTCTTTTTAAGTTCAGTCAGGTTCATAGAGGTTTCGTTTGATGGTTGTTGAGTCATAGTCATTTGCCAGTACGCCAAAGTAAACTAAGCATATGCGATAAATAATAGAGGTCTAGACGATAGCGAGGTATCGCTATAGACAAGTGGAATTAACAAGTTCTGAAAGGAATAAAATAGTGTCATTAGCATGAAGCATTGGTTTAGATTTAATAAAAACTTATTTTAATAGACAGTAATATACAGATTTATAGAGTCACCATATAAGTAAATAATGCATTATAAAACTGCTTTAATAATTGTTATTCACAATTAATGTGTTACTCGGTCAGGTTGACTTAGCCTGTTAATGAAGTCTTGATGACAGTGTTTGGTGTATTAAACGTAGTCAACTTTATTGACCAAATTGACCGAGCTATCTGACTTAGACAAAGGTGGTAAATGATATCTTCGAGCAAAGATGAGGCATACTTTTTATTTAAGAAAGTGTGAAAAGATATAATGATTGTCAGTATGTGACTGATATCATCGATACTAGATCATAAAAAAATATTAATAACTGGCGCCATATCGAGCAGAAAGCACGTTATATGGGAAGCATTAAGGCAAGGAATGATCGAGCAGAGATTGCGTGCAGATTAGGGTCTACTTGTTAAAAGGGATCAACAAAGTGCGTATTTCTAATTGCAACTCACAAATTGACAATAGGTATTCTCTAGGACTCAAACTATACGGTGTTTACCCGCTTTATGTCAATGGTTTTGTTAAACTAAAGCAAAATTTAAAAGAAAGCAGCTTAATATTGTTCCTTAAGCTAAAAATTGTTCATAAAATAGCTCTAAACAATTCTAAAAAGAATAACTTAAAAAGATAAGCCCTAAGAAGATAAACTCTAAAAATGTAAAGTGACCGTTATTAAACAGTCACTTTATCATCACTGGCAAAAATGATGCCACTAGACTCTAATGATTTAAATAGAAATTTATATCAAATAGCGGTATCCATTAGTTAGTAGCTTATAGATGCTTATCTAATAGGGCAGCAAGATCCGCTTTTGGTTGTAAGCCCATGACCGTGTCTACTTTTTCGCCACCTTTAAATACCATTAACGTTGGGATGCTACGAATACCAAAACGGCTGGCTGTTTCTGGATTTTCGTCAACATCAATTTTCACAATAGTGACTTTGTCTTTATATTCGTCAGCTAATTCTTCAAGAATAGGCGCGATCGCTTTACAGGGTCCACACCAGGCTGCCCAAAAGTCTAATAATACAGGGAGCTCAGAATTAATAACGTCTTGATCGAAGTTGGCATCTGATGAGTTAATGATTAAATCTGACATGGTTGTATCCTTATGAAATAATAATAAAGTATAGAAATGAAAGGGAAGAAAGTAAATAGGTATCAAAAGATCGTATCAGTCAACCCAAGCTGTTACTGTCCAAAGTACAAGCGGGTGCTAATTGAAGAACATATTACCAATAATAAAAAAAAGGTAAGATTCGTTAAATTATACGCACTATAATACCATTATTAGATTAAATTTTTGTTCTTACCCCGTTAAGTATGGTTGATAATTGGTATTGATGTAATTGATGGTATACTCCTGCTATGGATTGGCTTAAGTATATTACCGGCAGTTAATCCTCTATTTAACCTGATACCAATTCTAGAAATTAACTTATCGAGGAAGACGCGTACAAACGCTACCAATACTAGGTTCAGCGAGACTGACAAAGATAGATTATTTTATAGAAAAGGTATTACACACCTTCAGCCATTGCGACACATTATGCCATTATCAATTGAAACCGTTAATCGACTAAATATTGAAGAAAATCAATACAACGAGCAGTTTTTTAAAGATTTTTTATCTCGAATTACCCTCTATGAAGATGAAGATATTCTACTCGTCAATAAGCCTGCAGGACTACTGAGTATTGACGGTAAAGACTTAAAGGTCAGCCTATTATCAAGACTTGAGCGGGCAATGCCTGAGGTGAAGCTGATCCATCGACTGGATATGGATACCTCAGGCTTAATGATATTTGCTAAGAACAAACTAGCACAGACCCATATTAGTAAGCAGTTTATTGAGCGTATTCCCCAAAAGGAATATCAGGCCATCGTGCAAGGCACTTTAGCAATACCCGGCAAAAAAGGGGAGATCAATATTCCTGTGCGCTATGAACCCAGTATTAAGCCCAAACATGTCGCAGATCCTGATTGGAAAAAGCATGCCTTAACTCGTTATGAAGTCTTACATCATGAGCTTCGTAAAGGTAAACCCGTCACCCGTGTGGCCTTACATCCTGTAACGGGACGTAGCCATCAGTTGAGGGTGCATATGGTGCATTTAGGACACGTCATTATTGGCGATCCGATTTATGCAGAAGGGGAAGCATTGGGCCTAGCACCGAGATTAAATTTGCACGCGCATAAATTACGCTTAAAACACCCGACCATGAATACGTGGATGGCGTGGGAGAGTGACGTTCCCTTTTAGAGTAAGTTCTAAATTTTTAGAAAAAACTTTCTTTCGTTTGAAACAGGTAGTATTTTATAAATGGTAGTAGTTAATGGTAATAGGTGATGTCATATTTTGACGATGACCACCCATTGTTCGTGTTTAGTGTCCTTTCTTTCTGAACTCATCTTTTATTTGAAGCCAAGCTTGTGTTAGACACCAAGCTTGTATTTTAACTAAATACACCTCTTCCCTCTCATACAAGGATAGTCATATGAGTATTATTCATCCTTTCTCTCACTTTAAATCAGCCCGAGATGCCGCAAAGCCATTAGATCGGGTTGAAGATGTTCGAGGGGCTGCAACAGACTTTCGTAACACCATGCTAGGTAAGCCAAAAGTAAAGTTTTACAAAACCTTTGAGCTTATCCGTATTCCGTATCCTACTAAATACGGCTATCTGAATGCCTTCGGACTACCCACGCCCTACCTGCATATCTGTAATAAACTGTTTGTCATTCAATTTGATAGTGAAGAAGGTATAAAAACCTTGCTCGTCAGTCCTTCTGATTGGGAACATCAACGAGATACGCCTTATTTCTACCATATGCTACAAGATACAGGTGTCTTAGCAAAACCAGTTGAGACGTTAATCGTCAAACCTAAAAACACCGTTTTGGGGGCACTTAAACAGCTTGGTCTAGATCCTGCAGATGTGGATTATATTACCTACGATCATTTGCATACTCAAAATATTACCCGGTGGTTAGGCGGTCAACGTGATGGCGAAAGTCACGCTGCTATTTTCCCTAATGCAAAGTTATTGGTCATGCGAGAGGAGTGGGAAAGTACGCAAGCACTACTGCCATGGCAAAACCAGTGGTATTGTCCTGGAGGTATTGATGGGGTAGAGGACAGTCGTATTGAGTTGTTGGATGGTGATGTGTTTTTAGGAGACGGCTCTGTAGCGCTCATGCATACAAAAGGCCATACCGAAGGCAATCATTCGATTGTGGCACATACTGATCAAGGACTATTGGTGACATCTGAAAATGGTGTTAGCATGGATGCTTATGCACCACAGCACTCTCAAATTAAAGGATTGGCTAAATATGCAGAGTTGACCCAATCTGAAGTGGTGATGAATGGGAATACTTTAGAATTTGGGGTGGATCAATACCTGTCAATGATTCAAGAAAAAACGGTCGCTGGTCCTTATCCTAAAGATGAGCGTTTCTACAATATGGCGTTATCTTCAGAGTCGGCCGGTTTTACGCTATTTCCAGGGACTGCGCCAACCGTACGTATGGGCGAATTAGAATTTGGTAAATTCACACCCAAAACTAAAAAAAATAAAAAAAGAGGTGGGATATGGCGCAAACTTATATCGTAACAGGCGCTGCATCTGGTATTGGATACGCACTAAGCCAAAGACTGCTAACATTGGGTCATAATGTCTGTGCCTGTGACCTCAATTATGAGGCGTTACAGGCGCAATATTTGGATCACGCCTTAGCCGATAAAGGGGGGCCACTTATATTGCAGCAACTAGATGTGCGCCGTAATGAGGACTGGCAAGCGATGGTGGAGCGCGTGCTCAGTCAATGGCAAAAGATTGATGTATTGTGCAATGTTGCGGGCGTTCTTAAAGAGAATTGGATAGCAGATATTGTGGTGCCAGATGACGTTGATTTTCATTTTGATATCAATGTTAAAGGTACTGTATTTGGCACCCAAAGCGTGGTCGAGACGATGATTAAGCAGGGCAGTGGTCATATTATTAATATAGCATCACTCGCGGCGTTATCCCCTGTACCTGGGTTATCGCTTTACAGTGCCAGTAAATATGCAGTGCGCTCGTATTCATTGGCGGCCGGTATGGAGCTTGCAGAACATGGTATTGCGGTGACAACCTTGTGCCCTGATGCGGTACAAACACCGATGCTGGATCAACAAAAAGATAAGGAGCAGGCTGCGCTTACTTTCTCTGGCAATCGTACTTTAAGTGTTGATGAAGTGGTTGATGCTATTGTCGGACCGGTATTACAGAAACGTCCGTTAGAGATGGTACTGCCAGCGAGTCGTGGTGTGGTGGCAAAAGTTGCCAATATGTTCCCACAAACGACCGGTCGATTTGTCGATATCTTCCAAAAGCAAGGAGCTAAGCGACAAGCAAAAAGTGAATAGTAATGTTAAAAATGTGGGCCTAACAATAAACACCAAAAATAACTTATCTTTGCCAAACGCTCTTAGCCAACAATGGGTTTGTTTCCAAAATAGGTTCAGTTTCAAAATAGGTGAATTTCAAAAATGCTATCAGAGTGTTCAACAGACCCTAAATAAAGGTCAATAAAAAAGCAGCCCTAATTTCTCAGGGCTGCTTTTTAGATCTCATTAGGCATTATGTATATCACAATGCTCATTTAAAGAGATTATTTTTAATACCTTTTCTATAAAATAACCTATCTTTGTCAGTCTCGCTGAACCTACTATTTGTAGCGTTTGCACTCGTCTTCCTCGATAGGTTAATTTCTAGATTTGGTATAAGATCAGCGATGATTATTTACCAAAAACTTTCATACGTTTTTCGATAGATTCAAACTCTTTGTCGCCAGCTGGTGCTTCAATACCACCGAATACCATTTGAGCAACAAGATCCCAATTCTTATCAATGTTCCAAGTGCTCGCAACTTGGCTATCGATTAGTGGGTTATAGTGCTGTAAGTTTGCACCAACATTAACGCTGGCTAGTGCAGTCCAAATAACATATTGATGCATGGCATTGGTTTGCTGTGACCAAGTTGGGAATTTGTTTGCATATAAAGCAAAGTTGTTTTGTAAGTACTCTACAACGCCTTGGTCTTCAAAGAATAAAACAGTACCAGCGCCCGCTTTAAAGCCTTCAAGTTTTTGTTTAGTGCCTTCGAACTGCTCATCATCTTGTACTACTTTACGTAGCTCGTCTTCAGTGATTTGCCAAAGTTTTTTATGGTCTTCGCCAAATAATACAACGATACGAGTTGATTGAGAGTTGAAAGCTGATGGGGTGTGCTTGATAGCATGCTCAACGATATCAACAACTTGTTGTTTATCAACAGGAAGTTGATCATTTAAAGCATAGATTGAACGACGAGCTTCTGCAGCGTTTTGAAGGGTTTTTAAGTCTGACATAATAAATCTCCATTAAACTAAATTGGTTAATTAACAATTATTTTGTTTATACATTGACACATATCAAAGTGTGACTCAATGTTATAAACAGACCCTAGTCTCAAGTACTCATTTTAATGCTTCGTTTTTCTTAGTTATCGTACTTTAGATCACTCAAATAACTTGAGACAATTATAAAAACTTATGCTTAGAACTGACATTGTATTTTTGTAAAATATTTTAACAATGACCTACCTAAATTAACTATTAATAAATAATTAAAATAGTATTTATTCTTTAAAGCCTTCTGGTAAAGCAGGGGCCTCTAAGCGCTTCAAATCCGAATCGACATTACCAAAGCGAGGATGGTGATTGTTCCAATCTTCAATGGCTTGTTCAATATCTTCTTTGTTGTCTGAGACAAAGTTCCACCATAGTAGAACCTTCTGGTTCAATGGCTCACCGCCTAATAGCATAAAACGAGTGCCTTTCTTACCTGAAACCTTAATTGTCGTCTGCTCTGTCACATCATCAAAACGGATTAGTTCATTTTGCTCATATTGAGTGCCGTTATAGTCAACACCGTCAACGACCATCAATATGCCATACTCCAAACCCGGTTCTAAGGTTAAGTTGACGTCACCATCTTCGACAAGATGAACATCTACCCCAACAAGTTTTGAGTATTGAATAGTCGGCGCTTCATACCGATCACCTTCTGGGGTGGTGTACTCACCTGTTGTCAATACAAGTTCAGCACCTTCTGCAGTCCAGCTTGGTAGCTCTGGATAATGATGGAAGTTACGTTCAATCTTCTGATCTAAAGGCAACGCAATCCATAATTGGACCATATTCATACCGCGCCATGCGTTGGCTGAACCACCAGTATCTGGAAAAACGCTTTGTTCGGTATGGCTAATGCCCTGATCTGGTCCAGTGCCTGCGGTCATGACGTTGACTTGGTTTTTGGTGATGACTTGCTTATTACCAATACTGTCTTTATGCAGTACTTCGCCATCAATCATCCAACTAAATGTCTGCAAATTGATATGGGGGTGACGACCGACTTGCATACCCTCTTCATCTTCGCCAAATTCAGCGGGGCCGGCATGATCCATAAAGCACCACGCACCGATAGGCTCCTTGCCTTTATTAGGCAATAAACGGGCAATAGGAATACCACCAACATCGGCTAAGCGGGGTTCAAGTGTTTTAGTTTTCATATTTACCTCTAAATATTTATTATTTATGATAGCTCAATAGTATTACTAATAGGTTATAAGAATTAAAAGGTATGTATCAAAAGTTGTATGAATACCGTGTTAAAAAATATTATTAACCATATATGAGCAAGGGGAAGTAGTACAGTAGTTTATCTCACTATTTTAAAATAAGCGACTTCGTTAAAAATTGTAATACTATGTCAGGGTCTACTCGTAGCGATAGGTCACATTGCCGATACTTCAAGATATTGGGCTGATTTTGTCTATTAAACGGTTGTTATTGCACAAGACTGGTCTAAAATAAAGACTGTCTGAATTAGTTATCATTAAGTCGTTTATAGTGTTAGTGGCACATCCATCACCAAGACTTGTGCATTTTCTAGTACATCCATCGTAAAGCCTTTGGTATCAGAAATACCAAGGCCATCGCGGCCTTCTAAAACCTGACCATGAATCACGACTTTTCCAGAAATGACAAAGACGTACGCCCCATTAAGAGGACCGCGTATGCTATAAGTCGTGGTAACGCCTTTATCAAACTGTCCCACACTAAACCAAGCGTTTTGATGAATCCAGACACCTTGATCGTCAGGGAATGGGGACAGCACTTGGCTAAATTGATTTTGCTTAAGTAATTCAACTAAGCTGACTTGTTGATAGCGAGGTTTGACATCTAAGGTATTTGGCACTACCCAAATTTGTAAAAACTTAACTGGTTGCACATCATCGCCGTTCATTTCAGAATGGGTCACCCCTGTTCCAGCAGACATGACTTGAATGTCACCACTTTCAATAACCCCGTGGTTACCCATGCTATCGCCATGTTTTAACTTTCCAGACAGGGGAATACTAATAATTTCCATATTAGCATGTGAATGGTCGCCAAACCCCATTCCTCCATCAACATGATCATCATTGATCACGCGCAGTGCCCCAAAACCAACACGATCAGGATCATAATAATCCGCAAAGCTAAAAGTATGTTTACTTTTAAGCCAGCCATGATGAGCGCCCCCACGGGAGCTTGCCGCATGATAAACGGTTTTCATATTTAATCCTTAACCGGACGTTTATTTTATATTAATAAAACTTAACTAATAAGTATTAAAATTTAATATAGCTACATAATAAGGGTTTATACAAATTTTTCAAGTCCTTAGTATGTTAATGATTTAACAGATTATTTTATAGAGTTTTAGGTAGCTACACATCATCACTAGACGTTAGAGCGTTCAATAGCTATTATGAGTTAGTAAATGGGTTAATAAACCTGAAATAGCTTTAATAGCTTTAATATTTATGTTGCTAAAAAAGCAAATAAAGCAAATAAAGTGAATAAAGCAAATAACACTGAGCATTTAACTAAATAAAAAAGAGTATCACTATGACCAATAATGAACACCCTAAATACGATGTCGTTGATAATAAAGAAGCCAAACGCTTTGAGATTCATGTGGATGGACATGTCGCCTTTGAGGACTATGACTACTTTACAACCAGTGCGGGCGAAAAGGGTATTGCCTATTTACATACCGAAGTGCCAAAAGAGCTTGGTGGACGCGGAATAGCAGGATATTTGGTAAAGTATCTTTTAGACTATGCCGCTGACAATAATTTACGGGTTAAGCCAATCTGCCCTTATGTTAAGGCCTATATAGACAAGCATCCTGAGTATCAAGATAATTCTGTGTTTCACAATGCAACGCCATAAGGCGTGATTGTTCGCCTAAACGGACCAAATGCTCTCGCTAATTAAATGAAAAATGCCACATCTCATCAGATGTGGCATTGTCGTTTTTGATGCTAAAACAATGATGTCTTTTTTAACTACTCTCTGTATCGGCTAAGCGAGTTAACCTTATACGTCTTATTTCTTGCCAGTTAACTTGTTATAGCTGTCAATAAGAGGGGCATAGGCAGGAATGTTTTCATAGAATAATTGAGTATAACCTTCCATATCCTCACGCCAGTCACGACGTAATTCATTAGACATTGCAAACCATGGCATCAGTTGCGCGCCAGCTTGTTGCATACGTAACCATGCAGAGTGACGGTTAATTTCGTTGAATGTACCTGATGCATCCGTGATAACGAACACCTCATAGCCTTCTTCAAGCGCTGCTAGGGCAGGGAATGCAACACATACTTCGGTAACAATACCAGCAATGATAATTTGCTTGCGACCTGTTTTCTTAACCGCTTTTACAAAGTCAGGGTTGTCCCAAGCACTAATTTCGCCTGGACGCGCAATATATGGCGCTTTAGGAAACTTTTCCTTAAGTTCTGGCATGATAGGACCATTTGGACCGTCTTCAAAGCTGGTCGTCAAGACTACTGGCAGATCAAAATATTCGGCACAATTGGCTAGTGCCATAACATTGCTTTTGAATTCTGCAGGTTCAATATCACGCACTAAAGACAAAAGGCCTGCTTGATGGTCGACAAACAAGACCACGGCGTCATCTTTGTTTAAGCGATTATAAGTATATTTTTGACTATCCGATTTAGAGCTAAACATAAAAATATCCTTCGTTATAAGTTATTTTAATTTAAACAAATAAGAAAATAAAAATGTATCGAAACAATGATTATTACTAAATAGTACTTAATAAAATAGTTCTAAAAACCATTAAAACTTAAAGTTCCAATACAGATTTAGAATAGCATTGGCTAATTTAATGACCTTATAAAGTTGGTATTGTTTAGTAATGGGTTTGTAAGTTATGTATGAATTATCACAATTATTTAACCATACTAAATAAAAACCTGTCATAAAACGTAGATCTGTTGACTGCTTAAGACTCGCTATACATATTCTGCAGCTTAAGATACTGGACATTGCGAGTTTTTAAAGCAAGATATAGTATGGCAATGATAAAAGGTGCAATCGACCAAAAACCAATATATAAATACAAAACAGCACCGGCAAATGCACCGAAAACAAAACTAAATACCACAGTTGAGCTGTACTTTAAGCTATCCATATTACATTGGGTGCGGTTAAAGACATAATCTGACAGATCCATTCCAAACTGAGTGGTATTACCTGTCATTAATAGAGTTGGGCGGGTTTTACCCATGACGGTTCTGTTTGCTGTGTTACGAATAGCAAACGCCATCAAACCTAAGAAACCTGTAATCGCAACATCCCACGCACCGGCAGTATCGAAGGGGCCAAACACTAAAGCGGAAATCATAAAGGCGGTTAAAAATGCAACTTCTGCAAACAATAGTTGGCTTAAGATCGGTTGACCTGATTGTCTTAGGTGAATAATACGCTGAGTGATCATAACGGTAATGATAAATACCGGTAAGGCACCAAGTTTTATCCATAGGCCTTTATCGTCTTTAACCATACCTGCACCAGCCATCACTAAGTTTCCTGTGACATGATTGGTGAAGAAGCCTAGCAAGGCAACAAAGCCTATCGTATTAATGGCACCGCCCACAAGGGTAAGTAAAATGGTAGACTCAAAGCGCTTCCACCAGCCCTGGTGTGCTTCGGGGTTTGAAGTAGTGCTCATGTTACTCTCCTATAAACTCGACTAGTTTATTAGCCAAGTGTGTCAAATACATCTCAAATACATCTTAGTTCGCTCAGAACTGACACCCTAATCATCTTATAAAGTTAAATTTGACTGTTAAAACGTGACCCTAACAAAGCGATCATTTAGCACGCAAAAAAAGACGACTGATATCAACCATGTCAATATCAGTCGTTTATAGTAGCTTAAAAGTCAGAAAATTATACTATATATTGTTAGATATATAGAAAGGTGTCGCTATTAAAGGGTGCGTGTTGGGCGACGATCATAGTCTTCTGGATAGGTGTATTTATCTTTATCGACTGATAAAGCGCCAGGGCCATGGCCTGCAATCATTAAGAAACCACCAGCAATAGCTAGGTTTTTCATAAAGTGCATCATTTGGTTTTGATCAGCAAAATCAGCATGGAATATGACAGCAGATGCGATGGTGAAAATAGCAAGGATCAAGGCAATCCAGCGTGCTTTAAACCCGACAAGAACAGCAATACCACCTAATATTTCTAAAGCAATGACCAAAGGAAGTAATCCTCCAGGCACACCCATAGATTCCATATAACCTTGCGTACCTTCATAGCCAGATATTTTTGACCAACCTGACATGATAAATAGTACGACTAATAATAGACGGCCTAATGGAGCAGCATAACGAAGTGCATTGTTCATAAGGTTCTCCTAACGTTAATTAATGTACATCAGTTTTTGTTTATTGTTTATACCTTTACTCTTGTGGTGCTATACTAATTGTTGACGCAGAAGAAATAAACCACTCAAATTGCAAATGATAATTCAGATTTTGAGAACAATAGCATTTAGTTTACCTTCAAAGTTACTAAATCCCTTTTGATGGTTAATACCTTCTCTATAAAATTACCTGTCTCTCAGACACGTTGAACCTACTATTTGCTGAGTTCGCTCTTGCCTTCATCGATAAGATAATATCTAGATATGGTAGACAATATTTTCGGTAGTGTGCTTTTAAAGTTCTCTTCAAAACATTCTTCAACGCCAATTAATCAGGACATAAGAATATCCAGTTTATTTGAGTTACAGAGTAGTACTAAGGTTGTTATTTGGTTAATAACAGAATCTGAGAGACTATAACAGGCTTGTATTAAATTTTTTTTAAATAGCATTAAAGGTTGGACTGCGAGGAGTGGTATGGGACAGTTAGAAGATATGTCGCTGTTTGTGCGTATCGTGGAGGCGGGCAGTATTACTAAAGCTGCCGAACAATTGGATATCGCAAAATCGGCAGTGAGTCGCCGTCTAAAAGATCTAGAAGATCGATTAAAAACTCAGCTTATCAACCGCACTACGCGTAACTCGACCTTAACGGAAGCCGGTGAGCAGTATTACCAACAGGCACGCATTATTCTTGGTGATGTGGCGGTGCTTAATGAAGAAATTAGTGGCGTCAAGGCCCACATTGAAGGTACGTTGAAAATAACGGCGCCATTGTCATTCGGATTGATGCACCTTAGTGATATCATTGACAGCTACGCTATTCAGCACCCAAACTTAGATTTTGAATTGGACTTTTCAGATAGGCGAGTGGACTTGATCGAAGAGGGGTATGAGCTGGCTATTCGTATTGGAGAGCTTAAGAACTCAAGCTATCAAGCAAGACGCCTCACGGTCATTCGGTATGTTTTATGTGCCAGTCCAGACTATATTGCACAAGCAGGTATGCCCAAATCTTTAGCGGACTTGCAACAGCATTCTTTTTTACAATATGGGTTTAACAAACAAAACAGCTTGGTATTAATCGATTCAGAAGGCAAGTCGCACAAAATAGACACGACATCAAAGATGAAGGCCAATAATGGTGACTTTTTGATAAAAATGGCAGTAAAAGGTCAAGGTATTGCCTTTTTACCAACCTTCATTGCCTATGAGACGATCGCTAGTGGTGAGTTGATACCTTTGATGACGCAGTACAAACTCCCTACGTTAAATGCTTATGCCGTCTACCCTAAGAATAAATTTTTATCACAGCGTTGTCGCTGTTTTATCGATTTTATCGTTGAGCAAATAGGGGATGAACCCTATTGGGATCAACTAGCTTTTGATAACGCAAGTTTTAGCAGTGCAAGCTTCAAATAATGCAACAGCTTAATTTCAGTTTAGTCAGTAAAACACTAATCGTTAGAACGGCGACTGTAGCCTTAAGTTTCGCTTGCAGCTTTAATTTTGTTAAGGATATTGATAATCTGTAAAGCCGTGAGATATCTAGGGACGGCATATGTATCACGAACTTCTTTAGCAGCAGCTTTGGCAATTTTCTTAAAGTCACTACTTTGCATACCCTTAACGGTATTATCTATATTCAACTCTTTGATTAAAGTGCTGACATGCTCGATAAAATAGTCGGCCAAATCACGATCATCTACTTTTGCGCCAGTCGTATCGATAATGCCCGTTATTTTAGCTAAGTGAGCAAGCCTTGTTTTACTGACCTCTCGATTGATATCAAGTATATAAGGCAACACAATGGCATTCGCACGACCGTGGGGTACACCATAATAAGCCCCTAACTGGTGAGCAATAGCATGCACATAACCTAAGCCCGCTTTATTAAAGGCTATACCACCGTAGTGGGCAGCAATACCCATGTGTTCCCGTGCCTTCAGGTCATTCCCATCTTTATAGGCAAGGGGTAGATACTGCATCACCGTTCTGGTGGCAGAGGCGGCATAATAGTCTGTCTCACTACTGGCGTTCACACTCATCCACGCTTCTAGCGCATGAGTCAGAACATCAATACCCGTATCCGCTGTGATATGAGGGGGCATACCTTGCATAATAGTCGGATCTATCGCGGCAGCTAAAGGCACCATTCTTGGGTCTATTGAAATGGATTTTTGATGCGTCTTATCATCTGACACTACGGCGCCAAGCGTCGCTTCCGAGCCAGTGCCTGCAGTAGTCGGGATACAATATAGCGGCATACATTTTGAAGCTTTTAGCAATCCCATCAGCTTTTGCGGCTTACGCTTTGTGGCTTGACTGATGGCCAAAATTTTGGACGCATCGATGACAGAGCCGCCACCTAACGCTAAGATTGCATCGCAGTTATGGTTTATCGAGTGATTTAGACCTTCTTCAACCACACTGAAAGTCGGATCTGGTGTGATGCCATCATACAGATGATAGTCAACATTATGCTCTTTTAAATACTGAGTTATTTTGTCAGGGATACCCAAATTGTTTAAAACAGAATCGGTCACAATCAAGATATTTGTGGCGCCTTCATTAATCATCATATCGCAAAGCTCGAAGCACGATTGTTCACCTATAAAGAGTTGCGGTCTAGGTATAGGTACTACCATGGCAAATGCTTGCAAGGCTTTGGCGCGAGTTTTGGCAATAGCAAGATAGCCGGTATGGTTTAAGGTACGTGGAGATAGTGATTTTAGGGTACTAAGAGGCTTAATTGCTGGCATGTAAAAGTCCTTTTAACGCTGCGTGCAGGGTATTTGCTTGCGTGTCAGAAAATGGTGAGTATCAAATAGCATTTAGCTCTGAGGCCTGACTACCTGTATTAAGATAGATCAAAAATTAAATGATTTAAAAGTCTTAGATAAATCAATATTTTAATAGGCGCTCTTTCATTGAGTATGCTTAATCAAAGGATATAGTAATTCTTATAACAGAACAACAAAAAACGTAACTAGACAGTATAATGCAGCGCGGTA
Source organism: Psychrobacter sp. CX18 (assembly GCF_057396215.1). Taxonomy (NCBI): domain Bacteria; kingdom Pseudomonadati; phylum Pseudomonadota; class Gammaproteobacteria; order Moraxellales; family Moraxellaceae; genus Psychrobacter; species Psychrobacter sp. CX18. The sequence goes on along the minus strand of NZ_JBXYJH010000001.1, from coordinate 41,048 downwards.
CAAGTCCACCTGATTAAAAAGAGCCTATCACACCAATTAACGCGGGCGAGAATAGCATAGTAGCTGCGACGTTCTTACCCGTAACTTTATGTTCTTTAAAGATTAAAAATACTGAGGAATATTGGCAAGGCAATACAGTATTGGCATGACACTATGCAATATAGGGGGAAGGGGATATAGAATAAAGCGAAAAACAAAATTGGCGGTGAAGGAGGGATTCGAACCCTCGATACGCTATTAACGTATACACACTTTCCAGGCGTGCGCTTTCGACCACTCAGCCACTTCACCGTTTTGAGCGATATAGTATACCTAAAGGCAAGTCAAATGTCATCCTTAGCGATCCGTTTTATTTATTGTCGGTAATTCGACCTATATTGACTCTATATTTTCACATTTTGTTCGACAAATCTGAGCATTGAGTGCGTCACCAAATGACGTTTAATTGTACTCAAAGCTTTACACTTGCTATAACCATTGGTAGCATGACCTTCTTTTGCCTTTATTGACCAGCGCTATCTTATTAAAAACAAAGTTTTTTTTGATAATTTATGACATATAACGCATATAGCTGGCACTTATAATCAAGGCGTAAAAGCAGCAGTTAACAGTAGGTAACTTGGTCAAAGTAGAGGCGGTAAACGTGGTAAGTGGTCATGACCAAACAATGCGATATAAAGTTCCCTTAATCTTAATGTCCTTATTAATAGTACGATTTTTAAAAATACCTTTATTAATACCTATATTTTTAATGCTTTTATCAGTAATCATGAGGGTATTAATAGCTGGGTTAATGGCTCTAAAGGCGGTGGTGTATTTACCTAAAGCGTCTACAATGAGCTTTCACAGAGTGTTACCGTTTTGTTTAGCATTAATGAGCAGTACGGGTCTGTCTACAGGGGCGTGGGCAACAGATTTTAGAGACTGTGATCAAAACTTTTATGCTGCCACGGCACCAGATTATATCGACGACAGGGTCATCAAACGAAGTGTCCCCTTGTGCTTTGAAGGCTTTGCTACTTTATACTCAGGCGTATCGCGCACCCCGCTGTGGTCAGCTGAACACATTACACGGAAACGACTTGATCAAGCAGAGGAAATTCCAAGAGAGGACAGCTTTCATAGTGAAAGCAGACTGCCTGAGTCTCTAAGGGCAGAAATATCAGACTACAAAAACTCAGGATTTGATCGAGGGCATCTGGCACCTAATGCAGATATGGCCAATACTCGTCAGCAATATGACAGCTTTAGTCTTGCCAATATCGTGCCGCAATCTCCTAAAAATAACCGATATGTCTGGCGAAATATCGAATCAGTTACCCGATATTTAACTAAAAAATACGGTGAGGTTTACGTCATAACGGGTGTGGCGTTTAAAGGCAGTAAGCTGACTCAGTTACATGATCGAGTCTTGGTACCGACACATATGTTTAAAGCCATATTTATTCCTGCTACAGGTGAGGCGGGCGCCTATTATGCGCCTAATGATGATAGCGAGCGCATAGAAGTTATTAGTATTGATGAGCTCGCTCTGCGATCTGGTATTGATGTTTTTCCCTCTATTGCTTCAGAATCTAAAGCAGTCGCCATGGCATTGCCCACAAGCGTCAGTGATATTACTGATAGAGACAGTAGCACTAAAAGCTCTAATCAAGTAGATGATGAGCCTCTTTGGTATCTTGTTTTGATTGAAATCTTACGTTGGATTGTTGATAATTTTTTGTCAAAATAACCGTTTAGATAATGACGCATAAAGCACAGGTTCTTGGTAATATGGATATGACTTGTAATTTTGAGGACTTTTATCCTGTACTTTTTATGGATACTTATATTGATGCGCAATTAAGGGATATGCATTATGAAACATCCAGACATTCCAGACAATAAGACTGAAAACAATCCAAGCTTTGAGACAATAGCATTTTTGCCTTATCAAAATGACCATCAAAGTATGCAGATAGGGGAGTTGGTGTTTGAGAACCAAACAGATAAAGTCACTGTCTATGGGGATATAGATATTATTAAAAGTGAAGCAGGATTAGAGCAAGCGTTAAAGCTTCAGCACGTTTTTCAAGCGATAGTCGATGAGTTACAACAGGCAAAGACCGCGGGAAACCTTCACGATACGGCAACAAAAGAGTCTATTGTAAGCGAGCAGACGCAAACCAGTAAGAAGATAGACAATCCGTTTTCATAACTCTTACACTAAAAAAAGGTAAGGGCAATAGTTTGTTGATTTAGTGCTTTTTTTTGATAAAATTATCGTTATAATCAATTATAGCTTTCATGGCAGATAAATAAAAAAATATCTTGACCGCTCTACCTTGAGCCTCTAAGATATCCAAACCATGAATTACGACATAATAGATTAGCTGCTAATTATTTAGATAATTATTTAGACAACTTTCAATTTTAAGCTAATCTCTCTTATGGCTTGTATTTAGTTTTAAGTACTCAAGTTAACATTTTCTCTCGAAAGGAATCGCATTATGAAATTATTAAATCAATCTGTTTTAGCTCTTTCAGCTCTAGGTCTTGCAACAGTCGCTATGGCTGCTGATCCGTTAGCCAATACGACTTGGCAAACGTATGACGATGGTGAGCCAAAAGCGCTTATCAAAATTACTGAGTCTGGTGGTGCCTTAACGGGTAAAATCATCTCTACTAACCGTGCTGAAGGTAAAAAGTATGTTGGTCGCACGGTGATCTCAGGTTTGAAAGCTGATGGTGGTGGTAAGTATAGTGGTGGTAAAATCACTGATCCAGAAAACGGTAAAACATATCGCTTAACTGCGACGCTAAGTGGTAATACTTTAAAACTTAAAGGTCACTTAGGTCCATTCTCACGTAGCCAAACGTGGAAAAAGAAATAAGTTAATCTAAAATCGTATGCTTGAAGTGTATGACTAATAGCTCATACATAACTCAACTACTATAAGCGATTAAAGACACCTTATTATAAGAAGCCAGACTTTAGAAGTCTGGCTTTTTTTGTCTGTTAGCTATTCTATAAATTAGTTATGCTATAAATTAGTTATTCTATACATTAGTTATCCTATAAATTAGCTTTGCTATAAATAAGTACGGTATCAATTAATGGGTGGGTGGTTCTAATAGTACTTATCTTTTAAACCTAGTCTTAGTAGACCTTAGCCGTGACTTATCGAACCTCAAAAGAGCGTGATCGACCCGAATAAGGGGTGATGGTATCGTCCCAACCGTTTTTCCAATCGCCTTGATGGACAATACGGTAGGTGCCAGTGGGCGTCTTATCAGAGATTCGCCACTCAATCGTAACCCTACTATACGCAACCCCTTCACGTTGCCAATGGTAGGTGGTATCGAAGTCTCTATCGGTAAGATAATCTACCCACTGTCCATTTATTAAGCGTTGTACCTTTAAAAAGGTATCTTCGGTACGCAGATTATTTTTTGGATGGGCGCCACGGAACACAACGTGAGCGGTCTCGCCTTTTTGATAGCTCAGTTTGGGCGGTGTTAGTACTTGTCCCCAGTGTTGATGTATCGGCTTGTCATCGTAGAGTACCCCTGGTCTTTCAGCAAACTTTTGAGCAGAACGATCAGGTGGTGCAATAGCGCTGTCTATATCAGTATCTTCTCGTATCGCTTGCGCCAACTGGGTATATTCTTGGATAAAGGCATTACTTTGATAGGGCCCATACTCGGTGGATGCCCCTTCATAATGCTGTAAGGCGTACTCTTCAGGCGTTGTTATATAACCTGTATAGTTATTAGCGAGACCGTTTACTATTACCGTATCTACTCCTATTGGTTTTAATTGTTCAAGTACCGCAGAGCGTAGATGCCGTCCTACCATTGTGGTAGGTTCACCTGGTATGGCGACAATAGCAAGATTGCCAATGCGCATCAGTTGCACCGGTTGTTGGCTAGTGACCCAGCCCCATTGCCCCGTCGGAAGTAAGACTGGCTTTTGTGCCTGACAGTCATCTTGATTGACTGACGATACAAGGCTAAAAGCACCTCGGGTAACACTGCCGACAACAGAAGTATCTACTTTATTGACGCTATCAGAGATGCGTAAGGTATCACGAGTCATTCCTTCATATATGCCAGGGATATTTGAGGGACCATTTTCAGCACCCGCTGCAAAAGAATAGCCACGTGCAGGTAGGCATAACGTCTTGTTACCAGCGCCATCTGTAAATTTAGCATCAACCTGATAGCCATTTAAGTCGATCCAACGCGAGCGAGTCGACACAGAACCTGATACTAGTCGTCCCTTGTCCCACAGATCAAGCGCCTTGTTAAGCTGGAGTGATCCATCACGGACGACATTATCCCACTCATTATCACTGCCTTCAAAACCAGGAGCTGAGTTGGCATTACCCCCTGCAGCTACCACATCCCCTTCATCAGCATTGGCGAAAGCGGCAACAAACGGATGCCCATAGCGCTGAGCCATAGAGGATTCGATACCGAGCTGAGCCACCCCTTTGTTGTCTGCGCTCAAATATTCGAATTGGTTACTAAAGCTGGTCGGATGTATCGCAAACCAGTTGATCAGACCTAAAGGCGTGCCATCTAGGGCGTCGAGGCGCAATTGGGTCATCAGCTCATTGACGTTGCTATCGTATTGCTTGGCATCAGGATTCATATTATAGGCGGATACTGAGCGATTTTTCGTAGCGCCTTGCAGTTTATCTTGAGCTATAGATAAGGTACCTGGGGTCAATGAGTGATGAGCACGCTCAATTGAAGTGACAATACCGTCAACTATGGCGTTAAAGTTTTGGCTACTATAGCCGGCACCGGTGTCGTCTTTACTGGCAATTTGATACAGTCTTTGATGAGAGTAGCCAGCATTGCCGACATGGGTATGGGTGGCCGTAAGCATGACATTACTATCGGTGTAAAGCGTGCCATATTTTGTGTGTAGCTTTTTAATGACGGCTTGTTTCACGGCAGTGAACATGGCGCCCATGTCTGCTGAAACATAAACCACACGATGCTCTGATGGATTATCTTTGTCGTTATCTTTGTCAATATTGGAATAGGTTTTTGAATTATAATGTGCGTCTGAATTAACCTTAGCGCCTGAGTCATGAGTAGTGTCTACATGATGACTTTGTTCAGACTGTAGCGACTGATGTGAGCTTGAGTTGTCTTCTGCAATAATAAAAGCATGCGCATATAAACGGTCGTTAAGACCCTCAACCACCTGTTCAGCAGCATAACCAAACATGCCTGTCTCAGCGGCAGCTCCAGTAATATCTGCTTTACCAGCACCAATTAAGTACTGGGTTGCTCTAGGCTTAGGTGTACTAGTCTCAGAGGCATTTGATTTAGAGGGATTGAAAGTAGAGGAGGGTGTGGTGTGGCTAGGTAAAGCTTCATATGATTGTTGGTCAAACGCTGCATTGTCAGGCTCTACTAGGTGAGGCTGTATTTTGTTAGGTGCTATTTTGTCAGGTGCTATTGGATAAGGCGCGCTGTCTTTGGATGTATTGATATTAGAGGCAGCAATAGCATTGTTGAGAGAGCCATCAAGGAGAAGGTTAGCAGTATCGTTAAACGGGTCTTGTGTCTCGTTTAGTGCTGTATAACACGCAGTGGTAAGAGCAAGTGCGCTATAACAAAGTGTATTTAGTAGCATAGTAACCGTCTCAGTTTTGTCTAACGACCCTAGTATCTGTTAGAGTTTCGTCAATGATAATGAATCGATGGTTTTATCAACATCGTTTAGAGGCTTAAAATATGATATCCAAAATCTGTCCCTGTCGCATACAGCTGACTGAGCCAAACACTCAACGTTTTGAGTCTACTACGCCCAAATCTAGTCAGAAGAGTCATGCTCTAAGAGCTCTAGACTCGAAATTAGATAAACCAAATAGTCAACTTACCTATAGTGAGTGCTGTCAGCCGTTACATGAGGGTAGGGAAGTCGCCGAAAGTGCTGAAGCCTTAATGCGCTCTCGTTATTCGGCGTTCGTCTTAGCATTCACCGACTATATCGTGTCTACGACAGTGCCTGCTCAGCAAGCATATCTTGATAGGTCAGCAATTCAGGAATGGGCGTCACAAACCGATTGGGCCGGCTTACAAATAGTGCATCACGGCCTAAAGCTTGGCAAGCGTCATGCTCAAGTCGAGTTTAAAGCCTATTATCATGACTTACAGTCTGGTCAATCTGTGCTCTTAGCCCATCATGAGCGGTCCACATTTGTCAAACTAAAAGCGGGGCAAGGGGTGGCAACTACCATCGAACAATTATCAACACCATCCACAGCGCCATCCAAAGCAAAATGGTATTTTTTAGACCCAACTGTCCCAATTCGCCTGACTCAAAAACAGCCATGTCTTTGTGGTTCAGGCGAAAAGTTTAAGCGCTGCTGTCGCCAGTATCTGTTATAAGACGCTTAGGGTCTATTAGGTATGAAGGGTTAGCATAGGGTGTATAGCGATAGAGCTCACAATTATTGTGTTGCATATCTTGTGTTGCGTGACTCTTAACGATAATAGCAAACAATATAACCGCCAATGTATAACTGCCAATAATCAACAATTGATTTTAAAGGCTTGCCCCAACGTCGCGCGCTATGGCGATACCTTCTTCAATGGTTAAATATTTGCGTAAGCTTGGTGTATCTTGGAACAGGATATCACCGTCACGAAATACCAAGCACTCATTGACCGCTAATTGTTGCCACTGTTCATTTTCAGTTAAAGGAACGGTTACCAAAATAGTGACTTTGTCTTTATCGGTCGTGACATCACTAAAATTAATTGATAAGTCATCATCGGCAAGCTTAGCTTCACCAAACGGCGCCTTACGTGTTAGATAAAATAATAACGAATTGGCATAAGCCAGTTGCCAGTCTCCATTAGATAACAAACAGTTAAAGAGCCCATTAGCCGCTAAATAACGACATTGAGCGGTCAAAAATTTAAACAGCTCTTCGTCCGAAGGTCGCTTTTTATAAGTCGATTTCAAACGATTAATAAGGTAACAAAAGGCAGCTTCTGAGTCTGTGGTACCGACTGGGCGGCAATACTCACTATTACCATTATCCTGTAAACGCTGACAACGCTTAATAAAACCTTCGGTCATTTGCCCATTATGAGCGAACACCCACTGCTCGCCCCACACTTCACGAACGAAGGGGTGGGTATTAGCCAGACAATTCGTTCCTTGAGTAGCTTTGCGAATATGAGCTACTACATTTAATGCTTTGATAGGATAGTTTTTTATCAATTCAGCGACAGGCGACTCAAAGCTAGGCTTATCATCGTGAAAGACTCTAAGCCCACGGCTGCGATTTTTGGCGGTGTTAGCCTTATCAATCTCAGTAGAGTCAGTATCATTCGTGTCAGCGTCTGCATAAGTTGTACACCTATTCGGCTCAAAGAAGGCAATCCCAAAACCATCGTTATGATGGTCTGTATTACCACCTCGGTGCTGAAAACCCGAAAAACTGAATCCAATGTCTGTCGGAGTGTTGGCATTCATGCCTAATAACTGACACATTTATAACTCACCACCTTGGTCTCTAAATGGCTGATTAACATTGGTCTGATCAGACTCATTTTCTAAGCGACTGTTTAACTCACTGTCTAAGCCATTGTTTAAGTTATCGTCTAATTCGTTGGCAATAGGATCTTTATCAATATTATCTAAGATTTGTTTTGCGGTCTCTAAATCATCATTTTTAACCCAAATGACACTGCCTGAATTCATGCCAGGTATGGCACTTAACGTTTGTACAGACACAGGGATACCATTATTCTTTAATAAGTTGGCATGCAGTTCACCCTGAATATTGGTGTCATAGCTAGCCAGCTTATGCCAGTCATCAATGTGGTCGCTCATTATATTTTCCTTTTGGCAAATCAGGACCAGTCGTGCAGATCATTGATTTTGATTAATATATTTAGTCGATAGTAACGTTTGATCATAAACATCAGAGTCTGAGCAAATAGACCTTACACTTTGCAAATTGACTATCTAATATTTGATTATTGTTTCACGTGAAACAAACCTTTCATTAAAAGAAGACTCTAAGTTAAAACAAACTAGGCTTAAGAGTCACTAAATCCAGAAGACCAATTGATCTCGCCTAAAGGGTAGGCATCAATATGAAAGCCATTCGGATAATTTTTAAAGCTTGGTTTGTCTTTAACTTTTTCTATCGCAGCCCGCGCTTGACCCTCACTAGTGAATATTCCAACGAGAGAACAATCCTCAAGGATATCATCCCTATTGTCATTTTTGAAGCGGGCATGTTCTAGCACATAGACCGTCTGCTGTTGATGACGTAATTTTTCTACCTCACCCCAATGATAAGCGGCTAAACGCTTCATCAAGTCTGGGTTTTTCACCATGATATTATCGCCAGTACGACCTTGCTCACGGTTATAATAAATCACATTTAAGCGTAGTAACCAAAAAGTAACTGCAGCCATAGCCAGCATAGTAGGCATGGCCGCTTGCTCTGCTTCATTTAAGGGACGTATACTTTGATAGCCATCAATAAAGGCGTTCATTTTTTGGGTGTTAAAGTTGACCGACTCACCATCACCCGCATCGCCCCATGTGGTACAAAAGTCATTAATGGTAATGGCAATATCCATCACATAATGTTCAATGCTAACCTCAGTAAAATCAAGCAAGCCGGTTAGCTGTTCCTTACCTTCACTAAGATCCCATAAGGTATTATCGGCAAACATGTCTAAATGACACAACCCTTGCGGTAAGCTTGATAAAGGCAAAGTCTCATAGCTTTGCCAGATATCTTGCATCAGTTTGGCTTCATCGGCTGGCATAAACTGAATTTCGCGATCACGCACTTCATGCCAAGGATACAAAGGGACTTCATAGTCTTCAGCGGGTGTCAAACTCTGAAGGCTGTTGTGCAATGTGGCCAACGCCTTTCCCATTTTGTAACACATGTTAGCGGTGGTAATGGTCGGATGGCTACCAGATAAGCAGGGCACTAATGTAATGGCTTTACCTTCATAATGGATCAAATAATCATCAAAGTCTTCAGCTTTCTCTTTAGCTTCATTGGATTGTTTGGCTAAGGGGGCTGCAACAGGTAGCGTGCCTTTAAGACGATTTAGGATAGCTGCCATTTTGGCGATATCAGAAGGGGGACGCTCCTCAAATAAGGTAAATACATACGAGTACTCACCGTCATCATCTTCTGTGGTTTGGATAAACCAGTTTGAGTTTTTGATGCCTTGAGTGATGGGAATGGCCTTGGCAAATGACACCCCAAAGGTTTGGCAAAAATCAGTAAATTGGTCATGAGACAGATGGGTATAAACAGACATGAGTTTCTCTTATGGGGCTATTAAAGATGAGTAATACCAAATCTATAAAATAATCTACCCTTGATAGAGTCGGGCAGGCTCATTATATGGACTGTGTGTCGCATTGGCATTCGCCTTCTTCGATAGGTTAATTTCAAGATTTGGTATCAATTGTTTAAAGGTTTTTATTTTAGAGTGTTGTTAAAAATATTTAGATAAATAATTTGAAGATTATATAGCATATTCATACTCTCATTATATACTTAAGCTGACAAGGGGCATTTCACTCAATAATTAGTCTTAAGTGTGACGTATGATGCGTTTGATTGCATTGATGTTATCTTATTTTAAACACTGTTTTATAAAAGCAATGTTAAAAAAGCTATGGTATAAAAACTGTGTTATAAAAGGTGCCCTGAATAATAGGGTCGGTGTATGACATCTATTAAAGAACTATTTTAAATAAATGGACTATTTTTAGCCACTAGATACCTACCCACCACCCACCAAGGCTAATACCTTTTCTATAAAATAACCTATCTTTGTCAGGCTCACTAAACCTACTATTTGTAGCGTTTGTATTCGCCTTTCTCGATAGGTTGATTTATAGATTTGGTATAAGTTGAGGTATCACTCAATTTTAGCAAAAATCGAGTGTTTAATTTTGCTAAAATGCGGCAATAGAATACTAATAAGCTAAACGTTAACCAAGATGAATGTCATCGAACTCATAAGGCGCAACCGATGTTAGCAAAACGAATTATTCCATGTTTAGATGTTGATAATGGCCGTGTGGTAAAAGGGGTGCAGTTTGTCGATATTAAAGATGCAGGCGATCCAGTAGAAGTGGCTAAGCGTTATAATGAGCAAGGAGCAGACGAGATTACCTTTCTCGACATTACCGCCACTCACCATGGGCGAGAAACCACGTATGACATGGTCGAGCGTATTGCTGAAACGGTATTTGTCCCTCTTACTGTTGGCGGCGGCGTTCGTAAGCTTGAAGATATTCGGAACTTATTAAATGCTGGGGCGGACAAAGTTGCCATCAATTCAGCCGCGGTGTTTACGCCTGATTTTGTGGGAGAAGCGGCCGCTAAGTTTGGCAGTCAATGTATTGTGGTGGCGATTGATGCGAAGCGAGTAGAGGATATCGATGGCCAGCCAAGATGGGAGATATTTACGCACGGCGGGCGTAAACCAACAGGAATAGATGCCGTTGCTTGGTCAGAAAAAATGGCAGACTTGGGTGCAGGCGAGCTATTGGTTACCTCAATGGACGGCGATGGCACCAAAAAAGGCTATGACCTAGCACTTATGAAAGCCATCACTAGCCGTGTCAATATCCCAGTGATTGCCTCGGGCGGTGTGGGCAACTTGCAGCATTTGGCCGATGGGGTGCTCGAAGGCGGTGCGGATGCAGTATTGGCAGCCAGTATCTTTCATTTTGGTGAGTATACCGTCAGTGAAGCAAAACAGTTTATGGCAGAACAGGGCATTGAGATGCGTCTTTAAGCCATTTTCGTCATTGAAACGTCTGTTTACCAGAGATGTATATCCTTTGTTAGCCTACTTATAAAGCGGATGATTTGTCTTGAATAACCGAACTAATAACAACAAATGACTGCTAATTTTATCCTCAAAAAATGTTATGATAACAGTCATTTTTATTCATATATATCTGCCTGCTCATATCTATCTATTTTGCTCAAATAGATCTTATTAATTATTTCATTAGGATGCCATTATGCAAGATTTACAAAAAGAACGTGACGCCATTACTCACCTTGAAGGTAATTTATATCAAAATACAGATGCCCGTATTGGTATCGTTGTTGGACGTTTTAATGCATTTGTCGTCGAGTCATTAGTGGATGGTGCGATAGATACCTTATTACGTCATGGGGTATCTGGTAGTAATATCAGTGTGATTCGTGTACCTGGTGCTTTTGAATTACCTTTAGCGGCGCAGCGTGCTGCTGAGTCTGATCGCTTTGATGCCATCGTGGCGCTAGGCGCAGTTATCCGAGGCAGTACGCCGCACTTTGACATCGTTGCAGGTAGCTCTGCCAATGGTCTGAGCAGTGTCTCAATGGATTACAATATCCCAGTGATTAATGGCATTATTACGACTGATAGTATCGAGCAGGCCATTGAACGCTCAGGCACTAAAGCGGGTAATAAAGGTGCTGAAGCTGCATTAGTTGCGCTTGAGATGATTGCAGTACTGTCGCAACTTGAAGTCGATTATGATGAAGACGAAGACTAGTGTAATAAGTTAAGCTGCCAGTTTGTATGACGCTCAGATTAACGTCAGGACATGATTTAACATTAAGTTTTTATAATGCTTCAGTCTTAAAACGTTTAGCGCCAATTTCGATAGCGAGCGTTTAACACCATAGTCCGAGTCTGTTAACCCTAAAAGGCTTGCGCAGCTTTTAATTCTGCTATAGCCGATGTTTTAAAAAGACCCAAATCCATAGTCATAGTAACGTCAAAGCCCCTCTTTGATGATAGGTATTTATATCCATGAGTAATCAACATCCGGTACAACCTGCAGACACCTCTCATTCAGATCTTCAGTCAGATTTTAATGTTGACTCTAAGCCTGATGATCAGTTTGATATTAGTGAATCCACGTATAAGACAAGTCACACTGCTGTGCGAAAAGCACGCCGCTTTGCATTACAAGGGTTGTATGAGTGGTTAATGACAGATCGTCGCTTCGAGCAGTCAGGTCAAGTCGAATGGAAAGAAAATCCACCCCATGATATTGCGGCGCGTACCCGTGCTACGAATGCCATGCATACCGTGCACTTGGGTTATTATCATACGATGATGCGCGAGATTCCACAGCAAATAGATGAGCTCGAAACGTTAATTGCTCAACACTTGGATCGCGGTATTGATCAGATTGATAGGGTTGAGCATGCGGTTTTACTCATTGGTGCTTATGAACTAAAGCACAGCTTACATATTCCCTATAAAGTGGTGCTCGATGAAGCGATGAAGCTTAATACCCACTTTGGGGCAACCGACGCTCATAAGCTAATCAATGCTGTGATGGATAAGCTTGCGGCAGAGCTCAGAGCAGTCGAAGTAGAAGCGGATACCGGTAGTGGCTATAAGCAGAAAAAACAACAGACCAAAGCTAAGGTCAAACAAAAAGAGGCATTAGCAAAAGACAACGGCTTTGACAATGATATTCCGGCTACAGATGTTACCCTTGATAGTGACACTCAGCCACTCGATATAGAGACGGCAGTGGATACGGGCACTTCCCAAACTGAGCAGACACGCCAGCCCAAACCAAGAATTGGTCTAAAATCCAAAAAGCCTAATAAGTAACTTAATAAGCAACTCAATAAAAAGCAATTCAAAAAAACGCTTTATATATTGGACTACAGTGTTTACAGCTATAGTGTCTAAATAAGGAGAGCCAAAGAATGCTTTGCAGACTCTCAAAACACGGCAAAAACATTAAGAACGGGTAGTGCTTAAACCCCTCTTTTAGGATGACGCAGGATGACGGAATTTGAGCTGATTGAACGTTATTTTAACCAGCAGCACCTTAATCAACAGCAAAATGATAGTCAGTCTGCTGAGCAGGCAGTAATCACCAAAGGTTTGGGTGACGATGCAGCAGTGGTGACGTTAAGCGGCTCAGTTAATCAATGGGTTACCTGTGTGGATACGTTGGTACAAGGGCGTCACTTTAGTGAGGATTGGGTTCAGGTATCATCATTAGCCTTTGCGATTGGCTATAAATCTGTGGTAGTGAATGTCTCTGATATCGCTGCTATGGGAGCGACACCGCATAGTATTTTACTGGCTTTGGCATTGCCTGAGCGTTTGGCACATCAAGATTGGTTAAGTGAGTTTGCCAAAGGTTTATTTCATGCCTGTACGCAGTATAGTGTGCGCCTGATCGGTGGTGATACCACCCGCAATGATAAGCTGGTTATTAGTATCACTGCTAATGGCATCATGGATAAAGGGGTGTCGCCCATATATCGTCATGGCGCGCAAGTGGGCGATAAAATCTATCTCTCAGGCACGGTTGGTGATGCCAGTTATGCTTTATATCATCCTGACAATGAGGTCGGTCAACAACTTGCCCATCGCCTGCATATGCCCACACCACGCGTCAAATTAGGTAAAACCTTGTCCAGCCTTTCTCAAGCTACCTCAATGATAGACATATCGGATGGATTGGTGCAGGATTTGGGTCATATCTGTCAGCAAAGTGGGGTCGCCATGCGGATTGATTTAGAGACGTTACCTGCTAGTGAGCCTTTACAGCAGATAGAGCTAAGTGAGAGACTAAGGTGTCAATTGACGGGTGGTGACGATTATGAATTGGCCTTTACCTTGCCGGCGTCTGTGAGCCTTTCAGATGAGTTTATGGCCTCAGTAAATACTCAAGTCACCTGTATAGGTGAGGTGATAGCTTGCGATAGCACTTTGCAAAATAGCCGCCCAAACCCAGTAGCTCATGGCTCAGATACTTTGGTTAATCAATCTATTAATCAACCAGTAAAACTGGCCTATCAAGGTAATGAGGTTACTCAAGAGAATCCTTATCCATTTGTGGATGTACCTGATTTAAGTGGCTATCAGCATTTTATTCACTAGCACACCAAGTTTAAGGAATGCCTTTATATGTCACCTCAGTCTGCTTCAAATGATACCAAAGAGACACCGCCGAGCCATAAACCAGATATTCGCAAGGCAAATACTTGTCCGCCTTTACCGATAGGCGCAACTTTGCTTGATAAAATAGTCTATTGGCTGGGTATTGGACTGGGTAGTGGGTTACCGAAGCGTGCGCCCGGTACTTGGGGGACATTAGGCGGGCTTGTCATTGCTTTGCCGATGGTTCAGTTGGGTTTTATCGCTTTTTTAATGCTGACCATATTTGCGAGTATTATTGGCATATGGATATGTGATCGCACCTCTCATTTGATGCAAGTTCATGATGACCCGCATATTGTTTGGGATGAGTGGGCGGGTATTTGGATAAGCTTAATTCCGCTATCCTTTATTATCAGCTATGCCCCTCAGTATTTGACCCTGGGTACTTATTGGTTTGCGATCGGTTTGGCCTTTGTATTATTCCGCTTTTTTGATATTGCTAAACCCAACCCTATTAGATGGGCGGATGTTAAGGTATCGGGTGGACTGGGTATCATGCTAGATGATATCTTAGCCGGTATTATGACGGTAGTCGCTTGGCTGATGATTGTGGCTAGCCTGCTGGTTTTTTACCCCTCCTCTTAAAATTTGTGTCTTTCTATTCATTGTAGACGTCAATCGCCAATTATGGGACCTGAATACAACTCGTTAAATAATGAGAAGTTCACTACAGTTGTTATAAAAAGGCATATAATAAAAATGTAACCTAGCTTTGTAATAATGCCTCTTTTTTTTAAATCGCAGTTTGCTACAGACCTTTTTGACATTGCTGGATTCTATATTATTCTTATTTAAAGAGCTTAGGTCTGTTTGATGATTTGTTCTTGATAGGGAGTTAAATTATCCTCAAGACTATATTTTTATAATGATGACGTGTGAATGAACAATTAGATTTTTTATTTGATAGACTTTATTTTTATCGCTTTTGTTAATAGTTGAAAACTTATGGATAACACGCTTACGACGATCATTCTTGCCGCTGGCAAAGGCACCCGCATGCAGTCAGCTAGACCTAAAGTATTGCAAACTTTAGCCAATAAACCCTTATTAGCGCATGTATTAGACACCTGCCTTAGTATCAAAGTTGATAAAACCATTGTGGTATATGGATTTGGCGGAGACCAAGTTCAAAAGGCGATGGCCGACTACAACGTGACATGGGTAGAGCAAACCGAGCAGTTAGGGACAGGTCACGCAGTGAGGGTCACGTTGGATGATTTACCCAAGGACGGTAAAAGTTTAATTCTATATGGTGATGTGCCATTGGTTGGCGCCGAGACATTAACGAAGCTAAAAGAGGCGAATACGGAAGGGCTGTCTATGCTGACCTTAACCGTAGAAAATCCTTTTGGTCTAGGTCGTATTAAACGCAATGAACAAGGTAAAATTGTCGCTATTGTTGAGCAAAAAGATGCCACTACTGAAGAGCAAGCCATACGAGAGATAAATAGTGGTATTTATTGTGTAGACAACGCTTTATTGCATAAATATCTGCCTCAGTTGTCAAATGATAATGCACAACAAGAATACTATCTTACCGATATTGTGAAAATGGCCGTTGCCGATGGGGTCACTATAGCCGCTATTGAGCCTGATCGAGCGTTTGAAATTGAAGGGGTTAATAACCGTCAACAATTGGCTCAACTAGAACGCAGTTGGCAAGCAAAACTGGTCGAAGACTTGCAAGTAAAAGGGGTGCAGTTTGCAGACCCAAAACGTGTGGACATACGTGGCGAGATAAGCGTTGGTCAAGATGTGTTTGTTGATGTTAATGTTATATTTCAAGGCAACGTATCGATAGGTCATAATGTGACTATTGAGGCCGGCTGTATCATTAAAGACAGTAAAATCGGCGACAATGTGCATATAAAGCCCTATTGTGTATTCGATGAAGCTAAGATAGGGAATGAGGCTACCGTGGGACCTTTTGCTCACTTGCGCCCTCATAGTGTGTTGGGTGACAGCACAAAAGTGGGTAACTTTGTGGAGATGAAAAAGTCGACGATTGCTCAAGGCAGCAAAGTGAACCATTTAAGCTATATTGGCGATGCTGAAGTCGGAAGCAATGTGAATATTGGCGCAGGGACGATTACTTGTAATTATGATGGTGTCAATAAGCATAAAACCATCATTGGTGATAACTCATTCATAGGCACAAACTCATGCTTGGTTGCACCGGTAAAAATCGGTCATACTGTTACCGTAGGTGCAGGCTCAGTCATCACGAAAGATGTAGATGACAATGCACTGGCAATAGGCCGGGGACGTCAAGTACAAAAGGATAATTATCAGCGCCCTACTAAGAGATAACGTCAGTTATCCAATAAGTGCTATAAAAGAAGTGTTATAAATCGAAGACGTCACAAGACAAAAAGTCAGCATACGATAACTTAAGCAATATTTAAGCAGTATACAGCCCCTAAAGGCAATGCTAACAAGTTATACAAACTAGATGACATCACGCTATCAGCGATAAGGTGCGCATCAAAAAGAATACATTGAGGATAGAATATGTGTGGAATAGTCGGCGCAATTGCTGAACGTAATATATCTAGTGTTTTATTAGAAGGTTTGAAGCGTTTAGAGTATCGAGGTTATGATTCGGCTGGATTGACGGTCATTCGTGAAGGTCAGCTCCATCGTGAGCGTCAGGTCGGTAAGGTACAAGCCTTGGTAGATGCCGTTGCAAACGATGACGCCAACTTTAAAGGTAATATAGGGATCGCTCATACGCGCTGGGCAACTCACGGTGAGCCTGCTCAGCACAATGCCCATCCTCACGTATCGGGTAAAGTAGCCGTTGTTCATAACGGTATTGTGGAAAATTACGGTCCCCTTAAAGAAGAGTTGATCGAAAAAGGGTACGCCTTTACCTCTCAGACTGATACAGAAGTTGTCGCGCACTTAGTCGCCGAAGCCTATCAAGAGACCAATAATTTATTCAAAGCAGTAGAACAAGTTGTTCCGCGTTTACATGGGGCGTTTGCGTTAGGTGTCGTTCATGTCGATAATCCTGACGAACTTATTACCGTTCGTTTAGGCTCTCCCTTAGTTATCGGCGTTGGTATCGGTGAGAACTTTATTGCCTCAGATCAATTAGCATTATTACCCGTAACCAATCGCTTTATGTATTTAGAAGAAGGTGATATTGCTATTGTTAAACGCGACAGCATTGAAGTATTTGCGAATGGGAAGCCTGTCGAGCGTCATATCACTGAATTAGATGCCAAACATCATAATGCGGATAAAGGTGAGTTTAAGCATTATATGCTTAAAGAGATTTATGAGCAGCCTGATGCGGTAGCACTGACGCTTGATATGGGCATAGAAGGCAATGATTTAAAAGCGGACTTCCTGCAAAGACATGAAGAGACATTGGCAGGTGTACGCCATATACAAGTGTTGGCCTGCGGTACCAGCTATCATGCAGGTATGGTGGCCAAATACTGGTTTGAAAATTTGACACGTCTGCCTTGTTCAGTAGAAGTGGCTAGTGAATACCGCTATCGTAATCCTGTGGTGATGGATGATACGCTAGTCGTATGTTTGTCTCAATCAGGTGAGACTGCCGATACGTTATCTGCATTGCGGGAATCTCAGCGCAGAGTCAAAGAAGGCGAGATTAAAGGGCTTGTGAGCTTAAGTGTGTGTAACGTCGCCACGTCGTCACTGGTACGTGAGACAGATATCTTCTTGCCGACGCACGCTGGCGTGGAGATCGGAGTTGCATCAACCAAAGCATTCACCACCCAACTTGCCGCCTTGATGCTATTGGTATTAAAAGTGGGTAAAGTGCAACAGCGTATTGATGCCAAAGTATTCAGCTCGATTATAGAGGGTATGCATGATTTAAAAGGCCAGCTTGATAGAAGCTTGGCGCTTGATCAGCCTATTGAGGAGATGAGCCAGAAGTTTGAAAATAAGCAAAGTACCTTGTTCTTAGGCCGTGGTGTTCAGTATCCTATCGCTCTTGAAGGGGCATTAAAGCTAAAAGAGATCTCTTATATCCATGCAGAAGGTTATGCGGCGGGAGAGCTGAAACATGGGCCGTTGGCATTGGTGGATAAAGACATGCCAATCGTGGTACTCGCACCAAAAGACAGTATGCTTGATAAGCTTAAAGCCAATATGCAAGAAGTTCACGCCCGTCATGGAGAGCTGTTTGTATTCGCCAGTGAGAGCAGCAAGTTGGTGAGTGATGAGAGACTGCATGTCATTCATGTACCGGATGTCAATGAACACTTAGCGCCTATTGTCTATAGTATCCCCGTGCAGTTTTTATCCTACCATGTGGCCGTTATGCGCGGTACGGATGTCGATCAACCTCGGAACTTAGCTAAGAGTGTTACGGTCGAGTGATATGAGTGAATGTTGATCAAATTAATAACGCCTTACTAAATAGTAAGGCGTTATTGTTTTTGCTTTAGCAATTAAAAAGACTAGGTTAAAGCTGTTTTACGAATCCAAAATAGACGTTTTACTGAGTTTTTGGCACCGCTTTAAAGTGAGAGACCTGGTTGTCATTAGTAATGACTAATATAGGCGTTTTGTTAGCGTCTTCGCTGAGCGTATACTGGCCCTGTATGGTTGCTGCTGCAGCAGTATCAAATTTGGCCTGTGGTTCAGGGCATGCCTTCAATGTAGACATAAGAGTGCCTATTTTTACAGTACCGCTGTCCACGCTATAGCTTGATGACATTCTATTACAAGTATTTATTAACGATACGATATTATGGCCATCAGCTTTTGAGAAGCTTAAGGTGAGGGGCTTAGCAGGATCAATAAATAGCTCATTAACCTTGCTACCATTACTTAGCGTAGCATCGATAAGCTGCCAGTTATTAGCCTGTAAAGCTTGATTCGTAATTGGGTGAGTTGTTAGTTTCATAGAGGGCTGAGACGTAGCTTGAGACATACCGGTAGCGGTTTGACATCCTGTCATTAAAGTACCTATAGTAAGCATACTAGCCAAAAGGGAAGTCGATAGTATTTTCATAATAATCCTTGTATTATTAAATGGTTAAAAGATACACATAAATCAATATGACTATCAATAGTTTAGAGTTATAGACTTGTGGTTTTATGATCCCCGTTAATTGTAGGACTGTATTACCATTATCTCACTAACATTGTAGTGATGAGCCTTAACTAATCGTATTTAGTCATCGTATTAAGTCAGATTGTACCTTGCTTATATGGCTAAACAAGACACTTTAACCTTTTGCATACCATATCGATTAATAAAATTACTGACAAAAAAACTTAGTATATTAAGTTATTCATGGTTTTTAAGATGAATACGTGATTATTTTTTAAGCTCATTAGCGTATAATAACCTTAAGTTTTATAGGGTAGATAGCGTTATTGTCTTAAAAAATCTGTATGCTTGCTAAATGCTTTTTATAATTAGGTCTTATTCAAGTGTGTCAATTGCAAGATTAATCAGCTTAGATCAAAGCTGATCAGATGACTGGCGCTATAGAACTAACGCTAAAGAAGATTTTCCAATAAAAGGCTCGATTTTGTCATAAAATAATTAATTGTTTTTATGATTTCATTTTTTTCAATAGGAATTAGGAAAAATTATGAGTTATCAACAACAGCTTGAACGCATCAAAAATGACATTGGTTTTATCGCCGCTTTAGACCAAAGTGGGGGTAGTACACCAAAGGCTTTACGAATGTATGGGGTAGAAGAAAGCGAATACGCCAACGATGATGAAATGTTTGCAAAAGTGCATGAGATGCGTACACGTATTATGACGTGTGACTGCTTTGATAGTGGACGTGTATTGGGCGCCATTTTATTTGAAGATACTATGGATCGAGAAGTCAATGGTAAGCCAACGGCCAACTATCTTTGGGAAGATAAAAATATCGTACCATTTTTGAAGGTGGATAAAGGGTTAGCTGAACAGATAGATGGTGTACAAGTCATGAAGCCAATCCCTAATTTAAGTGCTTTGTTAGAAAAGGCAAAAAATTACCCTATCTTTGGTACCAAAATGCGTTCGGTTATCCATAAAGCAACACAACATGGTATCGAAAAAGTAGTACAGCAACAGTTTGATATTGCCAAGCAGATTTTATCTGAAGGTTTTATGCCAATCGTTGAGCCAGAAGTCAATATTCAAAGCGAAGACAAGCATGAAAGCGAAGTGCTGTTAAAAGAGGAAATTTTACGCAATTTGGATCGTTTGGATGATGATCATCAGGTTATGCTTAAGCTGACATTGCCAGAAGAGCAAGGTTTTTATAAAGAGTTAGTGGATCATCCAAAAGTACTAAAAGTGGTTGCTTTATCTGGTGGTTATAGCCGTAATGAAGCGTGTGAACGTTTACAGCAAAACCCTGGTATGATTGCAAGCTTCTCACGTGCGTTCACTGAGGGCTTATCAAAAGGTCAAACTGATCAAGAATTTAGCGATACGATTAATGCCTCTATTGAAGAGATTTATACGGCTTCAAAAGTATAGTGTTGTTCATAAAATTTGATGCATTAATTTGATCTAAGTTTATTTCATTTTACGGTAATAAAAAAAAGCTTGAGCTCCATTACGGAACTCAAGCTTTTTTACTTACACGTACAGTTAAAGCAGGCTAACTAGAACTTAGTTTCGAACACAATAGCCGCACCCTGATCATCATAATTATCACGCCACTCGCCACGATAATTAGCAGAGATCGTCGTATTAGCCGTTGGTTTGAATGCTAAACCAATGCCTGCGATACCAATGGCCTCTTTACTCTCTTGACCTTTGGTATTGAACTTAGCAGAGCCCACATCAGTAAAGCGTGCAGTGATATCAGAATAATCATCCCCATTCTCAATTGCACCTGCCAATTGACCGGTTAACGATAGGCTAGGAGTAACCGCTTGATTAAAGCGCACACCTGCTGTCAAGCGTAAAGACTCATAACTATTATCATCTACCGTTAAGTTATACGCACCGGCACCAGACTCACGATAGCCATCACTTTCTGCACGAGCATAGTTAAAGCTTGCAAACGGTGACACATTACGAGCTTCTGTTCCGACCCGATGCGACACACCAAGTCCCGCTTGCAGAGTATCGACATCATAGTCGGATTTAGCGGTTAGGGCAGACGGTAATTGGATATGACGCTCACCTTTCACGCTACTTTGACCGGCACCGGCATGGAAGTTAATACTCGTTGTATCACTTGCGGCATAGTTACCATAACCAAGGACTTGCCAGTTTTTAGCTTCCACCTCATGATTTAGCGCATGACCATCAGTATCTGCATCGTTTTCGATATAAGAGACGGCAACACCTAAGTTGAGGTCAGGATTGACAGGCATATCTAAACCGACGATAGCGCCATAGTTCTCAGAGTTATAACCGGTTACATAGCCATCCGCATCATGCGTCATATCACTACCAATAGCTTTCGCCCAAAGGTTACGCTCAGGTGTGGTTTGAGCATGCTCACTGATCGCATCGCTAACAGCATAGTTGCTGTCGGTGATTAAGCGATTCGTTCCACCCATAAATAGGGGTTGAAGCTGTTCTGCTGCCTCGCCCACTTGAACGTGACTAAAGTTTTGGGTATCTGAAATTAAAGCATTGGCTAACGCATTATTGTTACTGGCGACTTTGTCAGCAATTGCATCGTCTAATACACCCGCTAAGTTCAACGCAGGGTAGTTATTGATTAGCTGAGTCGCTTCAACAAAAGTAATATCGTCGTTACTTGGCGTAGGTTCAGGAGTTGGCTCTGGTTCAGGAGTTGGTTCTGGCTCAGGCGTTGGTACTGGTTCAGGCGTTGGTACTGGTTCAGGCGTTGGCTCTGGTTCAGGAGTTGGTTCTGGCTCAGGAGTTGGTTCTGGCTCAGGGGTTGGTTCTGGCTCAGGGGTTGGTTCTGGCTCAGGGGTTGGTTCTGGTTCAGGGGTTGGTTCTGGCTCAGGGGTTGGCGCTACCACTTTTAAATGAACGGCATTCGCATCACTATAATCCGCTTGGAAACCTACTAAAGGGCTGTTATCAATAATGTCTTTAAACTCACCGTTTAGTTTGGTTGCGGTAACGACCTCTTTATATACTGAGTTTAACTCGGGGTTTTCAAAATATCGAGCTATATAAACCTTTAATTTTCCATCTGAAATATCTAGATTACCAATAACGGATATACTTCCATATTCGTCATTATCTATCTTACCGTCTTCATTCCAGTCAATTAATCCTACCGCTAGACTCTCGCCTTGTGGCATCTTGTAGTCACCTTTTAGTATTAATTCACCCTCACTAGCGCCCCAATCTCCTGTCCACTGCTTGTTATAGGTAGTTAGTTCTAAGCTTCCCACACCAGTTTTGACAAACCCACCAATATCATATTCATCAGTAAGATTAATATCGAGGCTACCAACATCGCCGGTAATAACTGCATTAGGATCTACTACGACCGAGATGGGCTTCGCAACATCGTCGCCACCATATTGAGGTATCTCTGAACTAATATAAGCGCCTTTAGTACCAAGATGAATTATATTTTTATCTGTGAAGTTATCGAATAGGAGTTCTTCGTCAGACGCTATCTCTATCCCACCGCCATTGATATAAATATCAGACTTAATTGAATTAGGGTTACGCCCAAGATATTCTGTTTCTAAATCTCCCGCATTATTTAAATGTAAGGTACCCGAACCTGTATTTCCAACCAATACCTTTGGACTAACATAGGTACTGTCATTAATTGTCAGACTACCTGTGGCTGTTGTGCTATCAGGACCATATCCGCCAATATAGGTAACATATCGGGCTTGAGTCAGGCCACCATGGTATGGCGTGTTCTCAATAACTATATTTCCTTGACCTTGTTTACCAATTATTAAGTTATCGGTTCCAAGATATCTATAACCAGAGACGGTTATATTACCGATTCCTGATTTTTTGTTACCCAGTATTGCATCCTTTGAAACGTATAGCCCACGATAAATATGTTGACTAGACTTTTCAGTTTGAATCATGGAAATACTACCACTGCTAGTATCTCCAATGATGACATTATTTTGGGAACTAATGCCGCTAGCTGTATTATCAAGAAGAATAACCTGACTATTATTATCTATAATCAAATTATTTTCTGCGACTATGCCTTCATCGTTACCTAGCTCAATAATCTCTCCTTGATTGATTATGAAATCATTAGGATTAGTTGCAGAAAAAGCTATATTAGAACTCAAGAGACCAAACATTGCTACAGACAGCGCTGTTAAATTTAATGTGGATTTATGACGTGTAGTCGCCGACTTACCCGATGACTTGCCACGAGACTTTGCAATTTCTGATACACACTGATAAACGCCTAAAGCGCGATTGAAAACGATACGGTAAACATGGTTCATATATAACACCTAAAAAAAGAATTGAGGGGCCAATTTGACTGGAGCTTGATGTTTGAGGGCTAAGTTTTGCAAGCTTATCTGTTAAATAAATCTCAAAAAAAAGTGTTGTTAATATTAAAATAATACCCTATTTTAATATCAACAACACAGATTTTTTACAAAAACTAAATATGTATTAAACTATTACCGTAAAGTGAATTGGTAATTTGTTATATTAAGCTTACACTTCTTTATACAGCTGACGTCCTTCTGTATTATACTTTTCACTCATTTCTTGCATGCCTTTTTGAACCTCATCAAAGCTTGCTTCACCTACCTGACCGACAAGTTCTGTATCCACTTGTTTAATCAGATGAGCCTCATCTTTTAAGTCGCCACTGCTCGGTGTCACAGAAGGTGTCACTGGTGTTTTTAGACCAGCGGCATATTCGCGCACGTTTTGAGTGATCTTCATTGAGCAAAACTTAGGCCCACACATTGAGCAGAAGTGTGCAGATTTATGCGCATCTTTCGGCAGCGTTTCATCATGGTATTCACGAGCCGTGTCAGGATCTAAGGCCAGATTAAACTGATCGTCCCAACGGAATTCAAAGCGCGCTTTGGACAAGGCATTGTCTCGGGCTTGTGCGCCAGGGTGACCTTTGGCCAAGTCAGCAGCATGGGCAGCTATCTTATAAGTGATAATGCCGTCTTTTACATCTTTTTTATTGGGTAAACCCAAGTGCTCTTTTGGGGTTACGTAACACAGCATCGCCGTACCATACCAGCCGATCATCGCCGCACCAATAGCACTGGTAATATGATCGTAACCTGGAGCGATATCCGTGGTTAATGGGCCAAGGGTATAGAAAGGCGCTTCATGACACATCTCAAGCTGTAGATCCATGTTCTCTTTAATACGGTTCATGGCAACATGACCCGGACCTTCAATCATCACTTGTACATCATGTTTCCAAGCAACTTGAGTAAGCTCACCTAGAGTGCGTAGCTCACCAAATTGTGCATCGTCATTAGCATCTTGAATACAACCAGGGCGCAGACCATCTCCTAAGCTAAATGCGACGTCATACTGTTTCATAATCTCGCAAATATCTTCAAAGTGAGTATATAAGAAGCTCTCTTTATGATGTGCCAAACACCACTGTGCCATGATTGAGCCACCACGAGACACAATCCCTGTCAGTCGATTGGCCGTTAAAGGTACATAACGAAGTAGCACGCCTGCGTGAATCGTAAAGTAATCCACACCTTGTTCGGCTTGTTCGATCAACGTATCGCGGAAGATATCCCATGTTAAGTCCTCGGCGACACCATCTACTTTTTCTAGCGCTTGATAAATAGGCACGGTACCAATAGGCACAGGAGAGTTTCGGATAATCCACTCACGAGTTTCATGAATGTGCTTACCGGTTGATAAATCCATAATAGTATCAGCGCCCCAACGAGTCGCCCATGTCATTTTGGACACTTCTTCATCGATACTTGAGCCTAATGATGAGTTACCAATATTGGCATTAATCTTGACCAAAAAATTACGCCCGATAATCATTGGTTCTGATTCAGGATGGTTGATGTTGTTCGGTATAATGGCACGGCCCGCGGCGACTTCATTACGGACAAATTCAGGCGTGATAATTTTAGGCGTATTAGCACCAAAGGTTTCACCATCATGTTGACGCATATCCGTCAGCTCATGTTGTTTCTGAGTTTCCCGAATGGCGATGTATTCCATTTCAGGCGTAATAATACCTTTACGAGCGTAGTGCATTTGGGTGACATTACCAGCTTTACCATTGACAGCTTTTGCACGACGAGGCTTATCAATATGGGCAAATCGTAGATTAGCCGTTTTGATATCACTAGCGCGCTCACGTCCATAATTGCTGGATAATCCCTCTAACTGTTCGGTATCGCCCCGTTCTTCAATCCACTTTTCACGTAGCTTAGGTAAGCCTTTGGTGAGATCAATATCAACATTGGGATCGGTATATACACCCGAAGTGTCATACACATAAAACGGCGGATTTTTTTCACCATTTTCTAGACCAAACCCTCCGGTGGGGGTATCGGTTAAGGTGATTTCACGCATGGGGACTTGAATGTCTGGCCGAGAGCCTTCGATATAGACTTTTTTGGAGGCAGGTAAATTGCGGGTTAGATCTCGCGCTTCTTCATCGAAGCGTTCATCCGTTACCGAGCGGTGAGCAGGGGTTTTTATAGTATGATCAGAGTGACTCATGTGATTGTCCTTATTTAATCTAAAAGGCGTGATGCCAAATTGGTTTATCGTTTTTAGGGAGACCAAATAGCGCTATAAGCTATCAACTGTAGGGCTATAAAAAAAGAAAACCGAAGAATAAAAAAAGACTCGATGAGTGCCGTATCTTCTTAATACTTAACCACAGTGAGGCAATATTGAAATGAGTCATAAATACGTCAATTCAAAAAGCAAACTGCAAATAGAAAGGTAGCCATTTGAACAAAACTTATTTTACCAATGCTTACCGTGACAGATAGAACCTCAAGCTGTACTGGCGTAATCAGCATTGATGATAACTGTTTAAATAATTACTTTAAGTAGGATAGATCAAATAAGGCTGACACTTTCATTTTAAGCTTGCCATAATAGTAGAGTAACTATAGTTACTTTGTTATGTATTAAGAATAAGCGATGACTTTCCTACGACGGTATTAACCGTATCAGGTTCAACGGGTGATGTCTCAGCAAACGCATCTATAAGTTGGCTTTGTAACGACGTGACAATTACTAAGGCATTATAGATGGACTGCACCCCGAGTCTTATTATGTTACCTATATTAGCAGAATAAAATGAAAACTGCTTTGTCTAATCATACTTTCTCTACTCTTTAATAAGATAGCGACTTATATGATATTGCCTATAAAAGGCGTTTGAAAAAATAATGTCAATGAGTTGCCGTAGATTTGTTAATGAGGATTTAAATTAATTTACATTGTTTAACAAATAAAATCTAATTTCATCAAACTGTCATATTTAAGAGTCAAAATGTTGTCAATCGAGTAGGGAGAGTTTTTTTTAGCTTCTTCCTGTTTTGTGATAGGACTGTTTCTGTATAAGCCTTATTAATAATATTAATTAATCCTTTGTAATTAAAAATGACAACTCTTTAGGAGAGAATATGCGTTATTCATTATTAGCTGTTGCAGTAGCAAGTGCGTTGACCTTAGCTGCTTGTGATAAAAAAACTGATGACACCGCGACCACAGGTGATGAAACAGCCACTACTGCTACATCAACAACACCTGCTGAAACGACAACTACTGCTGGTGGTGCTGATAGTTACACTGATATCGAAGGCGTAGAAATGAATATCAGTGGTGCCGGCGCTTCATTCCCAGCACCTATCTACCAAAAATGGTCTGCAGACTACCAAGCCGCTACTAAAGGCCAAGTGAACTATAACTCAATCGGTTCATCTGGTGGTGTTAAGCAAATCAAGGCAAACACAGTTGATTTCGGTGCCTCTGATAAGCCACTTAAGCCTGAAGAGCTAGAAGAAGCCGGTCTTATCCAGTTCCCAACCGTTATCGGTGGCGTAGTACCTATCGTTAACATCGAAGGGATTGAGCCTGGCCAGTTAGTATTAAGTGGCGAAGTATTGGCTGATATTTACTTAGGTAAAATTACCAAATGGAATGATCCTGCGATTACTGCATTAAACGAAGGCGTTGAGCTTCCGGATGCAAATATCACAACAGTTCACCGTTCTGACGGATCTGGTACTACTTTCAACTTCACTTATTACTTAAACGAAGTTTCTAGCGACTGGGCTAACGTTGGTGTTGATAAGAGTGTTGAGTGGCCAACTGACCAAACTGGTACTGGTGTTGGTGGTAAAGGCAACGAAGGCGTTGCTGGTATGGTAACACAAGCACCTAACTCTATTGGTTATGTTGAATATGCTTATGCTAAGCAAAACAACATGTCACATACCTCTATGATTAATGCTGCTGGTAACCGTGTTGAGCCATCTGCTGATTCATTCGCTGCCTCTGGTAACGTTGATTGGTCAAAAGCTGAAGGCTTCTACAAAGTTATCGCTAACTCTGATACTCCAGAAGCATGGCCTATCGCTGCTGCAACATTCATCCTAGTTCATAAAGAGCCTAAGAACCCTGAAAAAGTTGCTGGTGTATTGAACTTCTTTAACTGGGCCTATAACGAAGGTGATCAAGCGGCATTAGACCTTGACTATGTACCTTTCCCAGACGAAGCAGTTGCTTTATTCAAAGAAGAATGGAAGCAAGTAGTTGGTGCTGACGGTCAGCCAGTTTATAACCCTAAATAATATTCGTTAACTTGTCACTGTTAATGAACGTTAAAGCAATTGGCAAGTAAATGATATTTCATTTGCTTGCCTTTTATTAGTTAAATTATTAGTTAAATTCAGATAGTTTTATTAAAAATATTTTACTTACGTTGGGGTTACCATGTCTGACTTACACGCTCAGTTAGCAAAGCAGCGAAGAAATGACGTCTTGTTTGTTAATTTGACCAAGTTTTTTGCACTATTGGTTCTGGTCTCACTAGGCGGAATTATGGTGTCGCTGGTTATCGGAGCATGGCCAAGTATTAAAGAATTTGGTTTTGGTTTTTATACTAGTTCGAACTGGAGCACCGTCAATGATGAATATGGTGCTTTAGCACCTATTTACGGCACAATCGTGACCTCAATCATTGCTATTTTAATCGCCGTACCTGTCAGTTTCGGTATTGCTATTTTCTTAACAGAGCTTTGCCCTAAGACGTTACGCCGTCCCTTGGGCATGGCGATTGAGTTATTGGCTGGTATCCCCTCAATTATTTATGGCATGTGGGGTTTCTTTGTACTGGCACCTTTATTCGCTAAGTATGTACAACCTTTTATTATTAAAGTTATCGGTCCAGTCCCTGTTATTGGCAATTTCTTTGGTGGGCCACCACTGGGTATCGGTGTTTTTACAGCATCACTGATCCTAGCTATCATGATTATCCCCTTTATCGCAGCAACCATGCGGGATGTGTTCTCTGTAGTTCCAGAGCTATTAAAAGAATCGGCTTATGGTGCTGGAGCAACCACGTGGGAAGTCATGTACAAGATTATTCTTCCTTACACTAAAGCAGGTGTTGTCGGCGGTATTATTCTTGGGCTTGGTCGTGCCCTTGGAGAAACCATGGCAGTGACGTTCTTGGTCGGTAATACTTATAACATTAACTCTAATTTATTTGGCTCAGGGGTTACGATCACATCGTCCATTGCCAATGAATTTGCTGAAGCATCAAGTGAGATGCACGTCGCGACCTTATTACATTTAGGCTTAATTCTATTTGTTATAACTTTTGTTGTTTTATCAATATCTAAAATTATGCTGTCACGTATTGACAAGAAAGCGGGTAACTAATCTTAGTAGCTAATATTAGTAGCTAGGTTTAACAGTTATTAGATATTAATGAGTCGATAACCAGCTCAATTTAGACAACACAATGATAGATATTTAGCAGGAATAATATTATGACAATGAATTCAAGTTCAACACCAGTAGCCAGTCGTTCAACCAGTTTTGAGCAGCGGATGAATAAGTCGCTATACTCGAAGCGTAAGTTTTATAACGTATTAGGTCTTATCTTTGCTTTTTTAGCGATGGGGTTCGGTCTCATATGGTTAGGTTGGATTCTGATTGATCTACTGCGTAATGGTATGGAAGCGATGTTAACGATGCCTATCTTCACTGCAGATACGCCACCCCCAAATACAATGGGTGGTTTGCGAAATGCAATCGTAGGCTCAATCATGATTGCGGGTACAGGTCTATTGATAGGCGCACCTATCGGACTCATGGCTGGCGTTTATTTAGCAGAGTTCTCTCAAGGCTCATGGCTTGGTAAAGCCACTCGATTTATTAATGATATCTTGCTATCTGCACCTTCTATCGTGATTGGTTTATTCATCTTTACGTTAATGGTGAATAACCGCAGTTTCTCAGGTTGGGCGGGCGCTATTGCATTATCACTCATTATCATTCCTGTTGTGGTACGTAGTACCGAAACCATGCTGAACTTAGTTCCAAACCAATTACGTGAAGCCTCCTATGCACTAGGTGCACCAAAATGGAAAGTGGTGACGGCGGTCACTATGAGTGCTGCAAAATCAGGCTTAATTACAGGTGTTCTTTTAGGCTTTGCACGTATCACCGGTGAGACCGCACCTTTATTATTCACAGCACTGAACAACCGATTCTTTAGCTGGGATATGGGAAGTGCGATGGCTAACTTACCAATGACCATTTATCAATTTGCTGCAGCTCCCGATGACACACAAAATATGATAGCATGGGGCGGAGCACTGCTTATCACATTTTCAGTATTGGGTCTTAACATCATTGCACGCATCGTTGGGCGGGATAAAAAGTAAGCTGACACATTGTTGAAACGTGTAAATTGATTATTGACCAACATTTATTAAAGAGTTTAAAAGGTAGTATTATGACTGATACAATTGAAAAGAAAGTAGTGGTAAAAGATACTCAAGCCTCAAGCGAGAGCATGCTTGATCAGCCAATGGAGACAGGTAATCAACAAGAACAGCCTGATACGTCTTCATTCACAAAGCAAACAGTCGCAGATTTGCCAGACAATATGCCAGAAGCAAAAATGCAAATTCGTGATTTAGATTTCTTCTACGGTGATTTTAAAGCCCTAAAACAAATCAACATCGACATACCTGAAAAGAATGTCACCGCTTTTATCGGACCGTCAGGGTGTGGTAAATCGACTCTATTACGTACTTTTAACCGTATGTATGATTTGTACCCTGGTATGCATGCGGAAGGTAAAATCCTTCTTGATGGCAAAAATATCTTAGATAAAGACGTTGATGTTAATTTGTTACGTGCGCGAGTGGGTATGGTATTCCAGAAGCCAACGCCATTCCCAATGTCCATTTACGACAATGTAGCATTTGGTGTGCGTTTATACGAAAAGCTAAGCAAGTCAGAGCTTGATGATCGTGTTGAATGGGCTTTGAAAAAGTCAGCCTTATGGCCTGAAGTAAAAGACAAGCTTAAAGCTTCAGGTTTGTCATTATCTGGCGGACAGCAGCAGCGTCTATGTATTGCTCGCGGTGTAGCAACAAAACCTGAAGTATTGTTGTTAGATGAGCCAACATCGGCACTAGATCCAATTTCAACCGGTGCGATTGAAGATCTGATTGAAGATTTGAAACATGATTATACTATCGCGATTGTAACGCATAACATGCAACAAGCTGCTCGTGTTTCTGACTATACTTGCTATATGTATCTTGGCGATATGGTTGAGATGGGTGAAACCAATCAAGTATTTACCAACCCAGCTCAAAAAGCGACTGAAGACTATATCACCGGTCGTTATGGCTAAAATTGAATTGGGTTTGGTTCATCACTCAACTCTTCAAGCCAGATACTGACTAAAATAAGGTATCTGGCTTTCTGGTTTTTGGGGTGGGTTAAATGGTGCAGTCACTTAAATCTTAAAAACTTAAACCTTTTCTATAAAAAAACCTATCTTTGTCAAACCTGCCTAGTCCACAATGGGTAGTACTTGCCAATATAACGTTTATTTTTCTTTATATGTTAATTTTCAAAAATGGTATATTATTTTATCGTTTAAAACTACGACTATCAGGGTGATAGATTGCATACTATGATGGCATAGGTTTAATATACTTAGGGATAGATAGTCCGAATTTACCAACACTTTGAACAATAATTAAAAATAATTATTAAGGATATACATCCATGCCAGTTAATGAAAAACATTCGTCACGCAGCTTTGATAATGATTTAAATGAATGTTTAGATTTATTCATGCATATGGGAAATATGGCTGCCGATCATGTCACGCTTGCCACTCATGCCTTAATTGACAGTAACGAGGAAGTAGCTGTTAAAGTAATAGATGATGATAATGAGATCAATCAGATGGAGATAAAGGTTGATGAATTGCTAATTTTATTGGTAGCAAAGCGTCAACCGGCCGCTAATGACTTACGTTTAGTGATGGCGATGACCAAAGGTGTTGTGGATATCGAGCGTATTGGTGATGAAGCCAGCAAAATCGCTCGTATGGCAATTCAGTTGAAAAAAGAAGGCGTATCACCACGCGGCTATTCAGAAGTTCAACATTTATCAAATCAAGTTCGTTTAATGCTATTAAATGCTTTAGAGGCGTTTTCACAAATGGATCCTGAAAAAGCTTTTGCCGTCATGCAAAGCGATGAAAACGTCAATGTAGAATATCAATCGGCATCTAGAGCGTTAATGACTTATGTTATGGAAGACAGCCGTCATGTCTCAAAAGTGATCAATATCTTATGGGTGTTACGTGCTTTAGAGCGTATTGGCGATCACGCCCGTAATATCGCAGAATTGGTTATATACTGCATTAGCGGGAAAGATGTCCGTCATACCGATTTTTATACCATAGAGCAAGCGGTACAACTGGCTACTGATAGTATTGCAGCACGCAATGGAGATAATGGCACTGTGCCTCCTAAAATTGAAGGTGGCAACAAACCGAATGAGGATTAATCTTTGAGTTTTAAAGCCCTTATTTATAGACCATAACGTTTGATAACATCTTTAGAGCGCCAACGGTAGCAAGATACTTGTGACTTTCTATTTCAGTGAGTCCTGCCCCCGTATCGACAATCCACGATTAATGGTTTTTAATATCAGGAATGATATCGATGCAAGACAGGCGCTTCCTATTCTCTAATTTATCCTTCCGATCGGGGTGTTCAATGCGACGACGCACAATAGAGTCATGAGCATTTTGAACAAGCTCTCGCAGAGCACCAGTCTCACGCATAGCAAAAGTAGGGATAGAGGGTGTCAGTGAGTCCTTTATTTAGTAAAAGTTACTTAATGTCACCTATTTAGTCTCAGGTGACCAGCCTTCTGGACGTTGGTAATCTTCATTATCCAAGAACTTTTCACGCTGCTCATTGATGAACTTTTTAGCTTCTGGATCAATCATACTTAAGTGATTTTCATTGATTAACATGGTTTGCAGTTCTTGCCATTCATCCCATGCCTTTTTAGAAACGGTATTTTGAATCTCTTCGCCTTTCTTATTCGGGAAAGGTGGGTTTGGCATTTTAGGTAACTCTTCTTTATATTTACGGCAAAACACCAAGTTTGCTTTTGGATCAAAAGTAGCTGTCATGGTTTTATCCTATTATGACAAATGTGAATGAAGTCTATCCGTTGTTAATCAGTCAGTCTGCAAATCAAATACTTAACCGGCTTTAATCATCAAGGTTCTTTAATTATCAGCGTTCTTAAAGTTTCAGCGTTCTTAAAGTTTCAGTTTTTTAAGTTTCAGTTTTTTAAGTTTCAGTTTTTTAAGTTTCAGTTTTTTATGTTTCAGTTTTTTATGTTTTAATGTTGTATTTTTCAAGACGTTTACGACCTCGAGCAACTGCTTGCATAACCTGATTTGGCGCAGTCCCACCAAGATGGTCACGAGCAGCAAGCGAGCCCTCTAAAGTCAAGTAATTAAAGACATCCTCACCGATAGCATCGCTAAACTGTTGTAACTGAGCAAGCTTTAATTCGCTAAGATCAACGCCCTCTTTGATGGCCAGCGCGACCGCATTACCAACCACTTCATGGGCATCACGGAAGGCCACACCTCGGCGAACTAAATAATCTGCTAAGTCTGTTGCCGTGGCATAGCCTTTCATGGTTGCCGCTCGCATGTTGTCTTTATTGGGCGTGATATTGGGAAGCATATCGACAAAAGCAAGTAGAGAGCCGGTTAAGGTATCGACACAGTCAAATAAGGGCTCTTTGTCTTCTTGATTGTCTTTGTTATACGCCAGTGGTTGATTTTTCATGAGAGTAAGTAGGGTAATCAGTTGACCAAAGACGCGGGCCGCTTTACCACGTACCAGCTCGGGCACATCTGGGTTTTTCTTCTGCGGCATAATGGATGAGCCGGTGCAGAAGCGGTCTGGAATCTGCACAAAGCCAAACTGAGCCGACATCCATAAGATAATCTCTTCACTCATACGGGATAAGTGCATCATTAAGATAGAGGCCGCAGAGGTAAACTCAATCGCAAAGTCTCTGTCTGAAACAGCATCTAATGAGTTTTCGCAAATACCTTCGAAACCTAATAACTCAGCGGTGATGGTACGATCAATAGGGAAAGTAGTACCCGCAAGGGCAGCACTGCCTAAAGGCATTTGATTAATACGGCGACGGGCATCAATAAGACGCTCGGTATCTCGGTTTAACATCTCAAACCATGCCATAACATGATGACCAAAGCTCACAGGTTGCGCCGTTTGTAAATGAGTAAAGCCTGGCATAATGGTCTCAGTATGTTGCTCTGCCAACCCGAGTAGTCCAGATTGCAACTTGACCAATAGCTCGACAATATTATCAACCTCTTCACGTAGCCAAAGGCGAATGTCTGTCGCAACTTGGTCATTACGGCTGCGTCCTGTATGTAGCTTTTTACCAACTGTACCGATGATATCGGTTAAACGTGACTCTACATTCATGTGCACGTCTTCAAGCGCAATCGACCAGTTAAATGTACCATCATCGATTTCCTGTTGAACTTGATGTAGGCCATCGATGATGGATTTGACCTCATCAGAGGTTAAAATATTACAGCGACCTAACATGGTCGCATGAGCGATCGAGCCTTGAATATCATGTCTGGCAAAACGCTGATCAAACCCAACAGAGGCTGTAAAAGCTGCCACAAAGCTGTCAGTCGCTTCGCTGAAGCGTCCGCCCCACATTTGTTGACCTTGCTGGCTTTGTTGGGGTGCGGTTGTACCTGATGTGTTTGATTGGTTTGTTAAGTTGTTAATAGAGTCGTTATTGTCAGTCATATCAGTTAAAATCCAGTAAAGTACATCGAGCAAATAGTTTATCAAAGGCAGTATAGCAAAGGACAAGGTGGCGGTGCTAGCTAAGCGGCTTTAATTAGTAAAACAGTTTGAATTACTAAAACGATTTGTTATCAGCTAAATAGTTTGATTTAGCAAAAGAGTTTGCATCGAGTTTAGAATACCATTAGTTTGTAACACACTTAATTGCTTATTAATTATTTGTATCATCCTATTATAGCCAAAGAAGCCTAAAATGGTTACGAGGCAACCGAGTGCAAGTACTAAGTGCAAAGTACTACTATAGTAGGCTTAACGAGGTTAACACTGTAACCGTTTAGTAGTTCGCTAACTATAGCTGCATCGTTAAGCATTCCAACATTGCATCACTGTAATAATGATTGATTTATAATTAAATAATGCGCTTTATACTTTAATTTAACTTGCCTTGTTTTGTCACGTACATTGAATACTTCTATTAACCTGTCTATTATTACTCATATTGTTTGTTAACTTCTTGATTAACAGTAAGTAAACTTGATCCCCCTTATAGAACCCTAAGAAAAGAATTTTATGACCAAATCAGCGCATAGTACCGAGTTAAAAACCCTAAAGATTGCCACCCGTAAGAGTCCATTAGCCATGTGGCAAGCAGAGCATATTAAGTCACGGTTAGAGTCTTTATACCCTAATTTAGAGGTCAGCTTAGTGACGATGGTCACCAAGGGCGACAAAATCTTAGATACGCCACTGGCAAAAATTGGCGGCAAAGGTCTCTTTGTTAAAGAGCTAGAGCAAGCTTTATATGATGGGCGTGCCGATATTGCGGTGCATTCTTTAAAAGATGTGCCGATGCAGTTACCCGAAGGCTTAATGCTGGGCACCTATTGTAAGCGTGAAACTCCAACTGATGCGTTTGTGTCGAATCTATATGATAATTTAGACGCTTTGCCACAAGGTGCTATAGTCGGTACAGCAAGTCTGCGTCGTCAATGTCAAATAAAAGCCTATCGTCCTGACTTAGTGATTAAATCCTTACGGGGCAATGTACAGACTCGCCTAAGCAAGCTTGATGCAGGAGAATATGACGCAATTATCTTAGCCACTAGTGGCCTCATTCGCAGTGAGCTTAGTGACCGTATTAAAGAAGAGATCGATATTGAAGTCAGTTTGCCTGCGGTAGGGCAGGGTGCACTTGCTATCGAATGTCGCAGCGATGATAAAGCGGTACTTGACTTGTTAAAACCACTAAATGACGGTCAAGCCCGAATTCGTCTGAAAGCAGAGCGTGCTTTAAACCGTCGTCTTGAAGGCGGCTGTCAGGTGCCTATCGCGGCCTTTGCCGTCATTGAAAAAAAGTCTGAAACCTCTAATGCCAAGACATTATGGCTACGGGGGCGCGTCGGCTCAGAAGATGGTCAGACGTTACTCAAAGCAGACAATCGCGTGGTCTTAAGTGGTAATCAGGCAGATCGTGAAGAGCAAGCGGAACAGTTAGGCGTTGAGGTTGCAGATCAGCTTTTATCTATTGGGGCTGAAGATATCTTAAAAGCTATCTATACTGATAAAAACAAGTAAGTCTGACAAAATTAGGCAGACAAAAAAGAGTCAGATAGCTTTTTTAACAGTTAATTCCTTAAAAATGACTTCTTTAATAATTTGTCAGTAGTAATTTGTCAGCAATAATTTATCAGTATCGGCATTATAAGGTCTTAATTGCTGTTGTTGGTGTCAGTCCTAGTCATGATTTCAGATGGGTTTAATGTGGTGCTATGATATTTATCAACACTCGTCCTGCTAACCGCGCGCAAGCTTTAACCTCCGCTATGCAGGATAAAGGCATGACTGTCTTAGAGCTGCCACTATTAGAGCTAGTGCCTGTTGCTATTAGTGATGGCGAACATCAGCATCAACAAGACTTCTGTCAGCAACCAGATAGTTATCAAGCCTTAGTTGTAGTAAGTCCTACTGCAGCACGGCTAGGTCTGGCTTCATGCCCTCAAAGCTTTGTACCAAAATGTCCTGTTATTGCGGTAGGTCATGCGACAGCCGAGGCGCTACATGTTGTAGGCTGGCAGGTTCAATGTCCTGATGAGTATAGTAATGAAGGTATGATGCGTATGCCTGAATTAAATACATTGGCGCAGGGTGATAAAGTTCTGGTTTGGCGCGGTCGAGGCGGACGACGACAATTGGTCCATTTCTTACAAGGTGAAAAAGTGACCGTCGATGCTATTGAATGGTATCAAAGACGCTGTCCCCCAGACGCCTTAGAGAACTTTCAAGCCATGCAACGTGACATTATCAAGTCAAACGCAGTATCTCAACATTCACCTGCACCGACTTCTGAGAAAAGCAACAGTCATCAACATGACACTATCCTCGAAGAGGATGGCGCTTTCGGTTTTCAAAAATATGAAAAACCAGTAGTACTAATCAGTAGTGGTGAGGCTTTTACCAATTGGCGTTTGTTAGTTACTGAGCAAAACCAATACATACAACACCAACGCGCACAACACCAACGCTCAAAAACCCCTACTTTCCAGGACAGCCATCAGCCTACTGATTTAAAACCTGCGGATATTGAATTAAGCAGCTTCAACTATCTAACCTTTGGCAAACGCTTAACCCAAACGTTGCAGGATTTAGACTTAACGTGTGTGCGCATTGAGCATCTTGATACCGATGAAGTTTGGCGCGGAATAGCCTTTATACAATCAAATTATAATTAATGTCATTAGGATATTGAACACCATGAGCATCCCTAACAATACCGAAAATTTTGAAACCCCTGATGAGTTATCTAAATTCGCCAGTGTGTATGTGCAACCCGTGATTTGGAATGACATGGATGCGTTTAATCATGTTAATAACGTTGTTTATTACCGATATGCCGAGTCAGCTCGTATTAACTATCTAAACCAAACTCAGGCTTTTTCAGACGACGCAACGAATGTGTTAGCCCAGTCAAGTTGTACTTATCTCAAGCCTGTGGTATATCCCGATACCTTGCTTATTGGCGTACGGACCAAAAAGCTTGATAACACCAGTGTGGTGATGGAGTACCTTTATTACAGTACGGCGCAGCAGGCAGTCGTGGCGACAGGCGATTCGGTGATGGTGAGACTTAATAAAGACGCCACATCAAAAGAGCCTTGGACTGAAGCCGAACGTCAGACGATTCTCGCTTTTGAACAAAGCGCGGGTCATATCCCAGAACAGTAATGTTTTCCTTTTTCCAAACACAGTCTAACCCCCAGACTACTCCTGTGCTGCCGCATCTTGATCAGAGTCTTTATCCTATGCAGTGGCATGGGCAGGACGTTGATTCTGCGCAAACCCTATTATTCCATAGTTTAAACAATAGGGTTTTAAACAAGCAAGCGTTAAATAATTTACAGTTGCGCAGCTTAGATCTTAATGATCTCAATGCTGAGTTAGATCTAAATGAGGACTTTAAAAGTCCTGAGGCTGAGTCTGACTTGCAGGCTGATAGACAGCAAGCGTTTGCTCAAACGCTAACTTCTGAGCAAACGCTGTTTAGCCAGCATCTGCAGGATAATGAGGTGTATCAAGATTGGATAAACTTTACAGTGTTTGGGCGTTATGTTCAGCGCAGTTTTAGTGCCTTTTATCGGCAACAAGAAGATGTGTTTAATGCTGATATGCCAGAGCTATTA
The DNA here is from genome assembly GCF_057396215.1 of Psychrobacter sp. CX18. Lineage (NCBI taxonomy): Bacteria > Pseudomonadati > Pseudomonadota > Gammaproteobacteria > Moraxellales > Moraxellaceae > Psychrobacter > Psychrobacter sp. CX18. The sequence goes on along the minus strand of NZ_JBXYJH010000001.1, from coordinate 3,110 downwards.
AGGCATGAGCTTATGCGCCATACCCAGCGGCTGCCCATAGATCAAGTATTGTTTAGTGGGGGTCAATTGCCGAATACCGTGCGTCAAGAAAAGCTATTAATGACCACTTTAAATCCATTTACGGCAATCATTGATGCTTTAGGTGGTATAAACTCGGCGCTTCATCAAAAAGTGAATCAAGTGGTTCATCAGGCTGAACATCACTCTGGTTTGCACACTAGGCTAAAAACTAAAACATCTGACGCCAATAGACGACAGCCGATTCAAGTTAGTCAAGCTGGCCAAGTCAGGCAACTAAAGCCAGCGCAGCCGTTTATCATTAATATTATTAGCGTGACGTCTGATGCTGTAAACGCCTTTGCCATAAAGCACAACAAGCGGACCCGGGAAGGACTTCGCAACGAGGTCATGATTTTGGATTTCAAATGGCTAACGCTAATCAAAGAGGAGCCCTTTTCGAATAATCCTCAATCAGATAACGCTTACCCAGCTCATGGTCTACTCAGATACTACAAGATAAGTTAGACGTTTTTGGCGATTCATTAACCCCAACATGAAACCTTATTTTGTGCCAAATATCTTATCGCCTGCATCGCCAAGACCGGGGATAATATAACCATCTTCATTAAGATGACTGTCCAAAGAGGCGGTATAGATTTTGACATCTGGATGTGCCTCATTGACTAAACGCACACCTTCAGGCGCTGCAACCAATACCAAGGCTTTAATATCACAACAGCCTTTTTGCTTTAACATATCGATGGTCGCAACCATCGAGCCACCAGTTGCCAACATCGGATCGATAATAAGGGCAGGACGGCGGTCTACATCCGACACCAGCTTTTCAAAAAACGGAACGGGTTGTAGCGTCTCTTCATCACGTTGCAGACCCACCACAGAGATTTTAGCTGTAGGGATCAAGTCCAATACCCCGTCGAGCATACCAAGACCGGCTCGTAAGATTGGGACCACCGTGACTGTTTTACCAACGATTTGCTCACCCGTAATTTCAGTACCATCCCAGCCTTGCATGGTGATTTCTTCGATTTTAAAATCACGACACGCCTCATAAGCCATCAAGCGAGCAAGCTCTTTGGTCAACGTCCGAAACTTATAAGTACTACAGTCTTTGGCGCGAATTAAGCTTAGTTTATGGCGTACTAAAGGGTGGCTAATGATTTCAACATTTAACGTGTTCATAAGACCTCTTGGACGGGGGTAAAATTAGGGTGCACTATATTTTAGCGTTAGTCTTAATAAGTTAACGCTTTATAACTTACGTTAATTATAGCAATAAAACAAAAGCCACTGACACACTTCACCGTTTAGATAGGCTAAGAAATACAATATCGAACCTCACCTATCAAACTTCATATAGGAGTAAAGCATTGAGCGACCCAAAAGATAACCTTGCCATTGATTCAGTTGACAACTCTCACAGCGAACAACCGGTCGAAAGTCACCCCTTTGGCCCCGTGCTTCCTAGCGATGCCACCATTATGATGATGGGCACCTTTCCCCCTACCTCAGACAAATGGGGCATGAGCTTTCACTATCCAAACTTTTACAATGACATGTGGCGCATCTATGGGCGCGTCTTTTTTGAGGATGGGGATTACTTTCGTGATGGTGACAACAAAGCCTTTGACCCTGAGCGCATCCAAGCATTCATGCACCAGCGAGGTATCGCCTCTTGCCCGACGGTTAAAAAGGCCATTCGTGAACAAGGCAACGCCGCTGACAAACACTTGAGCATTGTTGAACCCGTTGATTTAAAACAAATTCTACATCAAGTCCCAAAGGTGCATACCCTCTTTACCACAGGCGGCAAGGCGACCGAAATTCTGATGGGGTTATTAGCGGAGGAACAGGGCAAACCTATTCCAAAATCCCAAATCCCAAAAACCAATCAATACATAGCGTTTCCCTATGCAGGACGTGACTTGACGCTGTATCGCTTACCATCTACCTCCCGCGCTTATCCATTATCATTGGATAAAAAAGTCGACGCATATCGAACATTTTTTCAGTGCGTAGGCAAAATAGAATAGTGTGCAAATTGAAGTACACGATAACTACACGAAAAGTGCCATAAGTAGCTCATCCCGCTTTTTGCTACTATCTGGGTGTGCATAAGGCAATGTGCTACGCTTTACCTCGTTCCTGCTTCGCGATAACGATTTAAAGCAAGCACCTTTGCCTTATACTCCACCCAGTATAGCCGCTGCAATCGGGGCTAGCGGTGCCATCAAATACGCAACACGATGTATCGTAGTTATTATAACGCTATCTTTAATAGCTTTTACTACTTTGAAAGTATGCTTATTCATAAGAACTATAGAAAAGAAAATGAGAGAAAAACTGAAGGTGTTTGTTCAAAGGAGGGGACGGGCAGCTCAATAATATAACAATACCTCATGCTCAACCCTTAACGTAGGCTGTGATTTTAGCCCAGTATTTTTGATTAAAGATCTTGATTTACTGGGCTAAAAGCACCAGCCTACTGTGAAATTTAAAAAGTTAAGAACGGGGTAACGATGTAAATAGATATAGTTGCGAAATTAGCACGTAAATAAGAAGGTTATAAGCTTAAAGTATTGATTTAAATTAATTTGTATAAAAGCCTTGACCAATGTTAAAAACGCTCTATAATACGCCACCTGTTTAAGAGAACAAGAGGGTAGTAAAAACCATTTTGTTCATGGATTAGTTTGCTAGATATCTGTTCAAAGATTCGTTTTCGAACATAAGGTATTGAAAAGCCATCTTAACAAAAAGTAAATTAAATCAAAAACTTCTTGACAGACAAAATAAACTGCGTATAATACGCACCTCATCAAGGCAATGAAGAATAAATACAGGCTTAACAACCCACATTTATTGCTCGTTAATTTGATAAACGATTTAAAAACAGCTTGACAGTTATTTTATATAAGATATACTAGACGGCTCGCTAAGTAAAAACGACTACTCGAATTGAGAGAGTTTTATTGAACTTAGTACAACTTACCTTGGACGACAAGATAAGTCAACTATTTAAAAGCTAAAATCAAAGAACAACTTGTGTGGATTTTTGCTGATTTAGGATGCTGAGAAATTAAAGTTGGGGT